>NZ_CP054925.1:10354648-10663756 GCF_013364075.1 Amycolatopsis sp. Hca4
GCCCAGCCGCAGCGTGCGCCGCGCGTCCGGCTCCGGCGACGTGCGGCGGAGCAGGGCCCGCAAGCGGGCGAGGAGTTCGTCGAGCTCGAACGGCTTGGGCAGGTAGTCGTCGGCTCCGGCGTCCAGCCCGGCCACCCGGTCGGGGGTTTCGACGCGGGCGGTGAGCATGAGGATCGGGGTGAGGTCGCCTTCGGCACGCAGGACACGGCAGACGCCGAGGCCGTCGACGCCGGGCATCATCACGTCGAGGACGATCACGTCGAACTCGTCCCGCCGGGCCGTGGCCAGCGCGCCGACGCCGTCGGACACCTCGGTGACCTGGTAACCCTCGAGGTCGAGCGCCCGGAGCAGCGATTCCCGGATGGCGCGGTCGTCGTCGGCGAGCAGGACACGGTGTGGCATGGCCGCCATCATGCCTGCGCCCGGGCGTCCCGTCCCGCCAGGTGTCCGGCCCGTCCGCGGAGGGTTAGCGGCGGGTAAACGACATCCGTTCCGCGGCCACGATTCTCGTTTTCCGGAATTCTCCAGGCGATCCCTCCTCCGTTCGGTGGCTCCGCCGCCCGGATGCGGGATGTCAGCCTGAGCGGGTCGTCCCGGGTCCACCGCCCCCGGCGCGGGGTGACGCAGTCAGGAAGCACCGCCGGCGGCCTCGCCCCCCGGGCCGCCGGCGGTGCCGTGGTCCGATGTGGACGGTGCGGGCACTCGACCCCGGTCGGCCGGGCCGCCCGGCCGTCCACGGTCAGGGTGGACCGCGAACCGCGGGCTCTCCCGCCCATCGTCGACTTGCCCGCGGAGGTCGAGCATCCGGACGGGTGACCTCCGCCCGCCTCGTCCGACAGCCGATGGCCACCGCGCTGCGGAACCGCCCGGAGACCGGGGCTGCGGTGCGAACGGGGTATTGCCCGGGTGACCGTTGTCGAGCAGAGTGTTCCGCGCGGGGCGCGGGGAGTGGCTGTGGTGGGCGAGAAGCTGGGTAAGCCGGCGCTGTGGTTCGCGGTGGCGGCCATCGGGTACGCGGCCGGTTCCCAGGTCGCCTTCACCGTGCTCGATTCCGGCGGCGGGGGCCCGACCTTCTTCCCGTCGGCGGGCTTCAGCCTGGCCCTGCTGTGCCTGCTGCCGCGGCCGTTCCGGCGGTTCGCCTGCCTCGGTGTCGCGGTCGCGGAAATCCTCGTCGACCTGGCCGAGGGACTCGGCCCGGTCGCCGCGGCCGGCTTCGCCGTCGCGAACACCGCCGAGCCGGTGCTGGGCGCGCTGCTGCTGGGCGCGGCCCGGCCGACCGGGACCTGGCGCGGGCTCGCCCGGTTCGTGGCCGCGGGGGTGCTCGGAGGTCCGGCCGCGGGCGCGGTGCTCGGCGCGACCACCGCCACCCTCACCGGTGGCGCGACCGACGGCTGGTGGGCCGTGGCCGGCCGGTGGTGGCTCGGCGACGGGCTGGGGGTCCTGGTGATCGGCACGGCGCTGCTCGTGTGGTGCAGCCGTGAACCGGCCGGGGTGCGGCGCGCCGGGGGCGTCCTGGCGGCGGCCGCGATCGGCGGGCTCGCCGTCCTCGTGTTCTGGGCGGACCTCGCGGTGGCCGGGTACGCCGGCGTGGTCGTGCTCGGCTGGGTGGCCCTGTGGTGGGGACCGCGGGCCGTGAGCGCGGCCGGCGTGGTGGTCGCCTTCGTGGCGACGACGGCCACGGCCGCCGGCCGGGGACCGTGGGCCGGTGCCGCTCCGGCGTCCGGGCTCGTCCACCTGCAGGTGCTGCTCGCGGTCGTGCTGCTCACCATGCTGGTGCTCGCGGTGACGGTCACCGAACGGGACGCCGCGGTCCGCGGCGCGACGGTCGCGGAGGAACGACGGCGCCGCGCGGAATCGGTGGCCGAGGCCGAGCACGCGGCGCACGAGCGGGCGCGGCTGCTGCAGGCCGTGGCGGGCGGGCTGGGCGCGGCGACCGGGATCGACCGGATCGTGACGGTGTTCGTCGACGTCCACGCGGGTGCGCTGGCCGCCGCGGCGGTGGGGGTCCGCGGTGACGGGGGCGGGCTCGAAGCCCGGATCGCCACCGGAGCCGGTCCGGTGAGCAGGACGGCGGTCCCGGCCGAGACGGCGGAGGCCCGCGTGGTGCGCGACGGCGAACCGCTGTTCCGCACCGGCGGCCACCCGATCCCGGGAGGGGCGGAAACCGGTGCGGCGGCGATCCTGCCGTTGGAGACGACGGGTGCGGTCTTCGGGTTCCTCGGGCTCTACTTCCGGGAGCCCGGTGCCGGACCCGGTGCCCAGCGCACCCTGCTGCTGACGATGGCCGCCCAGGCCGCCCAGGCCGTGCACCGCGTGCGGCTGTACGAAGCCGAGCAGCGCCAGCGCCGCCGGGCCGAAGACGGCGAACGGCGGCAGCGGCTGATGAGCGACCTGATGTCGACGTTGAGCACGCCGGGCACCACGGCCGAACGCGCGCAGCGCCTCGCCGACGCGCTCGTGCCGGCGTTCGCGGACTTCGCGGTCGCCCAGTTCGGCGAAGCGGGCGACACGGTCGCGGTCTCGGCGGGCGACCCGGCCGCGGCCGCTGCGCCAGGCGACGGCCTGCCGGTCGTGAAGACCGTGCTGGCGACCGGGGAACCGCAGGGCACCGGGGCGCTGATCGGCGTGCCACTGACCGCCGAGGGTGCCGTGCGCGGCGCGCTCGTGCTGGGACGCCCGGGCTCCGGACCGCGGTTCACCGGAGAGGACCTCGTGCTGGCGGAGGACGTCGCCGCCCGTGCCGGGCTGGTGCTGCACGCGGCGCGGGTCGCGGACCGCGAACGGTCGGTCGCCTGGACGCTGCAGACCAGCCAGCTCCCGCAGCGGCCGGCCCTCCCGCGTGGGGTGGCGGCCGCCGCGCGGTACCGGCCGAGCGAGCGGAACCTCTCGATCGGGGGCGACTGGTACGACCTGGTCACCCTGCCGGACGGACACCTCACGGTCACCATCGGGGACGTCGTGGGCCACGGCCTGCCGGCGGCCGCGGTGATGGGGCAGATGCGCAGCGCGGCGACCGGGCTCATCCTCGCCGGTCTCCGCCCCGCCGCGGTCCTGGACCGGCTGGACCTCGTCGCCGGGCGCACGGCCGGCGCCGAGCACGCGTCCGCGCTGGTCGCCGAGCTGGACCCGGTGACGGGCCGGTTCCGCTACGCGGCCGCCGGGCACCCGCCGCCGGTGCTCGTCGCCCCGGACGGCACGGTCGCCCTGCTGGACGGGGCCCGGTCGCCGCTGCTCTGCCTGCCGCCGCGGCACGGGCGCCCGGAAGCCGAACTCACCGTGCTGCCGGGCTCCGCGCTCGTCTGCTACACCGACGGGCTGATCGAGCAGAACCGGCTGCCCCCGCACGAGGCGTTCGCCGGGCTGCTGGCCGCGGCGACCCGGTACGCCAGGGCCGCGCCGGAGGACCTGTGCGACGGCCTCGTCGACGTGCTGGTGGGGGACACCCCGGCCCGGGACGACATCGCCCTCGTGTGCCTGCGCTACCTGCCGGTGCCGTCGGCGCGCCCGGCGCCGGCCGAACTGCCCGAGCGCGGGTTCAGCTCCGGTCTCGGTACGGCCGGGTGAGATCGGCGAAGGACCCGATGACGGCGGGCCGTTGCTCGACGATCGCCAGTGCGTAGGTGAGCACGAGGTGTGCGGTGCGGGCCTGTTGCGCCTCGGGCTCGTCCGCCGGGCGGCGGCCCAGGAGCAGGTTCGCTTCGTGACGCAGCCAGCGGTTGCGTTCGCGGCGGAGGAGGGCGGCTTCCGGCTGCGGGGCGGCGGGTTCCGGGAAGAGGGTGTCGGACATCGGTGGATCTCCTCGAAAACGGCGTGCTGTGGCCAGGTTAACGAGGCGGGAGCCGATTCGCTGCCGGATGCATCAATGAAATTTCTTTGTTTTGTGGTATCTCGGCGTTGATTTCGCGCGTCGATTTATCGGAGTCGGAAAGTGTCCGGCCGTTTTTGCGCGCTTCCTGCGCGGCAACGAAGCTGCGGGGTGGACGGCGTCGTGATTCTCGGCTGTGGTCTATTTCGGCAGCGGAGAATCTTCGCCGCGTTCGGCTGTCCGGTGGCCGTTTTCTTCCGGTCGGCGTGGCGGGTGCGGGGCGCGCCGGGCGTTGCCCTATCTTTGCGCGAACGATGCGGAAGATCGCCTGTGCGGCACGAGAAGGCTGACGCGGCGAGGCACGGGCGCCGGGAGACTAGATGAGCTAGAATCTAGTTTAACGAGATATTTTGGAATTGATCTTGTGGGTTGTGGGGTATGGAACGTCTGGCTGAGCAGCTGAGAGCGGTGATCGTGGCCACCGACGAATATCGGCGTGCCATGGCGTCGGCCTTCGGGGTCGGCGTGCACGAAGCGGCGGTGCTGGGCGAATTGCTGCACGAGGGGCCGTTGCCGCCGTCCGCGCTGGTGAAGCGGTTGGGTATCGCTTCGGCGAGCGTGACCGCGCTGCTCGACCGCCTCGAAGCGGCCGGCTACACCCGCCGCGAGCGGCACCCGACCGACCGGCGCAGTGTCCTGGTCGTCCTGACCTCCGGCGGCCGGGCGGCCATCCAAGCGAGTTTCGCGCTGTTCTCGGCCGACGTCTACCAGGCGGTCGCGCACTCGGAACCCGAGCACATCCGCGAGTTCACCGTCGTCCTCGCCAGGGTCGCCCAGGGACTGCGAGAGCGCGCCGCTCAGCCCGGCGCCCTGACCGAGGCGCTCACCGAACAGGTCCGGTCCGCCGGGAAGGAAGACCACCCGGCCGGGTAGCCGCGTCAGGACTCCCCGGTCTCGCGGGAAGCCCGGTACTTCACCAACCGCGTGGCGACGAAGAGGGCGGCGACCGCGACCGCGCCGAGGGTCGCCAGCAGGCGGTTCACGTCGACCGCCGGCTCCCAGCGGAGCTTGCCGTCCTTGATGACGTAGGCCCCGACCGGCTTGGCCGACAGCCCGAACCCGCCGCCTTCGCCGGAGCGGCCCTTCTCGTCACGGCTGTCGCCGCCACCACCGCCGGTGCCGACGGCCGACGCCACGATCACCGTGACGCCGTCGACCTCGTACGGCTCGCCGTAGACCATCCTGGTCTCCAGCCCGTCCTTCGCCTTCGCGAGCAGTTCGTCGACCTTCATGCGGCGAAGTCTCACCGCCGGTCGCCCGCCGGCCCCAGAGCCGATGGTCCCCTGCGCGGGTGACCGAGGGCCCCGGTGCCGGTGGCGTTCGCCCGCGGTGGTGGTCACCCGCCCGCGATTTGCTGGGCGCACACGAAATCAGCGACTCCGGAGGCCGTCATGGCGCACCGTCCCCCGCTGGCCGAGCTCGGGCTGAACACCGGCAAGAAGACCCGGCTGCACCGCATCCTGCACGAGCACGGTCTCCGCAACGGCACCGCGTTCTTCCTGCCCTACGATCAGGGCCTGGAGCACGGTCCCCGTGATTTCTTCGCCAACCCGGCCGCGGGCGACCCGAAGTACATCCTCAAGTTGGCGGTCGAGGGCGGTTTCAACGGCATCGCGATCCAGATCGGGCTGGCGGAAAAGTTCTACTGGGACTACGCGGGCGAGCTGCCCCTGGTGCTGAAGCTCAACGGCAAGACCGAGATCCCCTCCGACGCCGAGGCCCTGTCCCCGCTGCACGGCAGCGTCGAAGACGCGGTCCGGCTCGGCGCCGACGCCGTCGGCTACACCCTCTACGTCGGAACTCCGGCGCAGGAGCAGGACTTCGCGCAGCTGCGGCAGGTCCGCGCCGACGCGCACCGGCTCGGCATGCCGCTCGTCGTCTGGGCCTACCCGCGCGGCTCGGCCATCGAAGCCAAGGGCGGCCGCGACTCGTTCTACGCCGTCGACTACGCCGCCCGGACCGCGTCCGAACTCGGCGCCGACGTCGTCAAGGTCAACTTCCCGCGCCCGGCGAAGATCGACAACGTGCCCGGCGCCTACGCACGGGAAATCACCGGCCAGGAGGCGATCGACGCGGTGGTCCGGTCGGCCGGGCGGACGCTGCTGCTGGTGTCGGGCGGCAGCAAGGCCGGCGATGACGCCATGCTGGAGAAAGCCCGCGAAGCCATGGAAGCCGGCGCGACCGGGCTGATCTTCGGCCGCAACGTCTGGCAGCGCGACCACGACGAATCCCTGCGGTTCGTCTCGGCGCTGCGGGACATCCTCGCCAAGTACCCAAGCGCATGAGCCCCACCATGTCCTTCGGGGGTCCGGGTGGCGAAGCCCCCGGCCCGGGGCGAAGCCCCGATGTCACCGAAGTGCGCATCCACGGCCGCGGGGGCCAGGGCGTGGTGACCGCGGCCGAGCTGCTGTCGGTGGCCGCGTTCACCGAAGGGCGGCACGCGCAGGCGTTCCCCAGCTTCGGCTCGGAACGCACCGGCGCGCCGGTCGTCTCGTTCTGCCGGATCTCCGACGCGGTCATCCGCACGCGGGAGCCGATCGTCGCGCCCGACGTGCTGATCGTCCAGGACGCCACGCTGCTGCACCAGGTGAACGTTTTCGAAGGCTTCGGTCCCGGCGGCTACCTGCTGATCAATTCCGCCCACGGCTTCGCCGAACTGGGGCTGGCCGAGTTCACCGAGGGGTTCCGGCCCGAGCGGCTGCTCGTCGTCCCGGCGACCGAGCTGGCCCGCGAGCACCTCGGCCGCCCGGTGCCGAACGCCGCGCTGCTCGGCGGGTTCGCCGCCCTGACCGGGATCGTCGGCCTCGCGAGTGTGCTGTCGGCCATTTCCGGCCGGTTCCGCGGCCCGGCGGTCGAAGGCAACCTCGCCGCGGCGACCGTGGCTTACGAATTCGTGCGCGCCGAACGGGAGGAGCTGGCCGGTGCTCAGGCAGATTGAGGGCTCCCGGGCCGTCGCCGAAGCCGTGGCGTCGTGCCGGCCGGAGGTCGTCTGCGCCTACCCGATCTCGCCGCAGACGCACATCGTCGAGGGCCTTGCCGAACTGGTGAAGTCCGGGACGCTCGCGCCGTGCGAGTTCGTCAACGTCGAGTCGGAGTTCGCCGCGATGTCCGTGGCCATCGGCGCGTCCGCCGCCGGGGCGCGGGCCTACACCGCGACCGCCAGCCAGGGCCTGCTGTACATGACCGAGGCGGTGTTCAACGCCGCCGGCCTGGGCCTGCCGATCGTGATGACGGTGGCCAACCGGGCGATCGGGGCACCGATCAACATCTGGAACGACCAGAGCGACAGCATGGCCCTGCGCGACGCCGGCTGGATCCAGCTCTACGCCGAAACCAACCAGGAGGCCGCGGACCTGCACGTCCAGGCGTTCCGGATCGCCGAGGAGCTGTCCACGCCGGTGATGGTGTGCATGGACGGCTTCGTGCTGACCCACGCCTGGGAGCCGGTGGACGTCCCCGGCCAGGACGCGGTCGACGCGTTCCTGCCGCCGTACGAGCCGCGCCAGGTCCTGGACCCGGCCGAGCCGTCGTCGATCGGCGCGATGGTCGGGCCGGAGGCGTTCACCGAGGTGCGCTACCTCGGGCACGCCCGCCTGATGGAGGCGCTCGACGTCGTCCCGGACGTTGCCGACCGGTTCGCCGAGGCGTTCGGCCGCAACTCCGGCGGCCTGACCCGTTCGTACCGCACCGAAGACGCCGACACGATCGTCGTCGCGCTCGGCTCGGTGCTGGGCACGCTGAAGGACACCGTCGACGCACTGCGCGATGACGGCCTGCGCGTCGGTGTGCTGGGGCTGACGTGCTTCCGGCCGTTCCCCGCCGATGCGGTGCGCGCGGCGATCGGCCACGCCCGACGCGTCGTCGTGCTGGAACGGGCCTTCGAGCCCGGCGTCGGCGGGATCGTCACGCAGAACGTCGTGGCGGCGGCTCCGGCGGCCGAGATCCACGCCGTCATCGCGGGTCTGGGCGGGCGGGCGATCACGAAAAAGTCCCTGAGCCGGGTGCTGCGGGAGGCGGACCGGTTGCCGCCGCTGACCTTCCTCGACCTCGACCGCTCGCTGATCGACCGGGAGCTGGGCCGCCTCGCGGCAGGCCGCCGGTCGGGTCCGACGGCCGAAAACCTCCTGCGCGACCTCGGCGCGGTCGCCTCGCGAATCGGGTGATGACAGATGGCGGTGACGCCGATCAAGTTCTACCAGACCGGCAGCTTCGCGGTCGGTGGCCGGCTGCTCGGCGACGACCAGCGCAGTGTGCAGTCCGGCCGGCAGCGGATCAACTCGATCGACTGCGGCCACCGGGCGTGCCAGGGCTGCGGTGAGGCGCTGGGCGCGCGGTACGCACTCGACGCGGCCATGCGCGCGACCGGGAACCGGATGGTGGCGGTCAACGCCACCGGGTGCCTGGAGGTCTTCTCGACGCCGTACCCCGAGACGTCGTGGCGGATCCCGTGGCTGCACTCGCTGTTCGGCAACGCGCCGGCCGTCGCGACCGGGGTGGCCGCGGCGCTGAAGGCCAAGGGCCGCACGGATGTCCG
Organism: Amycolatopsis sp. Hca4; assembly: GCF_013364075.1. Lineage (GTDB taxonomy): Bacteria > Actinomycetota > Actinomycetes > Mycobacteriales > Pseudonocardiaceae > Amycolatopsis. The sequence continues at coordinate 10,363,048 of NZ_CP054925.1, forward strand.
CGTGGTCGGGCAGGGCGGCGACGGCGGGACCGTCGACATCGGCTTCGCTTGCCTGTCCGGGATGTTCGAGCGGAACGACGACGTGCTGTACATCTGCTACGACAACGAGGCGTACATGAACACCGGCGTCCAGCGCTCCGGCGCGACGCCGCCGGCCGCCCGCACGGCCACCACCCCGGCGGTCGGCGCGGAGCCGGGTGCGGTATTCGGGCAGGGCAAGAACGTGCCGATGATCGCGCTGGCCCACGAGATCCCGTACGTGGCCACGGCGACCGTCGCCGACCTGCGCGACCTCGAAGCCAAGGTGACCCGGGCGATGGAGTTCCGCGGCGCCCGCTACCTGCACGTCCTGGTGCCGTGCCCGCTCGGCTGGGGCAGCGCTTCCCACGACACGATCCGGATCGCGCGGCTGGCGAAAGAAAGCGGGATCTTCCCGGTGTTCGAAGCCGAGCACGGTGAGATCGTCGCGACCTCGAAGATCCGGCACCGGGTGCCGGTCGAGGACTACCTGCGGCGGCAGACCCGGTACGCCCACCTCTTCGGCGACCCGCCGCGCACGGACGTCATCGAGAAGATCCAGGCGCTCGCCGACCGCAACATCCGCCGGTTCGCCCTGCTCGAGGAGGCCTGATGGAGCACGAGAAGCCGTTCGCGATCACCCTCGACGTCGGCTCGAGCCGGGCGAACAAGACCGGCGCCTGGCGTTCCGAACGGCCGGTCTACGTCGACCTGCTGCCGCCGTGCAACCAGGCCTGCCCGGCCGGCCAGGACATCCAGAAGTGGCTCTACCACGCCGAATCCGGCGACTACGAGACCGCGTGGCGCGGCATCATGGCCGACAACCCGTTGCCCGCGGTGCTCGGCCGGATCTGCTACCGGCCGTGCGAGAGTGCCTGCAACCGCGGCCAGCTCGACGAAGCCGTCGGGATCAACTCGATCGAACGGTTCCTCGGTGACGAGGGAATCGAGCAGGGCTGGACGATCCCGGTCGCCGAGCCGAGCGGCAAGCGGGTGCTCGTCGTCGGCGCGGGCCCGGCGGGCCTGTCCGCCGCCCACCATCTGGCCCGGCTCGGGCACGCTGTCGTCGTCCGCGACGCCGAAGCCGCTCCCGGCGGGATGATGCGCTACGGCATCCCGCGCTACCGGCTGCCGCGCGAAGTCCTCGACGCCGAGATCCGCCGGATCGCCGACATGGGCGTCGTCTTCGAGCAGAACAGCCGGGTCACCGACGTCGTGGCGGCGAAAGCCGGGTTCGACGCCGTCTTCCTCGCCGTCGGTGCCCAGGTCGGCAAGCGCGCCTACATCCCGGCGGGCGACACCGCGCACGTCCTCGACGCGATTTCGCTGCTGCACGACGTGGAAACCGGGGAGCAGCCACTGCTCGGCCGCCGGGTCGCCGTCTACGGCGGCGGCAACACCGCGATGGACGCCGCCCGCACGGCCAAGCGGCTCGGCGCCACCGACCCCGTCGTCGTCTACCGCCGGACGCGAGCGCAGATGCCCGCGCACGAGTCCGAGGTGACCGAGGCGGTCGAAGAAGGCGTGTCGATGCGCTGGCTGTCGACGATCAGCGAGATCGACGGCGAAGGCATCACCGTCCAGAAGATGCGCCTGGACGAGTCCGGGTTCCCGCAGCCGACCGGCGAGTTCGAACGGCTCGCCGCCGACACCGTCGTGCTGGCCCTCGGCCAGGACACCGATCTGTCCCTGGTGGACGAGCTCCCGGACGTGGAGCGCGCCGACGGCGTCGTGCGCGTCGGCCCCGGCATGACGACCGGGCACCCGGGCATCTTCGCCGGCGGGGACATGGTGCCCTCGGGTCGGACGGCGACCGTCGCGGTGGGCCACGGGGCCAAGGCGGCCCGCGAAATCGACGCGTGGTTGCGCGGGCAGGCCGTCTCCGAGCCGCCGACGCGGCGCGAGGCGACCTTCGACAACCTCAACACCTGGTACTACAGCGACGCCGACCGGACCGTCCGGCCGCACCTGGACCTGTCCCGGCGCGTGTCGACGTTCGACGAGATCAAGGGCGGGCTCGACGCGTCGACGGCGTTGTTCGAGGCACGCCGCTGCCTGTCCTGCGGCAACTGCTTCGAATGCGACAACTGTTACGGCGTCTGCCCGGACAACGCGGTGCTGAAGCTCGAACCGGGGGAGCGGTACGCGATCGATCTCGACTACTGCAAGGGCTGCGGGATCTGCGTCGCCGAATGTCCCTGCGGCGCCATCGAAATGGTGCCCGAAGAAACCTGAGGAGAGACCATGCAGGAGAAGCGCTGGCACGTCGAAGTGCACATCGACGAAGACGACGACGGCCGCACCCGGGCCACCGCCCGGCTGCACACGGCCGACGACACCCGGGTTTCCGGGACCGGCATTGCGCGGCTCAACCCCGCCGACACCGCCGTGCCCGAGATCGGCGACGAGCTGGCCGCCTCGCGCGCGCTGAGCGACCTGGCCCACAACCTGCTCGAATGCGCGGCCGGCGACATCGAAGCCTTGACCCGCAAACCCGTCCGGCTCGACCACTGAAAGGAGCGGACATGCGGATCCTCGTCGTCTTCGAGTCCATGTTCGGCGCCACCGAGGAGGTGGCCAAGGCGATCGGCAAGGGACTGGCCGTGTCGGCCCCGGCGGAAGTGGTCAACGTCGACAAAGCGCCCCGGGACCTGACCGGCGTCGACCTGCTGGTCGTCGGCGGCCCCACCCACGTGCACGGGATGAGCCGCCCGGCCACCCGCAAGTCGGCCGCGGACCAGGTGGACTACCCGGCACACTCGTCGACGGGCATCCGGGAGTGGCTGGACGCGCTCGACGTGGTGCCGGCCGGGCTGGCCGCCGCGGCCTTCGACACCCGGATCGACAAGCCCCGCGTGTTCACCGGGGCCGCGTCGCTCGGGGCGGCCAAGCGGCTGCGCCGTCGCGGGTGCCGGCTCGTCCTGCCGGCGGAGAGCTTCTTCGTCGGAACGACACCGATCGACATCGGCCCGGAACCCGGTGAACCGGAACGAGCCGAGGCGTGGGGCGCGGCGCTCGGGGCGGCGCTGGTCCGCGCCGCCACCTGAAGCCGTGGCGGACGCCCCGGCGGTCGGCGTGGAGGAGGAGTTCGTGCTGCTGGACACGCACACCGGGGCGGCCGTCCCGGCAGCTCCCCGCATCCTGGCGGCGCTGCGCGGGGAGCCCGGCGTCGTCCCGGAGTTCCTGCGCTTCCAGATCGAAACCGTGACGAGCGTGTGCCACTCGCTCGGCGAGGTCCGCGCGGACCTGACGCGGCTGCGCCGCCGGGTGGGCGAGGCGGCCGCGGATACGGGGTGCCTGGCCGTGGCCACCGCCGTCGCGCCTTTCGGCACCGTGCCGCTGGTCACCGCCGAACCGAGGTACGAACGGCTGGCCGCGCTCTTTCCCGCGCTGGTGGCAGGCGCCGGCACCTGCGCCTGCCACGTCCACGTCGGCATCCCGTCGCGGGCCGCGGGCCTGCGTGCGCTCGCCGGGCTGCGGCCGTGGCTGGGTGTCCTGCTGGGCCTCACCGCGAACTCGCCCTATGTCGACGGCGCCGACTCCGGGTGGGCGAGCACGCGGTACCCGCTCTGGTCCCGCTGGCCGACGGCCCGGCCGCCCGCCGCGTGGCTCGACGTCGCCGAGTATGACGCCGCCGTCGCCGAGGCGATCGGCAGCGGTGCCGCGCCGGACGCCCGCGGGGTGTACTTCTACGCCCGCCTGTCGCCGCGCCACCCGACCGTGGAAGTACGCATCGCCGATGTCTGCCTCGACGTCGCCGACGCCGTCGTGCTCGCCGGGCTGGTGCGGGCCCTCGTGACCACGGCGTTGCGGGGCGAGGTGGGGCCGCAGCCGTCCGACGTGGCCCTCGCCCGGTCGCTCCGGGCCGCTGCCCGGCACGGCCTCGACCGGGCCGGCGCCACGCGGCTGCTGGCGCACGTCCGTCCCGCACTCGAGGAGGCCGGCGATCTCGAGGTGGTGCACCGGGGGTGGGCTGCGCTCGCGGACCGGGGCAGCGGTGCGGTCCGGCAGCGTGCGCTGCGGGCGGTGTCGGCCACTCCGGCGGAGTTCGCCGCCCGGCTCGCCGCGGCGACCCGGGGAACCGAAGACGAGAGCCTGGAGGCGGCACAGTGAGTTCCGGAACAGTGACCGGCACGGCGGAGTTCCACGCGCTGCCCGTGACCAACGTCGCCGAGCAGCTCGACGTCGACCCGGAGCGGGGGCTGAGCACAGCCGAGGCCGAAGCGCGGCTGGCGCGCTTCGGCGACAACGTCGTGCGCGTGCCCGCCGGGCCCGGGCCGATCCGGCGGTTTCTGGCGCAGTTCCACAACCCACTCATCTACGTCCTGCTGCTCGCGGGTGTGGTGACGTGGGTCTTCGGCGGGCACGTCGACGCCGGCGTGATCGCCGGGGTGGTCCTGCTCAACGCCGTCGTCGGCTTCGTCCAGGAATCCCGGGCCCAGCGGGCCCTGGAGGCACTGTCCCGGATGGTCCCGGCGACGGCCACGGTCGTCCGGGACGGGGTCCCGCAGCGCGTCCCCGCGGCCCGGCTGGTGCCGGGCGATGTCGTGGAACTCGCCGCGGGCGACCGGGTGCCCGCCGACCTCCGGCTGATCGAGGTGCACCTGGCCGAGGTCGACGAGTCCGCGCTGACCGGCGAGTCCGTGCCGGTGGTGAAGGCCACCGGCGTGGTAGCGCCGTCGGCTGCGGTCGCCGACCGCACCGGCTCGGCCTACTCGGGGACACTGGTCACCCGGGGGCAGGCGCGTGGGCTGGTCACCGCGACCGGCGGCGCAACCCAGCTGGGTGGGATCCAGCACCTGGTCGCCACCGCCCAGGTCGTGGAAACGCCGCTCACCCGCAAGCTCGCCCGGTTCTCGAAGCAGCTGAGCGTGGTGATCGTCGCGGTCTCGGCCGCGGCCTTCGTGCTCGGCGTCGCGCGGGGCACACCGGCGCCGGAGATGTTCACCGCCGTGGTCGCCCTTGCAGTGGGCGCGATTCCCGAGGGCCTGCCGGCCGCGGTCGCGATCGTGCTGGCCATCGGCGTCGTGCGGATGTCGCGGCGCGGCGCGATCGTGCGGCACCTGCCCGCGGTCGAAACCCTCGGCGGCACGACGGTGATCTGCACCGACAAGACCGGCACGCTGACCCGCAACCGGATGACGGTGACGGCCCTCGCGGCGGCGGGGGCACCGGTTTCGCCGACCGAGGCGGGGGAGACGCTGCGGGAGTGCCTGGTGGCGGGAGTCCTGTGCAACGACGCGGAACTCGACGAAGGAGACCCGACCGAGATCGCGTTGCTCGGCTCGGCGATCGCGGCGGGCCTGGACCCCGCCGCGATCCGGGCGGCCGCGCCGCGCACGGACACCGTGCCGTTCGAGTCCGAGACCCGGACGATGACGACGGTCCACGGCGGTGTTTCCTACCTCAAGGGCGCGGTCGAGGAGGTTGCGGCCCGCTGCGAGGCCGAGGTGGTGCCCGGTGGTGTCGTGCGTCCGCTCGACCGCGATGCCCTGGACCGGGTGCACGCCTCACTGACCGCGCAGGGCCTGCGGGTGCTGGCCTTCGCCCGCGTGACGCCGGGGACCACGCCGGTGCTGCTGGGCCTGCAGGCCATGCACGACCCGCCGCGGCCGGAAGCGGTCACCGCGGTCGCGGCCTGCCGGAGCGCGGGCATCGACGTCAAGATGATCACCGGCGACCACGCCGGCACGGCCCGCGCGGTCGCCGTTGAGGTCGGTCTGGCTGCCGGCCGGGTCCTCACCGGCGCCGAGCTGGCCGCCGTGCCGGAGAACGAGTTCGACGAAACGGTCGCGGGCACGCAGGTGTTCGCGCGCGTGTCGCCGGGGCAGAAGCTCGACCTGGTCCGGGCGTTGCAGCGGCGCGGGCACGTGGTCGCGATGACCGGTGACGGGGTGAACGACGCCCCGGCCCTGCGCCGCGCGGACATCGGCGTCGCGATGGGCGCGGGCGGCACCGACGCGGCCCGCCAGGCGGCGGACATGGTGCTGACCGACGACGACTTCGCGTCGATCGAGGCGGCCGTGCGGGTGGGCCGCGGCGTGTTCGACAACCTGCGCAAGTTCATCGCGTGGACGCTGCCGGCGAACATCGGCGAGGGCATGGTGGTCCTGGTGGCGATCCTGCTGGGCGCGACGCTGCCGATCGTCCCGGTGCAGATCCTGTGGATCAACATGACGACGGCGGTGTTCCTGGGCCTGACGATGGCGTTCGAGCCGACCGAGCACGGCATCATGGAACGCCCGCCGCGCCCACCCGAGCGGCCGTTGTTCACCGCCTCCCTGCTGCGGCGGGTGGTGCTCGTGTCGCTGTTGCTGGTGGTGGCGGCTTTCGCTGCGTATCGCCTGCAGCTCGGTCTCTCCGCTTCGCTGGCCGAGGCACGGACGACGGCCGTCAACGTGTTCGTGGGTGTGCAGGCGGCCTACCTGCTGAGCTGCCGGTCGCTGGATCGGCCGGTGCTGCGCGCGTGGCCGGGGCACAGCCGGATGTTCCTGCTGGGGCTGGGGTTGACGGCCGGGTTGCAGCTGTTGCTGACGTACGTGCCGGTGATGAACACGTGGTTCCACACGGCGCCGGTCGGGGTCGTCTCGTGGCTGTGGGTGGCCGGGGCTTCGGTGACGGCGTTCGCGGTGGTGGAGACGGACAAGCTGCTCTGGCACCGGTACACCGTCAAAGCCAGTCGCGGCGCTTGAACAGCGCGTACAGCGTCGCCGAGATGATCAGGATGGCCAGCGTCGAGACCCACACGCCCGAAGCCGAGCCGAAGCCCGGGTACGGGATGTTCTGGCCGTAGAACCCGGTGATCGCGGTCGGCACCGCGATGATCGCCGCCCAGCTGGTCACCTTCTTCATGATCGTGTTCAGCCGGTTGGCCTGGATGCTCAGCTGCGTCTCGCGGATCGTTGCGATCAGCTCGCGCAGGGACTCCGTCCACTCCGTGACGCGCAGGACGTGGTCGTAAACATCCTGGAAGTACGGCAGGAGCGTGTCGTCGCGGCGCATCAGGGCGGCGACGATCTCGCGCATCGGCCCCGCCAGGTGGCGCAGGCGGCCGAGGCTCCGGCGCAGCGTCAGGGACCGGCGCTGCAGCTCCGTGGGGTCGGCGTGGTCGGCGAACACGAGGTCTTCGAGGGCCTCGACCTGCTCGTCCAGGGCCTGGACGGCGTCGAGGTGGCCGTCGACGACGTAGTCGAGCAGGCCGTGCAGCAGGAACGCGGCGCCGTTCTTGGCCAGGTCCGGTGTGGTGTCCCAGCGCGTCACGAGCGCGTCGATGTCGGTGGTGTTGTTGCGGTGCACCGTGATCAGCACACGGTCGGTGACGAACGCGTCCAGCTCCGAAGCAGCCAGGGCGTCGTCGGTCACGCGCACCGTGTACGCGGCGAGGAACGAGTGCCGGTCGTAGCGGACGAACTTGGGGCGCTGGTGGTCCTCGTCGAGAACGGACGCCACGGCCAGCGGGTGCAGCCCCAGCTCGGTGGCGAGCGCGGCCAGGTCGTGGGCGGCGGGAGCGTCCAGGTCGAGCCACAGCGTCACCGAGGGATCGGTGAGATGACGGGCGGCTTCGGCGGCGGGGAAGTCCTCCCGCTCGAGGACGCCGCTGCGGTACAACCGGCTGCGCACCATCGGCTCAGCGATCGTGCGCGGTGGCGACGCCGTCGTGCCGCCGGCGGCTGGACGACGGCGCCTCGGCGTTGGCCGCCGGTGCGAATCCGGGGTCGGTGTCCATGGTGTGCCTCACTTGTAGTCGTATCCCAGAGTCGGCGGTGCGGACCAGGTACACCGGGCACGCCGCGTTGTGCAGCAGTGCCTGGCCGGTGGATCCCAACAGCAGACCGGGGAAGCCGCCGCGGCCGCGGTCGCCGAGCACGACGAGCTGTGCGGCCGCGCTGCGCTCGATCAGCTCGCGACGCGGGTGACCGCGGACGACCACCCGTTCGACGGTGATGCCGCCGGTGTCGTGTTCGCCGGTGAGCTCGCCCAGCAGCTGCTCGCCGGCCTCGGTGGCGGACCGCTGGTCCAGGTGCGGATCGGTTTCCGGGCGCGGTTCGTCCGCGGACGCGTGGACCACGACCAGGCGGACCTTCCGCACGTGGGCCTCGGCGACTGCCGCCGCGAGGATGCGGGCGCTGGGCTCGCTGCCGTCGATCCCGGCCACGACCGGCCGGCTCGCCGCCTCCGGGTCGTCCCAGGAGTCGCCGCGGACCACCACCACGTCGCAGGCAGCGTGCGCGCCGACGGCCGAGGCGACCGAGCCGGCGAGCAGGCCGGTGAGCCGGCCGCGGCCACCGGAGCCGACCACGACCAGCGCCGCCGTGCGCGACGCTTGGATGAGGGCCTGCGCGGCCCGGTCGGGATCCAGCCGCGTGGCCACCGCGGTCGCGCCTTGCGCTTCGGCGATCTCCTGCGCCGCCCGCAGGTAGCGGCGCCCGTGCGCGCGGAGGGTGTCCTTCATCTCCTCCGGCGGCGGGACAACCCCGCCGGCCAGCAGCGCCGGGAAGTCCAGGGCGTGCACGATTTCGAGCGGGACATCCCGCAGCCGGGCGGCACGGGCTGCCCAGCGGACGGCGTCGAGCGCCTCGCCCGACCCGTCGATCCCGGTGACGATCGGTTGGTGCGGCGTGTTCATCGGCGGCTCCCGGTCCGGCTGTCGTGCGCCGACCGTAGGGCTGCTGAGTGGCCGTTCGCTGCGGCCGGAAGTCCTTCGCGAAGGGGACTTCCGGCGGTCACCACCGCGGCCTCTTCCCGCAGCACGGCGAGCACTACGGTCCCGTCGACGGTCTCGTGCTCCTGCAGCCGCCCGGCGAGCGCGTCGAGGGCGGCCCGATGCCGCCGCAGCAGGCCTGCCGCTCGGTCCTGCGCCGCACGTACCAGCCGGGCGATCTCCTCGTCGACCGCCCGCTGGGTCTGTTCGGAATACGGCCGGCCCTGCAGCTCCGGCTGTTCCTCGGCCGCGCGGTAGCCGACCGGGCCCAGTTCGGGCGACATCCCGTACTCGGTCACCATCTTCGCCGCCAGCGCCGTCGCGCCGGCGAGGTCGTTCGCCGCCCCGGTCGAGGTTTCCCCGAACACCACGAGTTCGGCCGCCCGGCCGCCCAGGCGGACGGCGAGCAGGTCCGCGAGGTGGCTTTCGCGGTAGAGGTGCCGTTCGGCCTCCGGCAGCTGCTCGGTCGCGCCCAGCGCCATGCCGGCCGGCAGGATCGTCACCTTCGTCACCGGGTCGGCGTGCTCGCACAGTGCCGCCACCAGCGCGTGCCCGGACTCGTGCACCGCCACCGAGTGCCGCTCCTCGGGCAGCAGCGCGTTGGAGCTGTCGCGCCGGCCGAGCAGCACCCGGTCGCGGGCGGCCGCGAGGTCGGCCGCGGTCAGCACCGTGCGGTCGTCACGGTCGGCGTTGATCGCCGCCTCGTTGACCAGGTTGGCGAGGTCGGCGCCGGAGAAACCCGGGGTGCCCCGGGCGGTGATGCCGAGGTCGACGTCCGGGTCGAGGTGCTTGCCGTCGATGTGCGTGGCCAGGATGGCCGCGCGCTCGGCCTGGTTGGGCAGCGGCACGGTCACCTGCCGGTCGAACCGGCCGGGCCGCAGCAGCGCCGCGTCGAGGGTCTCCGGCCGGTTGGTGGCCGCGAGCACGACGACGCCGCTGCTCTGGTCGAAGCCGTCCATCTCGGCCAGCAGCTGGTTGAGCGTCTGCTCGCGTTCGTCGTGCCCGCCGAGACCGCCACCGATGCCGCGCCGGCCGCCGACGGCGTCGATCTCGTCGATGAAGATGATCGACGGCGCCCGCGTCCGGGCCTCTTCGAACAGGTCCCGCACCCGGGAGGCACCGACCCCGACGAACATCTCGACGAACGCCGAACCGGTGATCGACAGGAACGGCACGCTGGCCTCCCCGGCGACCGCGCGGGCGAACAGCGTCTTCCCGGTACCGGGCGGGCCGACCATGACGACACCGCGCGGGCCCGTGGCGCCGGCCGCGGCGTAGCGCGCCGGGTCGCGGAGGAAGTCGATGATTTCGCCGATCTCCTGCTTGACCCCTTCGTACCCGGCGATGTCCGCGAACCGGGTGGTCAGGCGCTCCGCTTCGATGATTCTGGCCTTCGCGCGGCCGAACCCGGTCACCCCGAGGCCGCCGCCGGCGGACTTCTGCGCGCGCATCCCCGCCCAGACGAGGAACCCGATCAGCAGGAAGAACGGCAGGTAGCCGAGCAGCCCCGTCAGCAGTGATCCGTCGGCCTTCGTGGCGGTGATCACGACGTTCTTTTCGCGCAGCTTCGCTTCCAGCTGCCCCGGCTCGAGTGCCGTGGGGATGCGGCTGGTGAACGCCGCGCCGCCGCGCCGCTTCCCGCCGACCGCGCCCTGGTCGTCGACCGTCACCGACTCGACGTGCCCGGCGTCCACTTCGGACAGGAACTCGGTGTAGGTCATCGACGGCGCGGTGGGCGTCAGGAAGGCGGGCACCACGAGCACAGCGAGGATCACCAGGCCGATGGCGGTGAGCAGCCAGCTGCCGGCACGTGAACGCCGTGGCGGCTCCGGTTTCGGTGCGGGCGTGGGCGGCGGGCCGGACCGGGCCGTTCGGGACATGGAGGCGCTCCTGGAGTCGCGGGGTGATCCCACCTTCGCGGCTGTGCCGGAGGGGAAGAAGGGCCTAACGTCCCCGGCCGGGAGGACCAGGGCACGTCGCGCCACCGCGGCCGGCGGCGCATCGTGACTCGGGACATCCCGCGAGCCGAGGAGGATGGATGAACGTGCCGACGACCATGGCCGCCTGGCGTGTCTCGCGCCCCGGCCCGATGGCGACCGGGCCGCTGGAGGCGGTGCGGGCGCCGGTGCCGCGGCCCGCCGCCGGCGAGCTGCTGGTGCGGGTGCTCGTGTGCGGGGTGTGCCGGACGGACCTGCACGTCGCCGAGGGCGACCTGCCGGTGCACCGGCCGGGGGTGATCCCGGGGCACGAGGTGGTCGGCGAGGTCGTGGCGCTCGGCACGGACGTCACGGGCTTCGCGGCCGGGGACCGGGTGGGGATCGCGTGGCTGCGCGCGACCTGCGGGCGCTGCCGCTATTGCCGGCGCGGCCGGGAGAACCTGTGCCCGGAGTCGCGGTACACCGGCTGGGACGCCGACGGCGGGTACGCCGAGTACTCGGTCGTCCCGGCGGCGTATGCGTTGCCGTTGCCCGGCGGGTACACCGACGAAGAGCTGGCGCCGCTGTTGTGCGCCGGGCTGATCGGCTACCGCGCGCTCCTGCGGGCGGAGCTGCCCGAAGGCGGCCGTCTCGGCATCTACGGCTTCGGCGGCAGTGCGCACCTGACCGCCCAGGTGGCAATCGCCCGCGGTACCACCGTGCACGTCATGACGCGCAGCGCCGACGCGCGCGAGCTGGCACTCGAGCTGGGGGCGGCGTCAGCCGGGGAAGCCGCCGACCCACCGCCGGAACCACTCGACTCGGCGATCCTGTTCGCGCCCGCGGGCGAGCTCGTGCTGCCCGCGCTGGCCGCGCTCGACCGCGGCGGGACGCTGGCCATCGCGGGCATCCACCTGTCCGACATCCCGCCCTTGAACTACCAGCAGCACTTGTTCCAAGAGCGGCAAGTGCGCAGTGTCACGGCGAACACGCGCGATGACGCGCGGGAGTTCCTGGACTTCGCCGGAACGCACCGCCTCAGCGTCAGCACCGTGCCCTACGCGCTGGCCGACGCGGATCAGGCGCTCGCGCACCTGGCCGCGGACCGCGTGAACGGCGCGGCGGTGCTCCGGGCCGGCTGAACCGGGCAGCAGCCGGACGGTCACCGCCGCCCGGCCGGGGTTCGCAGGTGCCGGACGGTCGAAACCACCCACAGGACGGCGATCAGGACCACCAGCACGGCGAGCGGGCCGCCGTCGCCGGTGAGAGGGCCAGGACGGCCGCGGCCAGTGCACCTGCACCGAGTGGCACGCTGAACCACTTCCCCGCGCCGGCTCGGGACCAGGCGCCCAGGGCGAAAGCGGCCAAACCCAGCAGCAGTGCGGTGACCGCCACCGTGCGGACGTCGTGCACCCACATGGCCGTGCCGTCGGCCAGGTAGCCGACGGAGAGCGCGACCGTGAACAGCACCGGTACCGCCGCGACGGCGTCACGCCATTCTTCGTGCCTCACGGGAACCTCCTCCCGCTCACGATGCGCTTCCGGGCGGGTGGGCAGGAGCGGCCGAAGGTCACCGGCCGCGGGGACGAACGGCCGCAGCGTCCGTGCTCGCGTGCGCCCTACCTTCGGGATCACGAACTGCAACCCCGGAGGGAAACGTCATGAGCGCAACCGGAAACGCGCCGGTCGTGGTGGCCGTGGACGGCTCGGAAACGGCGGCTGCGGCGGCGTTGTGGGCGGCCGGGGAAGCGGCCCGGCGGCACGCTTCGCTGCTCGTCTTCACCGCGTACGGCTACGAAGACGGCGCGTTCGGCGGCAAGGTCTACCCGCCGTCGGACTGGCTGGCGGTCAAGGAGGCCGAAGCGGATCAGGTGCTGCGCCGCACGCGGGCGATCCTCGAAGCCGCCGTCCCGGGGCTGGCCGTCGACACCGAGGCCAGTGACCGCGGGCCGGTCCCGGCCCTCCTGGGGGTGTCGGAGCGGGCCCGGCTGCTCGTCACCGGGGAGCCCGTCGGCCCGATCGCCGGGCTGTTCAGCGGGTCGCCCGACGTCGACCTCGCCGCCAAGGCCCACTGCCCGGTGGTCGTGGTGCGCGGCCGCGAGAGCGTCGACGGCCCGGTGGTCGTGGGCGTCGACGGCAGCCCGCTGAGCGAAGCGGCGATCGCGTGGGCGTTCGAGGAGGCGTCGCTGCGCAACGCGCCGCTCGTGGCGATCTACACCTGGCACGACGGCGATACCGCCGGCCTGTTCAGCGACGGCAACATCGCGTTCCAGGGCGAGTCCCTGCGCGACTCGGGGCAGCGGTTGCTCGCCCAGCGGCTCGCCGGGTGGCAGGAGAAGTACCCGGACGTCGAGGTCGAGCGCCGCGTCGAGCACGACAAGCCGCGCCACCGCCTGCTGTCGGCGAGCCGCGGCGCGCAGCTGCTGGTCGTGGGCAGCCGTGGCCGCGGTGGCTTCACCGGGCTGGTGCTCGGCTCGACGAGCCAGGCCCTGCTGCACCACGCGGCCTGCCCCGTGCTGGTCGTCCGCACCGAGAACGCCTGAACGAAGAAGGAGTACCTGCCATGACCACGGTTTCCGCGGTGATGACCGCCGATCCGATCACCGTCTCGCCGCAGACGCCGTTCAAGGACATCGCCGAACTGCTGACCGGCAACGGGATCAGCGCGGTCGGGGTGGTCGACAAGACGGGCGCGCTGGTCGGCGTCGTCTCGGAAGCGGACCTGCTCCCGCACCTGTGGGACGACCCGAAGCCCCGCCGCCGCGACCGCCGGCTGGCCCGCAAGGCGACGGCGTGCACCGCGAAAGACCTGATGACCAGCCCGGTCGTCACGATCGACGCGGAGGACTCCCTGGCCGTCGCGGCAGCGAAGTTCGCGCGCTCCGGCGTCCGCCGGTTGTTCGTGCTGCGGGGCGGAAAACCGGTGGGCGTGCTGTCCCGCCGCGACCTGGTCCGCACCTTCACCCGCGGCGACGCGGACCTCGACCGCGAGGTGTGCTCCCGGATCCGGCAGCTGGGCTGGGGCCCGGACCGGGTCCGCGTGGAGGTGCGGGCGGGGATCGTGACGGTGGTGGGCCGCGTGGAGCGGCGCAGCGACATCGACCCGGTGACGCGGCTGATCAGCGAGCTGTCCGGGGTGGTGGAGGTGCGCAACCGCCTCGACTACGTGTGGAACGACGTGGCTTGAGCCGCGGCGGCGCACCCGCGAAGGCCCTCCCGGAGTGGGAGGGCCTTCGCTGCGGTTCAGCGGCCGCGCAGCTGTTCGGGGATCGGCAGGCCCACGCCGTACGGGCGGGGAAACGGCCGCAAGACCTCGTCGATCGGCCGGCGCGGGGTTGCCGGCAGCGGCTTCGCACCCTTCGGCGGGTAGCCGAGGCGCACCACCAGCTGGGGCTCGAGCCGGCCGTCGAGGACGCAGTCGCGGACCAGGCCGCGGGTGCTCGTCAGCTCGAACGGCTCGGTGTACACGCAGGACGCCAGGTTCAGCCGGGTCGCGGTGAGCAGGACCGCGCCGGCGGCTTCCCCGGCGCGGAGGCGGTCGAGTTCGGTGTCGCCTTGGGTGGCGAGCACCGTCAGGACCGCGCCGTCGGGCTCCGCCGTGTCCGGGATGCGCCCGCCCGCGAACTCGCGGATCCGCAACTCGCGGCGAGGCGCGAGGGCCAGGACGGCATTACGGGCCGGCACGCCGTCCGGGGCGTGGTCGCGGCCGCTCCACGCGGCCAGCTCGATTTCGTAGTCCTGGTCGGCCCGGTGCAGCCCCGCGGCCTCCGCGGCCGCGGTCGCGAGCACCGTCCGGTGCGGAGCCGCCGTCACCACGTGCAGGGCCGCGCCCTGGTCGGAGGCACTCTTCTGCAACAGCACCTCGTCCCGCGCCCGCAGCGACCGCCGGGCGAACCGACGCCGGTCCGAACGGCGGCGGGGGATGGCCGCGGCGAGGGCGACATCGTCGTCGCGCGTGTCGTGGGGCACCAGGTCGATCCTCGCCGGCAGGCCGGGTTCGGGCAGCCGGTGGATGCGCGCGGCCCACCCCATGGCCGCCGCGGCGACGGTGAAGTGGTGCAGGGCGCACCCGCAGCTGACGAGCAGGTCGCGGCCGTCGGGATCGGCGTGGGGCAGCCGGCGGCCCGGGTCGGCGCGCAGCTCGACCGTGCGGCCGCTGAACCGCCATTGCCACGGCTGGGAGTTGTGCACCGAGGGGGCACGCACCGCCAGCGCGACGGCTGCCCGCACGGTGGTGGCGTCCGGCGTGGTGAGGTCCATCGTTCCTCCTCGGATCGGGTGCCTCCATGCTCGCCGCGGCGGTGCGCCGGTCACAGGGGCCAAGGGCTTCGCGGAGGTGACCAGGTCGAGGCCCTTCGGCCCTTTCCGGCACCCGGCGGGCAGCCGAACCTGGGCACGGACCCCGGGAGGACCCATGCACCCGCACGATCCCTTCGCCCACGCGGTCAGCCGGGCTGCAGCTGCTGCCGCCGCACTCGACCCGCTCAGCTCGCGCCGCCTCGCCGAGCTGACGACCGGAGACGGCCGTGCGAGCTGAAACCCGCCGGGAAGCCGGCCTGCTGGCCCTCGTCCTCCTGCTCGTCACCGCCGGGGGTATCGCCTGGTGGACGGGCGCGCCGGCCGCCGCCGACGTCGTCTGGGCCGGGGCCGACCTGGTCACCCTCGTGCCGGCCGTCGTGTGGGTCGCCGCCGATCTGCGGGCTCGCCGGTGGGGTGCCGACCTGCTCGCCGTCCTGGCGCTGGTCGCCACGCTGGCGGTGGGCGAGTATCTCGCGGGCGCGATCGTCGCGGCGATGGTCGCCACGGGCCGCGTGCTGGAAGCGGGGGCGCAGCGGCGGGCGAGCCGGAACCTGACCGCATTGCTCGACCGGGCGCCGCGGGTGGCGCACCTTCGGACCGCGACCGGCCACGAAACCGTCCCGGTCGGCGAGGTGCGGCCCGGTGACCTCATCGTGGTCCTCCCGGGAGAAGTCGTGCCGGTCGACGGCGTCCTGCCCGACGGCGGCACCTTCGACGAGTCCGCGCTGACCGGCGAGCCGCTCCCGGTCGCGCGGCCCACCGACGACACCGTCCACAGTGGAGTCGTCAACGCCGGCGCCGCGGTCGACGTCCGGGCGAGCGCGGCCGCGGCCGACAGCGCCTACGCCGGAGTCGTGCGGCTCGCCGAGCAGGCGGCCGCCCGCACCGCGGGCATCGCCCGGATCGCCGACCGCGTCGCCGTCTGGTTCCTGCCCGCCTCGCTGCTGATCGCCGCGTTCGCCTGGCTGTTGACCGGGGAGGCGGACCGGGCGGTCGCCGTCCTGGTGACCGCGACGCCGTGCCCGCTGCTGCTGGCCGTCCCGATCGCCGTGACCGGCGGCATGTCCCGGGCGTCGAAGGCCGGCGTGGTGGTCAAGGACGGCGCCGCCCTCGAAGCGCTCGGGCGCGCCGCGATCCTGCTGATGGACAAGACCGGGACGGTGACCAAGGGCCGTCCGGAGATCACCGACGTCGTGTGCGCGCCGGGACGTGACGCAGCCGAGGTCCTCTCGCTCGCGGCCGGGGTGGAGCAGTATTCGCCGCACGTGCTGGCGGCGGCGGTGGTGCGGGCCGCGGCGTCGGCCGGAGCGACCCCCGCGTCCGCCGAGGACGTCACCGAAGAGGTCGGCTCGGGTGTTCGCGGCCGCGTGGGCGGCCACTGGGTCCGCGTGGGCCGTCGGCTCGATGCGGACCTGCCCGCGTGGGCGCGCGGCGCGGCCCGCCGCGGCCGGCTGGATCTCGCGTCGGTGCTGTGGGTCGAGTCCGACGGCGAGCCCGTCGCGGCCCTGCTGGCGAAGGACCCGATCCGGCCCGACGCCGCCCGGACGATGCGCCGGCTGCGGGCGGCGGGGATCGGCGAGGTCCGGCTGCTCACCGGTGATCGCGTCGACAACGCCCGCGAGGTCGCCGCGATGCTCGGGCTCGACGACGTCCGCGCGGAGGTGACGCCGGCGGACAAGCTCCGCGAGGTGGAGGCCGCGTGCGCCCGGGGCGTGACGGTGATGACCGGCGACGGCGTCAACGACGCGCCCGCACTGGCGGCGGCCGACGTGGGCGTGGCGCTGGGCTCGCGGGGCGCCACGGCGGCCGCGCAGGCCGCCGACGCGGTGATCCTCGACGACCGCCTCGACCGCCTCGCGGACGCGGCGGAGATCGCCCGCCGATCCCATCGGCTGGCGGTGCAGAGCGCGGTGGCCGGCACCCTGCTGTCGCTGGTGGCCATGCTCGCCGCGGCCGGTGGTGTCCTGGTGCCGGTGGCCGGGGCGCTGGTCCAGGAGGCCATCGACGTGGTGGTGATCCTGAACGCGCTGCGCGCTCTCGGCGACCGGAAGATCCACGGCCCCGCCCCGGCCGCGATGGTCCGGCGGTTCGAGTCCGAGCACGAGAAGCTGTTGCCGGCCCGGGCCGCGGTCCGCCAAGCGGCCGACGCGCTGGCCGAAGGAGCGACCCCGGCCGCGGACGCGGCGCTCCGCACGGCGGCCCGGCTGCTCGCCGAGGAGCTGCTGCCGCACGAGCAGGCGGAGGAGACCGAGCTGTACCCGGCGTTGTCGACGGCACTGGGCGGCCCGGAGAGCACGGTGACGATGAGCCGCGAGCACGCGGAGATCGGCCGCCTGGCCCGCCGGCTGGAGCGCCACCTGGCGGAGGCACCGGACGGGATCCAGCCCGACCAGGTCGACGACCTGCGCGCGACGCTCTACGGGCTGGATGCCGTGCTGACGCTGCATTTCGCGCAGGAGGAGGAAGCGTACTTCACGCTCCCGTCCTCCTGAGCGACTCGCCTGATGCGGCACCCGGCGGAATGGCGCGGGACTGTAAGCGGCGCTTCCGGGAGCAGTCGTTTCGCCGAGCCGTCCGTCACCTCGCCGGCCGGCGGGCTTTCGCGCCCAGCACAGCCAGCTCCAACGTCCGCGCGATGTCAGCCGGGCTCACCACACCCACGAGCGCGCCGTCCGCCACGACCAGAGCGAGGTCCTGCCCCGGGCGCCCGCCGATCCGACCGAGGACCGCCGTCAGCGGCGTCTCCGGCGTCGCCACCGGGCACACCGGCGGGCGGGCGCAGACGTCCTCGACCCGCGTGGCGGCGCGCTCCTGCTCCGGCACCCGGGCGAGCAGCGCCAGGCTGACCACGCCGACCGGACGGCCGTCGAACCCGACCACCGGGTAGGTGCGGAACCGGGCGGCCGCTGCCTGGTCCACGAACGCCTGGACGGTGAACCAGCCCGGCGCCGTCACCGGGACCGGTGTCATGATCTCGCCGAGCCGGATCCGCCCCAGCAGCTCGCGCGCCGGGCCCACGGCGAGTTCGGCCCGTGCGCTCAAGCCCAGGAACCAGCCGATGCCGGCCAGCCACAGCCCGGCGAAGCTGCCGGACCACAGCAGCCACGCCAATCCGAGTGCGGCGAGGACCAGCCCGAGGGCCTGCCCCGATCGGGCCGCCGCGGCCTGGGCCCGCCGCTTGTCGCCGGTGCGCCGCCAGACGAGAGCCTGCAGTACCCGCCCGCCGTCCAGGGGTGCGCCGGGAAGCAGGTTGAACGCCGCCAGGACCAGGTTCGTCCAGCCCAGCCAGGCGAGCGTGACGCCGGTGGCGCCGGGCAGCGGCAACGATGCGCCGAGGAAGCCGGCCCCGGCCAGCAGGCTCGCCGCCGGGCCGGCGATCGCGACCGTGAACGCGGTGCGCGGTGTCGGGGCCTCTTCGGTCAGCTCCGTGCTGCCGCCGAACAGCCACAGTGTGACGCTCTCGACAGTGAGTCCGCGGTGCCGCGCGACCAGTGCGTGGCTGAGCTCGTGGACCAGCAGCGACGCCAGGAACACCACGGCCCCCACCGTCCCGGTCGCCCAGTAGACCAGCGGGGACCGGCCGGGCACCGCGTCCGGCAGCAGCGACCGGGACAAGAGCCAGGCCAGCAGGGCCATGGTCAGGAGCACGGACCAGTGCGCGCCGACGCGGATACCGGCCGGGCGCCCGAGCGGGAACGTGGCATGCATGCCTCGACCGTCCGCGCCCGGCCCCGATGCCCGCGAGGGCCGCACCGCCCCGGGGTGAGGGACCAAAGACCCCGGCTCCGCCGACGTCCGGCCGCAGCAAGAACCGCCACCGTGTTCGTAGCGTCGGGGCATGCCCGGAACCAAGAAGCTCCCGCGCGCGGTCTACGAGCGCGAACTGCTGCGCCTGCAGGCCGAGCTGGTGAAGCTCCAGGAATGGGTCCGGGCGGAAGGGGCCCGGCTGGTCGTGGTGTTCGAGGGCCGGGACGCCGCCGGCAAGGGCAGCACCATCAAGCGCGTCACCGAACACCTCAACCCCCGCGTGGTGCGGATCGCGGCGCTGCCCAGCCCGACCGAGCGCGAGCGGACGCAGTGGTACTTCCAGCGCTACATCGAGCACCTGCCCGCCGCGGGCGAGATCGTGCTGTTCGACCGCAGCTGGTACAACCGCGCCGGCGTCGAGCGGGTGATGGGGTTCTGCACCCCCGAGGAGCACCGGCGGTTCCTGCAGCAGTGCCCGATCTTCGAGCGCCTGCTCGTCGACGACGGCATCCTGCTCCGCAAGTACTGGTTCTCGGTCAGCCTCGACGAGCAGGAACGCCGGTTCCGCGCGCGGATCGGCGACCCGATGCGCCGCTGGAAGCTCTCCACCATCGACCTGCAGTCGGTGACGCACTGGGAGGACTACTCGCGGGCGAAGGACGACATGTTCGTGCACACCGACACCGCCGAATCCCCCTGGCACGTCGTGGAAAGCGAGGAGAAGCGACGCGGGCGGCTCAACATGATCGCGCACCTGCTCGCCAGCGTGCCCTACTACGAGGTGCCCCGCCAGGCGGTGTCGTTGCCGCCGCGGCCGGAACCGACCGGCTACTTCCGGCCCGACCGGCGGTTGCAGACCTACGTCCCCGACCACGCGGCGACCCTGTTGCCGCACTGAACAGGAGGAAAACCATGGACGACAAGGAAAAGGCGGCCATCGAAGCCGACGCCCGCCGCGACGTCGCCGAGCGCGGGCGGCACGGCCCGAAGGTCGGCCGGTACCTGCACGTGGTCGAACAGCACGCGGTCAAGGAGAACGACGAGGACCTTCCCCCGGCCGCCGCGGACGAGCCGCGACAGCCGGCGGGGGAGCGTCAGGGCTGATCGGCGCGCGTGTAGGCCGCGAGGGCCCGTTCCCGGGCCTTCGTGGCCACCGTGCGGACGAGGGCCGTGTGCACCGCACCGATGGCCGGCCGGGCGAGCCGCCAGTAGCGGCGGAACTTCAGCCAGCTCTGCGGATCACTCAGCCGCACCCGGGTGTGCACGGTCAGCACCGTGCGGTGCGCGCCGTAGGGCGCCACCGACACGGCCAGCACGAGCTTGCCGAAGCCGGGGTCGTCGAACGCCGCGAAGTCGTCGGCCTCCACCCGGCGCCAGGTGATCACCGGCTTCCAGAACCTGCCCGCGACACCGAGCGCGAACTCGGCGCCCGGCCGGTCGCCGAGCAGCGTCCACTCGGATCCGGCGTCGAGGTCGTCGGCCGTCAGCCGGGTCGGGCGGCGGGGCGGGCCGTGCCGCCGGTTGTGCCAGCGTTCGGGCAAGGCACGCAGCCACCACCCCGCGGTGGCGACGACGCCGCCCCGGACGTCGGTGAAGTCGAGTTCGCGCGCCGCGGAGTAGGTCTCCTTCACCGGCGCGTCCACGATCGTCGTGCGCACCAGCTCGAAGTGCGGGTGCGGCAGGAAGTGGTCGATGAACAGATCGGGTGAGGTCATCGTCCCAGCGTCGGCGGCGGTGGCGCGGACAGGCGGATTTGGTCCCCGGTGAAAGGGACTTCGGGCCCTGACCGGCGAGTACCCGTCCCACCCATGCTGAACCTCCCGGACTCCCAGGAGGAACTCATGACCGCGAACCGGCCGGTGCTCGCCGGGGTGGACGCCTCGGCATCGTCGTTGGCCGCCGTCCGCTGGGCCGCGCGGGAGGCGGGGCGGCGCGACACCACCCTGCGCCTGCTGCACGCCTGCATCTTCGAGGACACCCCCGCCCGCGAGCACGACGAGCTCCTGCTGGAGCACATCTACCGCTGGCTGCACCACGCGGCCGGGATCGCCCGTGACTGGGCGCCCGGCGTGCGGGTCGAGACGGTCGTCCGGCTCGGGCTCGCCGCCGAGCTGCTGCTCGAGGAGTCAGCGGAGGCGGCCTTGGTCGTCCTCGGCTCGCACGGCCTCGGCGGCCTGCGCGGCGCGCTGATCGGCTCCGTCGCCCTGCGCGTGGCCGCGGAGGCGCCGTGCCCCGTCGTCGTCGTGCCGGCACACCAGCCGGTCCGGACGGGGCCCGTCGTCGCGGGCATCGACCGTTCCGAATCCAGCGAGCACGCGCTGCGGTTCGCCTTCGAGGAGGCGGCGGCGACCCGGGCACCGGTGCTGGTCGTCCACGCCGGCGAAGACGACGCCGGGCTGGCGGCCCGCGTCGCCGGCCGGCGACGCGAGTACCCGGATCTCGAGGTCCGCACCCAGGTCGTGCCGGAGCGGGTCCCCGCCCGTGCGCTGCAGCACGCCGCCCCGGACGCCCGCCTGATCGTCATCGGAACGCGGGGCCGTGGCCCGGTCGCCGGCGGGATCCTCGGCTCGACCGGCAACACCCTGCTCGCGCACGCGGCCTGCCCGGTCGCCGTCGTGCACTGAAAGGAGCCGAAGTGAAGGCACGCGACATCATGACGAGGCCGGTGGTCCGGGTCGGACCCGCCACGCCGGTCCGCGAAGCCATCGTGCTGCTCACCGAACACTGTGTCGCGGCCTTGCCGGTCGTCGGCGAGGACGACGCGGTGCTCGGCGTGTTCACCGAAGCCGACGCGCTCCGCAGCGGGATCACCGGCGCGGCACCGGACGTGCTGGTGGCCACGATGATGACGACCCCGGCCGAGACCGTCCGGCTGGACACCGACGTCACCGAGATCGCCCGCCGCATGCTGGGTGACCGCCGCCGCAGCATTCCCGTCACCGACGACGACGGTGTCCTCGTCGGCATCGTCAGCCGCCGCGACATGCTCAGCCCGCTGGTGCGCCAGGACGACTCGATCGCCTCGCACCTCAACGCGCTGCTCACGGACTACTGCGGGCACCGCGACCGGTGGGCGGTTTCGGTCACCGGCGGCATGGTGACCGTCCGCGGCGCCTTCACCGACGAGGCCGAGCGCCGGGTCGTGACAGCGCTGGCGAAGACGGTCTACGGCGTCGTCGGGGTCGAGCTGTGGGAGGAAGCGTCGGTGCGGACATGAAGGTCCTCGTGGCGGTGGCCACCCGGCACGGGGCCACCAGGGAGATCGCCGAAAGCGTGGCCGCCGCGCTCGGCACCGCGCTGACCGACGCCGGGGTGCGGTCGCAGGTCGAGGTCCGCGACGCGGGCCTCGTGCACTCGGTCGAAGGGCTCGACGCCGTGGTCCTCGGCAGCGCCGTCTACCTGGGACATTGGCTGGAGCCGGCGAGAAAGCTGGCCGAGTCCTTCGCGGACGAGCTTGGCCGGGTGCCGGTCTGGCTGTTCTCCAGCGGCCCGGTCGGCGAACAGAAGCGCCCGGCCGAAGAGCCGGTCGTCGTCGAGGACCTGGTGCGGCGGCTGAACGCCCGCGGGCACCGCCTGTTCGGGGGCCGGATCGACCGCCGCACCCTCGAGTTCCCCGAACGCGCCGTCGTGGCGGCGTTGCGGGTCGCCGACGCCGACAACCGGGACTGGCCCACGATCCGCGCCTGGGGCCGCGAGATCGGGACGAGCCTCGCCCGCCTGGAAAGGAGCGTGTCATGACCGACTACCCGGTCCGCGTCGAGGCGACGCTGGACGAACCGCTGTCCCGCGGGCTGTGGCTGGTGAAATGGCTGCTGGCCATCCCGCACTACCTCGTGCTGGCGTTCCTGTGGTTCGCCTACGCGTTCGTCACGATCGCGGCCTTCTACGCGATCCTCGTCACCGGTCGCTACCCGCGGCCGCTGTTCGAGTTCACCACCGGCGTGCTGCGCTGGAGCTGGCGGGTGCACTACTACTCCTACGCCGCGCTCGGGACCGACCGCTACCCGCCGTTCACCCTGGCCGACGTCCCGGACTACCCGGCCCGGCTCGAGATCGCCTACCCGGAACGGCTTTCGCGTGGCCTGGTGCTGGTTAAGTGGTGGCTGCTGGCCATCCCGCACTTCATCGTCGTCGGCCTGTTCGTCGGCGGCGGCACCTGGCTGGCGTCCCGCACCGGCGACGGCACCTTCAACTGGGCAGCCGGCGGTCTCGTCGGCGTGCTGGTCGTGGTGGCCGGCGTCGTGCTGCTGTTCACCGGTCGCTACCCGCGGCCGATCTTCGACTTCGTCCTCGGCATGGACCGCTGGGCGCTGCGCGTGGCGGCCTACGTGTCGCTGATGACCGACGCGTACCCGCCCTTCCGGCTCGACATGGGCGGCGCCGAGGCCGGCCACGAGCCGCCGCACCCGCAGCCGCCCCACCCGCACGCCACCGGCTGGACCGCCGGCGGATCGCCGCCGCGGTCACCGGCGCCGTGCTGGTGCTCGGCTCGATGGGCCTGGTCACCGGCGGCGCGGCCGCGCTGTGGGCCGACCGCACCCAGCGCGACGCGGACGGCTACCTCAGCGCCTCTTCCACGTTCGTCTCCGGCGGGTACGCCGTGGCCACCGATCCGGTGCGGCTGGAGGGCGTGTCGGTACCGAAGCTCGAGAGCTTCGTCGGAGACGTCCGGATCCGGGTGACGGACACCGGCGGCCGCCCGGTCTTCGTGGGCATCGGCC
Organism: Amycolatopsis sp. Hca4; assembly: GCF_013364075.1. GTDB lineage: Bacteria > Actinomycetota > Actinomycetes > Mycobacteriales > Pseudonocardiaceae > Amycolatopsis. The sequence goes on from NZ_CP054925.1 coordinate 10,386,450, forward strand.
GCACGGACGCGGTCGAGCGCTACCTGGCCGCGACCGAGTACACGACCGCGGGCAACCGCACGCACCTCGGCGGCGCTCCGTCCGCCCCGCCCGGCGATGCCGGGGTGTGGATCGCCAGTGCGTCCGGCGCGGGCACGCAGACCGTCGCGTGGCCGGTGTCGACCGGGCAGTGGACCGCCGTGGTGATGAACGCGGACTCCTCGCGCGGGATCTCCGTGCGGGCCGAGGCGGGGGCGACCGCGCCCGGCCTCGGCTGGGTCGCACTGGCGTTGCTGGTGTCCGGTCTCGTGGTGCTGGCGGGCGGAGTCGTCCTGATCGCCGTGGCCGCGCACCGGGCCTCGCAGCGCCCGGCGGTCGCTGAACCATCCACTGTGGACGTCTGAGGAAGGGGCGATCATGCACGCACAGCCGGGCGACTGGCTCGTCGTCAAGGGACCGTGGGTCGACGCGCCCGAACAGCGTGGCCGGATCCTCGAGGTCCACTCACCCGACGGGGCACCGCCGTACGTCGTCCGCTGGACGGCCGACGACCATGTCTCGACGGTTTTCCCCGGTCCGGACGCGATCGTGGTGACCGCCGAGGAGGAACAGGCCGCCGAAGCCCGCGCCCGCACCCGGTTCGACCGGGTCCGGCGGTTCATCCACGAGGAGGACGGCCATGTCCGGGTTCGTTGACGGCGCCGTCGTCGCCGGGATCGACGGCTCGGGCTCGGCGGTCCAGGCCGCGGTGTGGGCCGGCGCGGAGGCCGTCCGCCGCGGGCGGCCACTGCGCCTGGTCCAGGTCTACGCACTGCCGCAGGTCAAGGCGCCCGTCGCGTTCGGCACGCACGAGCGGGTCCGGGCCGGGCTGGCCGAGCGGGCCGAGGGCTGGCTGGCCGACGCGAAAGCCGGGGTGCTCGCCGAGCACCCCGGCCTGGAGGTGATCACCGCGGCCCGCGAGTGGAGCCCGGTCACGGCGCTGGTCCAGGAGTCGCAGCACGCCGAGCTGATCGTGCTCGGCTCGCGCGGGCTGGGTGGCTTCACCGGCCTGCTCGTCGGCTCGACCGCCGTCGCGGTGGCCGCGCACACGCACTGCCCGATCGTCGTCGTCCGGGGCCGGACCCCGCACGAGCCACCGCGGCGCACCGGGCCGGTGGTCGTCGGCTCCGACGGTTCGCCCGACAGCGAGGCCGCGCTCGCCTTCGCTTGCGAAGAGGCCCGGCTGCGCGACACGGCGCTGGTCGCCGTGCACACGTGGAGCGACGTGCTCGCGGACGGCATGCTCCGCCCGCACCCGCTGCGCGAAGACCCGGCCGAGATCGAAGCCGCCGAGCGCGGCAGGCTGGCCGATCAGGTGGCCGGCTGGCAGCGCAAGTACCCGGAGCTGTCGATCGAACTGGAGGTCGTGCGCGGCCGCCCGGTGCGCACGCTGCTGGAACGCGGCGACCGCGCGCAGCTGGTGGTGGTCGGCTGCCGCGGCCGCGGCGGGTTCACCGGCATGCTGCTCGGCTCGACGAGCCAGGCGCTGATCGCCCACTCGCCGTGCCCGGTGGCGGTCGTGCGGCCCCAGCCGACCGGGAGCGGGACGTGACCACCGCCCGGACCCGCGCCACGATGCGCCTGCTGGCGACCTTCGAAAGCCTGCTCGCCGCGAGCGCGGTGTACGGCGGCGTCTCGCTGATCGCCCGGGCGCCGGGATTCGCGATGCCGGTCGAGTGGCTGGCACCGCTCGGGCTGACCAGCTGGGTGCTGCCCGGCTTCGCGCTCGTGCTCGTCGTCGGCGGGTCGCTGGCCGCGGCGTCGGTGTTCGCCTGGCGGAGCGACTTCCGCGCGCCGGCCGCGGCCCTGGCCGCCGGTGCGGTGCTCACCGGATGGCTGGCGATCCAGTTCGGCGTGATCGGAGTCCGTGCCCCCGTCCAGTGGGTGACCGTGGGCCTGCTGGCGGTGCTGATCGGGCTCGCGCTGCTGGCCCGGCACCGGCTGGTGGCGTCATGAGCGAGCTTGCGAGCGAATCATTCGACACTGCGCGGTCCGCTCAGGCCGCACCGAGCGTCAGCGAGGTGTGCGCATGAGCGCCACCGTCACCAGCCTGCACGAGACCGAGTTCTTCGACACCGACTCGCTGCGGCTGCTGCGGCACGGCCTCACGCTGGGCATCCAGGCCGGCCGGTGGTGCCTCGACACCCCCGACGGGCCGATCAGCCTGACCGGTTCGGACCGCGGGGTACCGCCGACCCTGTCCCGGCTCGTGCGCGCCTACACCCGCGACGACCGGCTGGTCCCGGTCGCGCGGCTCCGCGGTGGCCGGGAGGAGCTGCGGGCCCGCCTCGGCGACCGGATCGCGGTGCCGCTCCGGCCGTGCGACGGCTCGGCCCGAAGCGTGGTCCTGGAGTACGTGCGCACGCAGATCGCCGCGCTGGCCGCCGCGGACCTGGCCGTCCGGCGGGGAATGCCCGATTCGGTGCACCGGCTGCGCGTCGCCGCGCGACGGCTGCGCGCGGTCTTCGCCGCCTACGCGCCGGTGCTGGGCGGCCGGAAGCTGCTGAAGGAGTTCGGCGGGGCCCTGCGCCGGCTGGGCGGGGAGCTCGCGCCCGCCCGGGACACCGAGGTGCAGTGGGCGCGGTCCCGGGGCTGGGCGCACGAGCGGACGGACGCGTACTTCGCGCAGCTCACCGAGGACGCCAACGCCCGTGTGCGGCGCGCACTCGACAGCTACCGGTACCTGCAGCTGCTGAACGCCCTCGACGTGCTCGAAGTGGTGCTCGCCGAACAGCCGCGCCACGAGTGGCCCAAAGCCGCCCACCGTCCGGCGGCGAAGGTGCTGCCCCGGCTGGCGCGCGCGGTGGCCGAGGCCGTGGACGGGCGGATCGCCGCCCTGGCCGCGGCACCCGACCGGGAGCGCGCCGTCCACGACATCCGGAAGGCCGCCAAGCGGCTCCGGTACGCCCTCGAAGCGGGGGCGGCCGTCATCGCGGTGGACGGGCCGGCGCTTCGAGCTTTCCAGGACCTCCTCGGCGAGTTCCAGGACGCCGTGGTCGCCCGCGGGCACCTGCGCGTCCTCCAGGCGCGCCACGGCGGGTTCGAAGCGGTCTTGGCGGCCGAGGCGGAGACGGCCGAGCGGTGCGCGGAGGAGCTGCCCGCGGCGTGGCGTCGCATCGACTTCGGTCCTTTGTGGACATGACGGGCGAAGGGACGTAAGTCCCTGCGACCGGTGACCGATGACGGCGGTGGCCGGGGACCGGTCTTCCTAGATTGGTGGGGACCGGAAAGGAATTCCCGATGCGAGCACGCGACCTGATGACCTCGCCGGTGATCACCGTGCACCCGTGGACGTCCGCCAAGGAGGCGGCCGAGCTGCTGGCGGCGCACGGCTTCACCGCACTGCCGGTGGCCGACGACGACGACCGCCTGGTCGGCATCGTCACCGAGGCCGACCTGATCCGCGGCCGCATCCCGGCCGACCCCCGGTACGTCCACGAACCCGTCGAACCCGCCGCCGGCAAGACGGTCGGCGACCTGATGACCACTCCGGTCACCGCGATGAGCACCGGCACCGACGTCGCCGACCTGTGCCAGGCGCTGGTGGACGCCCGGATCCGGGCGATGCCGATCGTCGACGGCTCGGCCGTCGTCGGCATCGTCACCCGCGGCGACGTCGTGCGGGTGCTCGCCCGGGACGACACCGAGATCGCCCGGGACGTCAAGCACCGCCTGGAGATCTACGGCGGCACCGGCCGCTGGCACGTCGACGTCCACGACGGGCTCGTGCACATCACCGACCAGTTCGACGACGACTCCGACCGGCACGTCGCCCAGCTGCTGGCGCTCGCCGTGCCGGGCGTCGTCGCCGCCGAAACCGCGTACGCGGGTGAGGAGCAGACACGATGACCGCCAACGATCCGAGGATCACCGTCGGCGTGGACGGCTCGGCCGGCTCGGCCGCCGCCGTCAGGTGGGCGGCGGAACTCGCCTCCCGGCGCCACCTCCAGCTGAAGATCGTGCACGGCCTGCAGGTCGCCGGCCTCTACTACGGCGGCGGGATGACCGGCATCGGCGCGGCGACGCTGTTCGAGGCGGTCCAGAAGGACGGCGAACGCGCCATCGCCGACGCCCGCGCCCTCGCCGCGTCGATCGACGAGGACCTGGTCATCGGCACCGACCTGCCCAACGATCCGCCGGTGCCGATGCTGATCGAGGAGTCTCGGCACGCCCGGATGCTCGTCGTCGGCCGGACCGGCACCGGCGGGTTCGCGGACATGCTGATCGGCGGCACCGCCGCCGCGGTCGCCTCCCACGCGCACTGCCCGGTCGCCGTCATCCGCGGCTCCCACGAGCCGGCGGCCGGCGCGGTCGTGGTCGGCATCGACGGCAGCCCGAACAGCGAGCAGGCCATCGCCGTCGCGTTCGAGGAGGCTTCGCTGCGGAACGTTCCGCTGGTCGCGGTGCACGCGTGGAACGACACCACCTACGAAGACACGCGCGGCACCGCCCGGATCCTGACCCAGCCCGAAAGCCTCGAAGAAGGCGAAGACCGGTTGCTGACCGAGCGGCTCGCCGGCTGGCCGGAGAAGTACCCGGACGTCGAAATCCGGCGCGTCCTCGTACGCGACCGGCCCCGGCACGCGCTGCTGCGGATCTCCGAGGAGGCGCAGCTGGTCGTCGTGGGCAGCCGCGGGCGGGGTGGCTTCACCGGCATGCTGCTGGGCTCGACGAGCCAGGCGCTGGTCCAGCACGCCGAGTGCCCGGTGCTCGTGGTCCGCCCGGAGCGGAAGGCGTGACCGCCGTCGAAGCTCGTCCGGAGGTGCTGGGCGGCACCGAGCTGGCCCAGGTGGACGCCCTCTGGCGGGCCGCGAACTACCTCTCGGCCGGCCAAATCTACTTGATGGCGAACCCGTTGCTGCGCGAGCCGCTGCGGCCGGAGCACCTCAAGCCGCGGCTGCTCGGGCACTGGGGAACCTCACCCGGCCTGAACTTCGTCTACGCGCACCTGAATCGCGCGATCTTGGCTCACGACCTGAACGCGATGCTGGTCACCGGCCCGGGCCACGGCGGCCCGGCGTTGCTGGCGAACACGTGGCTCGAAGGCAGCTACACCGAGGCGTGGCCCGAGGTGACGCGGGACGCCGCCGGGATGGCCGAGCTGTTCCGGCAGTTCTCCTTCCCCGGCGGCGTGCCGAGCCACGTGGCCCCGCAGGTGCCCGGGTCGATCCACGAAGGCGGCGAGCTGGGTTACTCGCTCGCGCACGCCTTCGGGGCCGCGTTCGACAACCCCGGCCTGCTCGTCGCCTGCGTGGTCGGGGACGGCGAAGCCGAGACCGGGCCGCTGGCGACGTCCTGGCACGCCAACAAGTTCCTCGACCCGGCCCGTGACGGCGCGGTGCTGCCGATCCTGCACCTCAACGGCTACAAGATCGCCAACCCGGCGGTGCTCTCCCGCATCGCCCCGGCCGAGCTGGACGCCCTGCTGCGCGGCTACGGCTACGCCCCGATCTACGTCGAAGGCAGCGATCCGGCCACGATGCACCAGGCCATGGCCGCCGCGCTCGACTCGGCGGTCGCCGACCTCGCCGTCATCCACCGGCACACCGGCCGCCCGGCCTGGCCGATGATCGTGCTGCGCAGCCCCAAGGGCTGGACCGGACCGTCCGTTGTGGACGGAAAGCCGGTGGAGGGGACCTGGCGGTCGCACCAGGTACCGCTCGCCGAGGTCCGGCACAACGCGGGCCACCGGAAGCAGCTGGAGGAGTGGCTGCTGTCCTACCGCCCCGCGGAGCTGTTCGACGAGTCCGGCCGCCCGGTCGCCGACGTCACGGCGATGATCCCGGCGGGGGACCGGCGGATGGGCGCGAACCCGCACGCCAACGGCGGCGTGCTGCTGCGGCCGCTGACCCTGCCGGACACCGCGGCCCACGCGGTGCCGGTACCGAGCCCGGGCGCGACGGTGGCCGAGCCCACCCGGGTGCTGGGCCGGTTCCTGCGGGACGTCTTCGCGCTCAACGCCGACCGGGCGAACTTCCGCCTGTTCGGCCCGGACGAGACGGCGTCCAACCGGCTCGACGCGGTCTACGACGTCACCGCCAAGGAGTGGCAGGCCGCGGTCGAACCGGTCGACGAACACCTGGCGCGCGACGGCCGCGTGCTCGAAGTGCTGTCGGAACACCTGTGCCAAGGCTGGCTGGAGGGTTACCTGCTGTCGGGCCGGCACGGGCTGTTCTCCTGCTACGAGGCGTTCGTGCATATCGTCGACTCGATGGTCAACCAGCACATCAAGTGGCTGCGCGTGCACCGGCAGATCCCGTGGCGGCGCCCGGTCGCGTCGCTGAACTACCTGCTCACCTCGCACGTCTGGCGGCAGGACCACAACGGGTTCTCCCACCAGGACCCCGGGTTCGTCGACCACGTGGCGAACAAGAGCGCCGAGGTCGTGCGGGTGTACTTCCCGCCGGACACGAACACGCTGCTGGAGGTCACGGCGCACTGCCTGCTTTCCCGCGACTACGTGAACGTCGTGGTCGCGGGGAAGAACGACACGCCCAACTGGCTCGACGCCGAGCAGGCCGCGCTGCACTGCAGCCGTGGCGTGAGCATCTGGGACTGGGCGAGCACGCACACCGACCGCGAGCCCGACGTCGTCCTCGCCTGCGCGGGCGACGCTCCCACGCTGGAGGTCATGGCCGCGGCGAAGATCCTGCGGCAGGAGCTGCCTTCGCTCGCCGTCCGGGTGGTCAACGTCGTGGACCTGATGCGCCTGCAGCCGGAGTCCGAGCACCCGCACGGGCTTTCGGACCGCGAGTTCGACGCGCTGTTCACCCCGGACCGCCCGGTGATCTTCGCCTACCACGGTTATCCGTGGCTGATCCACCGCCTGGCCTACCGCCGCACCGGGCACCACGACCTGCACGTCCGCGGCTACACCGAGCACGGGACCACGACCACGCCCTTCGACATGCTGGTTCTGAACCACCTGGACCGGTTCCAGCTGGTGATCGACGTGCTCGACCGGGTGCCCGGGCTGGCGGCGACGGCGGGTCTGCTGCGGCAGCGGATGACCGAGGCGCAGGGGCGGCACCGCCGGTACATCCGCGCCCACGGTGAGGACCTGCCGGAGATCCGGCACTGGACCTGGGAGGGCTGAGGCGTGAGCGCCGCGGCCGTCCTGGCCGCGGCGATCGCGATCACCCTGGTCTTCGACTTCACCAACGGCTTCCACGACTCGGCCGACTCGGTGGCCGCGCTGGTCGCGACCCGCGCGGCCACCCCGGGTGCGGCCCTGCTGCCGGCGGCCGCCTGCCACGTCGCCGGGCCGCTGGCGGGGACGACGGTCGCCGACACCGTCGGCGGGGTGGTCCGGCTGCCGGCCGCGGATGTGCTGCCCGCGGTCGGCGCGGCCGTCACCGCCGGCATCACCTGGAACCTGCTCACCTGGTGGCGAGGCCTGCCGTCCAGTTCGTCGCACGCGCTGGTCGGCGGCCTGGTCGGGGCGAGCGGGTTCGCCGGCGTCCGCTGGGGCGGGATCGACGGGTTCCACGTCTCCGGCGTGCTCGGCGTCCTGGCCGGGCTGGCGCTGTCGCCGGTCCTGGGTGCCGGCCTCGGTGCGGCCGCCGACCTGCTGGTGCGGCGGGCGTTGCGCCGGGCGCGGCGCGGGGTGGACACCGTGCTGCGGCGGGCGGAGTGGCTGACCGCCGCAGCGCTGGCTTTCAGCCACGGCGCGAACGACGCCCAGAAGTCCATGGGGGTCATCACGCTGCTGCTGGTCGCGACCGGGCACCTCGAGGTCTTCGCCGTCCCGCTGTGGGTCAAGTTCGCCGCGGCGGTGGCCCTGACCCTCGGCACCGCGTCCGGGGGCTGGCGCGTCGTCCGGACGGTCGGGCGCGGCATCTACCGGATGCGGCCGGCCGACGGACTGGCGAGCCAGGGCAGCTCGGCCGCGGTCATCCTCGCCGCCGCGGCGGCCGGGGCGCCGGTCAGCACGACCCACGTCGTCGCCGCCTCGGTGGTCGGCGCCGGCGCGAGCCGCCGCGTCCGCCACGTGCGGTGGGCCGTGGTGGGGGAAATCTGTTCCGCGTGGCTGGTCACCCTGCCGGCGTGCGCCGTGCTGGGGGCCGCCGCGCTCCCGTTGTGGAGGTGGTGGGCATGAGGTTGCCCAAGACGTGGTTCCTGCCGCACAACCCGGACGTGCTCGGGTTGCTGCGCGACCAGGCCGACACGGTCGGCGACCTGCTGACGGCGCTGGCGGGCTGGGCCCGCGGCCTGCCGACCGGCGGGGAGTTGCACACGCCGCTGCTGGTGCAGTCGGCCGAGCGCCGGCACGTGCTGCTGGCCGTGCGGGAGGCGTTCAGCACGCCGATCGAGGCCGAGGACGTGTTCGAGCTGGCCGAGCGGCTCGGGGAGATCGCCGACGCGGCGTACATGCTCGTGCGTGAGTCCGATCTGTCCCGCACCCCGCCGGACGACCACCTGACGGCGATGGTCCTCACCGTGGTGACCGCCTTCGACATGCTGCACAAAGCGCTCGACACCCTGCCGCACAACGAAGCCGCGGGAGAAGCCGACGCGGCACTGTCCACTTTGGAAGCCGCGGAACACGCGTACCGCCGGGCGATCGCGGGGCTGGAGACCGAGCCGGACCCGCGCCGCGAGATGCGCTTGCGCGAGCTGTACCGGCGGGCCGAGCACCTCGCGCTGGCGGTCCAGCGGCTGGGCCGGCGCACCTGGTACGCTGTCTGCAAGATCTCCTGAAGATCGTTCACCGGATCGTCGCACCACAGGGCTTGACGGCCGCCCCCTCCGTCGCGGCAAACTGGAGGACTGCCGCGCAGGGCGAGCGGGGTGGTGGGTGTGAACCGAGCGAGTGACGACCAGGATGGGCTGACGTTCCCGGACCTGCCGAGGATGGAGCTGGACCAGCTATTGGGCCAGCTCGTCGAACGGGCGCAGGAAGTGATGGGCACCCAGGGCCGGTTGCGGGGCCTGCTGCGGGCGAACCAGGAGGTCGCCGGTGACCTCGCGTTGCCGACGCTGCTGCGCCGGATCGTCGAAGCGGGCCGAGAGCTGCTCGGTGCCCGGTACGCCGCGCTCGGGGTGATCGGCACCGACGGGCAGCTCACCGAGTTCGTGCACGTCGGCATGGACGACGAGACGGTGGCCCTGGTGGGCCGGCTGCCCGAGGGCAAAGGCCTGCTCGGGGCCGTCGTGGAGGATCCGAGGCCGATCCGGCTGGCGAGGATCGCCGATGACCCGCGCTCCTCGGGCTTCCCGGCCGAGCACCCGCCGATGCGCACCTTCCTCGGCGTGCCGGTCCGGGTGCGGGGTGTCGTGTTCGGCAACCTCTACCTCACCGAGTGCCGGCACGGCGAGTTCAGCGACGAAGACGAGCAGCTGGCGCTCGCGCTGGCCGCGACCGCGGGCCAGGCCATTGCCAACGCGCGGCTCTACGAGACTGCCCGCAAGCAGCAGGAATGGCTCAAGGCGTCGGCCGCGATCATGCGGGAGCTGCTCGCGGTGCAGAACGGGCGGTCGCTGGAGCTGATCACCGGATACACCCTCGATCTGGCGGAGGCGGACCTGGTGACGGTGTTGCGTCCCGACGGGGAGCGTCTCCGCATCGAGGTCGCCGTCGGCGACGGTGCCGCCGAACTGGTGGGGGAGGCCGTCGACCTCGTCGGCACGATGGCCGGTCAGGTCTTCACCGAGGGTGAGCCGCTCCTGGCGTCGTGGACCGATTGGCAGTCCCGGACGGGCGGCCGGCCGCCGCTGCGGACCGATCTCGATGCGGCGCTCCTGGTCCCGCTGACCGCGGCCGGCGAGGTGAACGGTGTGCTCACCGCGGCCCGGAAGGTGGGCCGCCCGGGCTTCACCGGCGACGACCTGGGGATGGCGGCCGGGTTCGCCGGCCAGGCGTCGCTGGCGATCGAGCTGGCCGACGCCCGCGCCGAGCAGCAGCGCAACGAGCTGTACGACGAGCGCGACCGTATTGCGGCGGAGCTGCACAGCGACGTGGTGCAGCGGCTGTTCGGCATCGGCCTGTCCCTGCAGACGACGGCAGGTGCGGCCCGCTCGGAGGCGGTGGCCCGCCGGGTCCGCACGGCGATCACCGACATCGACGCGGTGATCACCCGGGTTCGCGAGACGGTGTTCGAGCTGGACGACGTCCTGCCCCGCCGCACGGAGAGCATCCACGAGCGGGTGCTGGAGGCGCTCGCGGACCCCGGGCTCACCACGTCGACGGAATTCTCCGGGAAGCTCGACGGCCTTCCGGCGGAGCTGACCGACGAACTGCTCACGGCGCTGCGGGCCGGGTTGGCGCTGATCGCCGACGGTACCGGCGCGGCCTCGGTCCGGGTGTCGGTGCGGTCGGGTGCGGACCGGCTGACGCTTTCCCTGGTGCACGACGGCAGCCCGGCCGAGCACGGCCCGGCCGAACTCGCCGGGACCGCAGCCCGGCGAGGTGCGGCTTGGGAGGTGCGGGCCGGCGAACTGGTGTGGTGGGTTCCGCTGCGGCCGGGCTGACGCGGTCAGCGCACGCCGGCCGCGCCGCCGGAGGCGTCGATCGCCGGCAGCTCGGCGAACTCCGCCGGCCGGTGCGTCACCACCAGCGCCGACCGGCCCTCGGTCGCCTTCAGCACATCGGCCGCCAGCGCCGCGGCCGTCGGGGCGTCCAGGTGGGCCGTCGGTTCGTCCAGCAGCAGGATCGGGCGGTCCGACAGCAACGCGCGGGCCACGCCCAGGCGCTGACGCTCGCCTCCGGACACCGGTGTCCCGTGCGTGCCCAGCGCCGTGTCGAGGCCGTCCGGCAGGTTCGACAGCCACCGCGAAAGCTGGGCCCGGCCCAGCGCTGCCTCCAGCGACGCGTCCGAGGCGGACGGGCAGGCCAAGCGGAGGTTCTCCCGCAGCGTGCTGTCGAACAGGTGCGTCTCCGGGCCGCACCAGGCGATGTGCGACCGGACCGAGTCGCCGTCGCAGGTCAGTGTGTTCGTCTCGGCCAGCAGGATGCGGCCCGCCGAGGGGTCGAGGTAGCGCATCAGCGCCGCGATCACCGTGCTCTTGCCCGCGCCCGACCGACCGGTCAACGCGAGACGGCGGCCGTCGCCGAGGCGCAGGTTCACGCCCTGGACCGCGTCGGACGGCGCACCCGGCCAGCGAACCGACAGCTGCTCGGCCGCCAGGCTGCCGGCCGGCGGGGCGAGAGCGGTGGCCGGAGCGCACGGCGCGGGAAGGACGTCCAGCTCGGCGAGTCGGCGTGCGGAGCCGGACGCGCCGAGCAGCCGCTGGGCCGCTTCCGGGAGCCCGGCCACCAGTTCGGCCGTGGCCAGCGGCGTCAGCGCCAGCACCGCCAGCGCCGGGCCGGGGACCGCCGCCAGGATGCCCAGCGCCAGGCACGTCACCGACGTCAGCCCGACGCCGAGCGCGGCGATCCCGCCACCCAGGCCGCGCCACACCGCCGACCGGCGCTGGGACGCCGTCAGGAGAGCGTCGAGTTCGCGCAGCCTCGACTGCCGCCGGGTCGCCGCGTCGTGCGTGATCAGGTCGGCTGACGCCTGCAGCAGTTCCACCGTCCCGGCGGTCAGGTCCGCGCGCAGCCGCGCCGTCGAGCGCAGCGCCCGGCGAGCGGCCGAGGCCGCGACCACCGGGGCCAGCAGGCCGGCGATCGCGAAACCCGCAGCCGCCGGAAGAAGAGCGCCGGGCAGGATGACGCCGAGGGTGACCGCGGTCGCCGTCAGCACCAGGAACGTCGACACGCCCGGGACCAGGCCGCGGACCAGGACGTCCTGCTGGCTGTCCACATCGGACACCAGCCGGTGCAGCAGGTCGCCGCGCCGCAGCCGGGCGGTGCCCGCCGGGCCGATCCGGACCAGCTGCGCCCAGACCCGCACCCGCAGCTCCGCGAGGGCACGCAGCGCCACGTCGTGGGACACCAGCCGCTCGAGGTAGCGGAAGAGGCCCTTGGCCAGGCCGAACGTCCGGACCGCGACGATCGCCACCATCAGGCTCAGCACCGGCGGGTGCAGGGCCGCGCTCGCGATCAGCCACGACGACGTCGCGGTGAGGGCGACCCCGCAGCCCAGCGCGGCCGTCGCGGCCAGGCAGGCCAGCGCCAGCCGCAGCCGGTGCGGCCGGACCGCCTCGCGCAACGGCCGCCACTTCGCCACGTCCACAGTGGACGGGGAAACGACCGGAGCCGCGGCCGGTCGGGAAACCGGCCGCGGCGAAACGGCGTCCGGGACGGCGGGGAGGACGACCGGCTCGCCGAGCGAGATCACCCGGTCGCAGCGGGCCAGCACCGCCGGGTGGTGGCTGACCAGCACCGCGGTCCGTCCGGCGAGCACCTTCGGGAGCCGTTCCAGGATGGCGGCCTCGGTCTCCGCGTCGACGCCCTCGGTGGGTTCGTCCAGCAGGATGAGCGGCCGGTCGAGCAGCACCGCCCGGGCCAGCGCGACGCGGCGGCGCTGCCCCGTCGACAGTCCGGCACCGAGTTCACCGACCACTGTGGACAGCGGGACGTCGAGCGCCGCGGTGTCCGCGGCGGCGAGTACGGCGTCCTCGGTCGCGTCGGGGCAGCCCAGGCGGATGTTCTCGGCCACCGTCCCGGCGACCAGGTGCGGCTGCTGCGGCACCCAGGCCAGGTGCCGGTGCCAGGTCGCCCGGCCGACGTCGGCGAGGTCGGTGCCGCCGACCAGGATCCGGCCGCCGTCGGGCCGCCGCCAGCCCAGGAGCAGGTCGAGCAGGGTCGACTTGCCCGCCCCGCTCGGCCCGGTCAGGCCGACCACCTCGCCGGGCGGCAGGCGCAGGCTGAAGCCGTCCAGGATCGGCCCGGACCGGCCCTCGACCGTGACGTCCTCGCAGCGCAGAGCCACGCGGGTGAGATCGGGGACCGGGCGGGTGCCGGTGTCGTCCGACGGCGTGTCGGCGAGCGCGATGATCTCCTCGGCCGCGGCGAGCCCCTCGGCGCTGTCGTGGAACCGGGCGCCGACCGCTCGCAGCGGCAGGTAGATCTCCGGGGCGAGGATCAGCACGACGAGCGCGGTCTGCAGGTCCAGTTCCCCGGCCAGCAGCCGCACGCCGATCGACACGGCGACGACCGCGACCGACAGCGTCGCCAGCAGCTCCAGGGCCAGCGCGGAGAGGAACGCGACGCGCAGCGTCCGCATGGTGTGCTTGCGATACTGCCCGGTGATCTCCCGCAGCGACCGGATCTGCGCGCGGGCGCGGCCGAACGCGGTGAGTTCCGCGAGCCCGGCGACCAGGTCGAGGAAGTGGTTCCCCAGCACGGACAAGGTCTTCCACTGCCGCTGCACGTCACGCTGGGTGTAGCGCCCGATGAGGATCATGAACACGGGGATGAGCGGCACGGTCAGACCGGCGATCACCGCGGCGACCCAGTCGGCGGCCAGGATCCGCACGCCGACGACCACCGGGACGACCGCCGCGATCAGCAGCTGCGGCAGGTAGCGGGCGAAGTAGCCGTCCAGGCGGTCGACGCCGTGCGTGGCCAGGGCGGCGACCTCGGCGGGAGAGCGGCCGGCCCGCCGGGGGCCGATCCGCAGCGCGGCCGCGATCACCGTCTCGCGCAGCTGCGCAAGCGCACGGGCGGCCGCGCGGTGCGCGGTCGTCTCGGCCAGCCAGGTGATCCCGGCCCGGGCCACGACGACCGCGGTCAGCAGGCCGAGCGGCAGGACCAGGTTCCGGAGCCCGAAGCCGTCGAGGAAGGCCCACGTGATCGTCTTCGCGAGCAGCTCCGCCTGGGCGAGCACCAGCATGGCGGTGAGCACGCCCAGCGCGGCGCAGGCGAGGACGAACGGCCGGACCGCGCTCGCGTGACGGAGCAGCCGCGGGTCGAGCGGCTTCACCGGCGGCCTGCGGGCAGGCCGCCGCCGGCCGGGATCGAGGCCCGGCTGATCCGCTTGCGGAACACCCAGTACGTCCACGCCTGGTAGGCCAGCACGATCGGGGTGAACACGACCGCGACCCAGGTCATGATCTGCAGCGTGTACGGCGTCGAGGACGCGTTCGTGGTGGTCAGGCCGAACGCCGGGTCGGTCGTCGAGGGCAGCACGTCCGGGTACAGCGACCAGAACAGCGTGAAAGTGATCGCGATGATCGCGGCGGCGGTGCTCGCGAAGGCGAACCCGTCCCGCTCGCCGGCGGCGAACAGCACCGCCGCGACGAGCAGCAGCGCGGCGACGGCCGCCGACAGCCATGCCCAGCCGCCGTGTTCGACCGCAGTGTAGGCGAGGAAGACGCCGCCGAACACGATCGCCGTGCCGCCGAGCGCGCGGGCCAGCGTCCGCGCGCGGTCGCGCAATGCGTCGGTCGTCTTCAGCGTCAGGAACACCGCGCCGTGGAAGGAGAACAGGCTGAGCGTGGCCAGCCCGCCGAGCAGCGCGTACGGGTTGAGCAGGGTGAAGAACGTGCCGGTGAAGTGGTGCTGCGCGTCGAGCGGGACGCCGTGGACGATGTTGCCGAACGCCACGCCCCACAGCAGGGCGGGCGCGGCGGAGGCGAACACGATGACCCAGTCCCAGGTGGTGCGCCAGCGCGGGCTGTCGAGCTTGCCGCGGAACTCGAACGCGACCCCGCGCAGGATCAGGGCGACGAGCACGAGCAGCAGCGCGAGGTAGAAGCCGGAGAACAGGCTCGAGTACCAGAGCGGGAAGGCGGCGAAGGTGGCGCCGCCGGCGACGAGCAGCCAGACCTCGTTGCCGTCCCAGACCGGGCCGATCGTGTTGATCAGCACCCGGCGGTCGGTGTCGTCGTGGCCGAGGACGCGCAGCAGCGTGCCGACGCCGAAGTCGAAGCCTTCGAGGACGAAGTAGCCGGTCCAGAGGACCGCGATGAGCAGGAACCAGATGTCGGTGAGGGCCATGGCGGTGCTCCGGCTCAGTAGGCGAAGGCCGCGGGGCGCGGCTCGTCGGACTCGGGTTCTGCGGCTTCCGGCGGTGGGGGACCGGCCTTGGCGTAGCGGACCATCAGCACGCCGTCGACGACCGCGAGCACGCCGTAGAGCAGGGTGAACACGATCAGCGAGGTCAGCACGCTGCCCGCGGAGACGGTCGGTGACACCGAGTCCGCCGTCTTGAGGACCCCGAACACCGACCACGGCTGACGGCCCATTTCGGTGAAGATCCAGCCGACGCTGTTGGCCAGGTAGGGCAGGGCGATCCCGAGCGTGGCGACGGGGAAGAACCAGCGGGCGCGCGGGGTGCGGCCGCGGCGGAACAGCCAGAGGCCGACCAGGGAGATGAGCAGGCACAGGAAGCCGAAGCCGATCATCAGCCGGAAGGTCCAGTAGGCGACCGGGATGTCCGGGCGGTACTCGCCGGGCCCGTACTGCTGCCGCTCGGCGGCCTGCAGGTCGTTGATGCCCTCGACCTGGCCGTCGAACTTCCCGGTGGCCATGAAGGACAGCACGCCGGGGACGCGGACGCTGAACTTCTCCTGCGAGCCGTCGAGCGAGCCGATGGTGAACAGCGAGAACGACGCGGGGGCGACGGTGTCGTAGAGCGCTTCGGCGGCGGCCATCTTCATCGGCTGCTGCTCGGTCATCAGCCGGGCCTGCAGGTCACCGGTGACGATCACGCCGAGGCTGGCGATCAGCACCGTGACCAGGGCGAGTTTCATCGACGGACGGAAGACGTCGGCGTGCTTCTGCCGCCGGAGCTGCCACGCGCTGATCCCGACGACGAACATCCCGGCGGTGAGGAAGCACGCGGTGATGGTGTGCGCGAAGGCGCCGATCGCGGTCGAGTTGGTGAGCACGGCGCCGAAGTCCTTGAGCTCCGCGCGGCCGGTGGCGGGGTTGACCGCGTAGCCGACGGGGTGCTGCATCCAGGAGTTGGCGGCGAGGATGAAGTACGCCGAGAGCAGGGTGCCGGTCGCGGCGAGCCAAATGGTGGCCAGGTGCAGCTTCTTCGGCAGCTTGTCCCAGCCGAAGATCCACAGGCCGAGGAACGTCGACTCGAGGAAGAAGGCGAGCAGGCCCTCGATGGCCAGCGGCGCGCCGAAGATGTCCCCCACGAACGTGCTGTAGTCCGACCAGTTCATCCCGAACTGGAACTCCTGCACGATGCCGGTCGCCACGCCCATGGCGAAGTTGATGAGGAACAGCTTCCCCAGAACTTCGTCATCCGGCGGTAGCGGTCGTTCCCCGTGCGCACCCAGGCCGTCTGCATCCCGGCGACCAGGAACGACAGCCCGATGGTCAGCGGGACGAAGATGAAGTGGTAGACGGTGGTGATCCCGAACTGCCATCGGGCGAGGTCCAGGGCGCTCATCCGGTATCTCCTGCTCGTTCGCGGGTTACCCGGCGAGCATCCGGTGCGGAGGGTGTCCGGCCTTAGGGTCCTTGGTCACTTCCAGGACGGCCACGGGTCCCTGCCGCCGCGGGCCTTGCGGTCGTACGCTGAGGCTGTCCGACCCGTCCTTGGGAGGTTTCCGTGCTTCGAGTGTTCCTGGTCGACGACCACGAGGTCGTCCGCCGTGGCGTGGCCGACCTGCTGGACGAGGACGAGAACCTCACGGTGGTCGGCCAGGCCGGCAGTGTGTCGCAGGCGCTGGCCCGGATCCCGGCGCTGAACCCGGACGTCGCGGTCCTGGACGTCCGCCTGCCGGACGGCAACGGCATCGAGCTGGCCCGCGAGCTGCGGTCCAAGCTGCCCGGGCTGAAGTGCCTGATGCTGACGTCCTACACCGACGAGCAGGCGATGCTCGACGCGGTGATGGCCGGGGCGAGCGGGTTCGTGATCAAGGACATCAAAGGCATGGACCTGGTCTCGGCGGTGCAGGACGTCGGCGCGGGCAAGTCCCTCCTCGACGCGCACGCCGCCGCGGCCCTGATGGCGAAGCTGCGCGACAGCCAGGCCAAGAAGGGGCCGCTGGCCGACCTTTCCGACCAGGAACGAAAGCTGCTGGAGCTGATCGGCGAGGGGCTGACCAACCGGCAGATCTCCGAGCGGATGTTCCTGGCCGAGAAGACGGTCAAGAACTACGTCTCGCGGCTGCTGACCAAGCTGGGCATGGAACGGCGCACGCAGGCGGCGGTGCTGGCCACCGAGCTGCGCAACCAGGGCTGAGCACCGCACCACCTCGCTGTCCACCGCGGTCGGTTCGGGGTCGTGGCCCGCCGGCATCGGGGATGCACTTCGCGACCCTGCAAGGGTACGGCTCCACGAAGCATCCCTCCCCGGCGTTGCTCGCCGCCATCGCTTGCCGGCCGCGACCACCTGTTCCTGCGGGCCTGACGCCGCAACGCGTGTCGTTCAAGTGCTCAGCGCGGTGGGCTCCATCAGGACGTCCGCCAGCGACCGCCGTGGCGTCCACGGCACCGGGGCGCCGCGGCCCAGGCGCAGCACGATCTGCGGCCACAACCCACCACCGAGCAGTTGCCGCAGTTCGGTGCGGACCGCCGGGACCTCGACGGGCTGGGAGATGAACGACGCGTCGAGCCCGGCCACGGTCGCGGTCAGCAGGACCCGCTGCATCGCCTGACCGGCCCGCAGCCGGTCGACGGGGGTGTCGTCGAACGAGCCGATGACCACGACCAGCGGCTCGGAGTCGTCCGGTCGGCCGCGCGTCCGGGAGCCGAAGTCGCGCAGCACCCAGCCGCCGTTGTTGGAGGGCATCGACCCGGCCGCGTACTCGGGGACGCCGTCGCGGCTGTCCGGACCACGTCCGGTCCACTGGTGCCACTCGGAGAGGAACGCCGGATCGGTCAGCTGGGCGTGGTGCCCTTTGTGGATCAATTCGCGCAGGCCCTCCAGTTGCTGCCCGCTCAGCCGCGGCAGCCACGCCTGCTCGACCTCGGCCGCGTGGCGCAGGTCGGCGACCACGGACGTCGGGATCGAGCCCGCCTCGAACGGCGTCCGGTTCGTGTGACGGCGGGGGATCGCGTCCGCCAGCTCGACCAGACGGGGGTCGGGACGGCGGGCGGCGAACGGCCGGACCACGGCCAGCAGCGTCGGGTCGTCACGCCGGGGGAACAACGTCGTGGCCGGGTGGGCCCCGAGCGCCTGGATGGCCGTGCGCAGGTTGAACAGAGCGGCACCGCAGGAGAGCAGCAGCTCGCGCCGGTCCGCGTCGGCCACGGGCAGGGCGCGGTCCGGGTCGGCGTGCAGCTCCAGCCCGGCGTGGGTGCAGCGGAAACGCCAGGGCTGCGTATTGTGCGTCGACGGCGCCAGCACCGCAGCGCCGACGACGGACTTCACCTGATCGGGGTCCAGCAAGCCGATCGAAGTGATGGGTAGTGTCATGGTCTCCCCTTGGTGCCGCGGTGCGACACACTGTGGTTCCAAAGCTTGTTCCGACGGTCTCTCGCCCCGCGGTGCCGCGGAAAGGGGACAAAGTCACCGATGATGCGGAGGTCGTGGTGAGCGAAGCCGGGCAGGAGCCACGGCGGATGGCCGGCACGCTGTCCGGCCTGCGGCTGCGCGAGCTGCTGCGCGACCTGCAGGACCGGATCGAGCTGCTGATCTCCACGCGCGACAAGATGGACGGCCTGCTCGACGCCGTGCTGGCCGTCGCCTCGGGGCTCGAACTGGACACGACGCTGACCCGGATCGTGCAGGCGGCGATCGAGCTGGGCGAGGCCAAGTACGGCGCGCTCGGTGTGCTCGCCGAGGACGGCAGCCTGTCCGAGTTCATCTACCTCGGCATCGACGACGAAGCCCGCCGTCGCATCGGCGACCTGCCCGAGGGGCACGGCGTGCTGGGCGTGGTCATCGACGAGGCGAAACCTCTGCGGCTGGAGGAGATCTCCGCCCATCCGGCCTCCGTCGGCTTCCCCGCGCACCACCCGCCGATGCACTCGTTCCTCGGCGTGCCGGTGCGGGTGCGTGACGAGGTGTTCGGCCGGCTGTACCTGACCGAGAAGAAGAACGGGGAGCCGTTCACCGACGACGACGAGGTCGTGGTGCAGGCTCTCGCCGCGGCGGCCGGCATCGCCATCGAGAACGCGCACCTCTACGAGCAGGCGCGCGTGCGCCAGCAGTGGCTGGCCGCGACCAGCGAGGTGACCACCGAGCTGCTCGGCGGCACCGACCCGGCGGAGGCGCTCACCCTGATCGCCAGCCGCGCGCTGGAGCTGACCGGCTCCGACGTCACGATGCTCGCCCTGCCGAACTCCGGGCGGCTCGACGCCGACGAGGACTGGGGCGACGATGTCGACGACCTGACGGTCACCGTCTGCGCGGGCACGCGGGCGGCCGAGCTGTCCGGGACGCGCATCGACGTCGACGAGAGCGTGCCGGGCTCGGTGTACCGGGACCGGACGCCGCGCAGCGTGCCCGACCTGAGCCTGCGCGACCACCGCTTCGGGCCGGCGATGGTGGTGCCGCTGCGGGCCGGCGACCGGACGACCGGCGTGCTGATCGCGGCCCGCGAAGCCGGTTCCGCCGGCTTCGAGGCGGCGCAGCTGTCGGTGGTCGCGTCCTTCGCCGACCAGGCGGCGCTGGCGTTGCAGCTGGCGGCCCAGCAGCGGGCGGCGCGGGAGCTGGACGTGCTCGGCGACCGCGACCGGATCGCGCGTGACCTGCACGACCACGTCATCCAGCGGCTGTTCGCGGTCGGGTTGTCGATGCAGAGCACCCAGCGGCGCACGAAGTCCCCGGAGCTGCAGAAACGGCTGGGTGACAGCATCGAGCAGATGCACGAGATCGTCCAGGAGATCCGCACGGCGATCTTCGACCTGCACGGCGGCGCGGCGGGCGCCACGGGCCTGCGGCTGCGCCACCGCCTGCACGACGCGATCGCCGAGCTGACCGACGACGCCCCGCTGCAGCCGACGGTCAGCATGTCGGGCCCGATCGACACGGTGCCGGCGCAGCTGGCCGAGCACGTCGAAGCGGTGGTGCGCGAGGCGGTGAGCAACGCGGTGCGCCACGCGGACGCCTCGACGGTCACGGTGTCGATCGCGGTGAAGGAAGAGACGATCCGCGTAGTGGTGGCCGACGACGGCAAGGGGCTGGCGGAGGGGATCTCGCCGAGCGGGCTGGGCAACCTGCGTGACCGTGCGGAGGCGTCGGGCGGGACGTTTTCGCTGGACAGCGGCCCCGACGGCGGGGTCAGGGTCGAGTGGTCGGCCCCGGTCGGCTGAGCGTCCGGTAGGTCGGTCGGCGGCACCGGCCGCTCTTCAGTGACGAAAGTCCTCAGGGTTCAGGCAATCCGGCCGCGTCGGCGGGCCACCGAACCGAGGTCTCCTTGTCCTGCGACCCCCGAAGTCGCAGGGAAGGAGGAACGGATGACTGCCCTGGTGCCGGGCTCACGCCTGGCGTTGCCGAGCATCGCGGCGTGGCTGGAGAACCCCTGGCCGTTCGCCGAGCACAACCCGGTCCGGATCGAGGAGTCCACTGAGGACGGCAAGTACCTCGTGCGGGCCGAACTGCCCGGCTTCGACCCGGAGAAGCACATCTCCGTCACCACGCACAACGGGCTGCTGACCATCTCCGCCGAGCGTGAGGCGAAGGAAACCGCCGAAGGCGGCCGCAGTGAGTTCTTCTACGGCACCTTCAGCCGCACGGTCAGCCTGCCGGCCGGGGCCGACCCGGCGAAGGTCAAGGCGACGTACACCGACGGCATCCTCGAGGTTTCGATGCCGGTTTCGGAGCACCCGCGCGACAAGCACGTGAAGATCCAGGTCACCAAGGACTAGGTGACCCTCCGCGGTGGGCGCGGCCCTCGATCGGCCGCGCCCACCCTCATGCCCCGAGGAGATGCGATGACCCGGGCCCTGCTCGCGCACGGTGACGTGGTGCTCGTGCGCCCGCTGCACCCGGCCGACACCGCCGAGGTGCTCGCCCTGCACACCAGGCTCACCAAGCAGGACACCTACTTCCGGTTCTTCGGCACTCCGTCCGGTTTGGACAAACTGGCGGCCGGCATCGCCGCCGACCCCGGTCCCGGCCACTACGCCGTGGGCTGCTACCGGCGCGGGGAGCTCGTCGGCGTCGCGAACTACGAGGTGCTGCAGGACTCGGCCGACGCCGAAGTCGCCCTGGTGGTCGACGCGACCGTGCGCACCCAGGGCGTGGCGACCCTGCTGATGGAGCACCTCGTCTCCCACGCCCGGAAGACCGGCCTGAAACGGTTCCTCGCCGAAGTGCTCGCCGAGAACGCCAACGTCCTCCACGTCTTCAAGGACCTCGGCCTGCGCTTCGAGGCCAGCGTCGGTGGTCCCGAGCGCGACGTCGTGATGATCCTCGAAGACGACCCGGCATACGTCGAGGCGGTGCTCGAACGCGATTCGGTCGCCGACGCCGCCAGCCTCGCCCACCTGTTCCGGCCGTCCTCGATCGCCGTGATCGGGGCCGGGCGCCGCCCGGGTTCGGTGGGGAACGCCGTGCTGGCCAACCTGGTCGGCTCCGGCTTCCCCGGCCCGGTGGAGGTGGTGAACCCGCACGCGGACGAGATCCTCGGCGTGCCGAGCGCGCCCTCCATCGCGGCCCTGAGCCGCACCCCCGAACTCGCGGTGATCTGCCTGCCCGCGCCGGCCGCCGCACAGGCGGTCGAAGAGTGCGGGAAGCGCGGGGTCCGGGCCGTCGTCCTCATCTCCTCCGGGCTGACCGGCACCGGCGCCGGCGAGCGCGTCCACGCGGCCGTGCGCGAGTACGGTCTCCGGCTGGTCGGGCCCAACTGCCTCGGTGTCGTCTCCACCGACCCGGCCCGCCCCTACGACCTGACGTTCCTCGCCACCCCGGTCAAGCCGGGCAACATCGGCGTCGTCACCCAGTCCGGCGGCGTCGGCATCGCGCTGGCCGAATCTCTCGGTGACCTCGGCCTCGGCGTGTCGAACCTGGTCTCGACCGGGGACAAGTACGACGTCAGCGGCAACGACCTGCTCATGTGGTGGGCCGCCGACCTCCGCACCGAACTGGCCGTGCTCTACCTCGAGTCGTTCGGCAACCCGCGCAAGTTCAGCCGGCTGGCCCGCCGGCTCGCCCGCACCCGTCCGGTGCTCGCCGTCCGCTCCGGCAGCGGCGACACCGCCCAGCGCGCCGCCGCTTCGCACACCGCCGCGGCCGCCACCCCCGCCGTCACCCGGGACGCGCTGTTCGAGCAGGCGGGCGTCATCGCCGTCGACACCGTCGCCGAGCTGGTCGACGTCATCGCCGGCCTGTCGTGGCAGCTCCTGCCCGGCGGCCCGCGGGTGGCCGTGGTGAGCAACGCGGGTGGCGCCGGAGTGCTCGCCGCCGACGCCTGCGAACGCGAGGGCCTCGTCATGGCCGAGCTGTCCCAGGACACCCGGGACCGCCTCGCGAAGCTGCTGCCCGCCGAAGCCGCGGTGCACAACCCGGTCGACACGACCGCGGCCGTGCGTGCGGAGGTCTTCGCCGACGCTCTGCGCGCGGTCCTCGACGACGACGGCGTCGACGCGGTCATCGCCGCGACCGTGCCCACCGCGGTCGGCGACCCCGGCACGTCACTCGCCGCGGTGCTCCCGCCCGAGTACAAGACCGTCTTCGCGGTCCGGCCCGGGCAGCGCGCCCGGGTGGCGCCGCTGGTGCCCGGCCGCGGCGTCACCGCCTGCTACGACGACCCCGCGGCGGCCGCCGCGGTGCTGGCCCGGCTGGTCCGCTACGAGCAGTGGCTGAACCGGCCCGAAGCCGACGACCACCTCGAGCCGCTGGAAGCGCCGGACGCATTGCGTGCGTTCGCCCGCGAGCACGAAGGCTGGCTCTCGCCGTCGGACGCCGTCGAACTGCTCCGGCTCGCGGACATCCCCCTGGTGGAGACCCACTACGTCGAGGCAGGCGACTCGATGGACGCCGCGGCCGCCGACCTCGGTTCGCCGGTGGTGCTCAAGGCCGACGCCGAGGGCCTGCTGCACAAGACCGCCGGCGGGGGTGTGCTGCTCAACGTGCGCGGGGCCGACCGGATCGTGGAGGCGTTCCGGGTCCTGCGGTCCCGCTTCGGGTCCGCCCTGCGTGGCGTGACGGTCCAGCCGATGGCCGAACCGGGCCGTGAGCTGCTGGTCGGGGTGCGCTCGGACCCGGTGTTCGGGCCGCTGGTCGTGTTCGGCCTCGGCGGCGTCGACACCGACCTGATCGCCGACCACGCCGCCCGGCTCGCACCGCTGACCGGCGCCGACGCGGACCTGCTCCTGGACGGGTTGCGCGCATCGAAGGCGCTCTGGGCGGCCGGGCTGGACCGGGCCGCGGTGCGCGACCTGCTGCTGAAGGTCAGCCGGCTCGCCGAACTGGTGCCGGAACTGGCCGAGCTGGACCTCAACCCGGTGCGCGTGGGCTCGGAGGGCTGCGTGGCGCTCGACGTTCGCGCCCGCCTGGAGCCCGTCGCGGCCGAAGACCCGTTCCTCCGCCGGCTGCGAGACTGAAGGAGCGACCCGTGCGTGTGCTGACCCTGAACCCGGGCTCGTCGAGCGTGAAGGTGTCGCTGGTCGTCGACGGCACCGCGGTCGGCTGGGCCGCCTGGGACTCGACCGGCCCGGCCGTGGTGGGCGACGCGATCCGCCGGTGGTCCGCAGTGGACGCCGTCGCCGTCCGGTTCGTCCACGGCGGCTCCCAGAAGGCTCCGGCCCGCGTGGACGACACGTTGCTCGCCAACCTCGAACGGCTCACCTCCCTGGCACCGAACCACCAGCCGCTCTCGCTGGAGGTCACGCGGGAAGTCCGCCGCCTGCTGCCGGACGTGCCGGTGGTGGCCTGCTTCGACACGGCCTTCCACGCGCGGATGCCGGAAGCGGCGGCGCGGTACCCGCTACCCCGGGCGTGGACTGTGCAGAACCGCTTGCGCCGCTATGGTTTCCACGGTCTGTCGTGCCAGTACTCCCTGCGCCGCACCGGCGAACTGCTGGGCCGGGCGCCCGAGGACCTGCAACTCGTGTGCGCGCACGTCGGCGCCGGCGTGTCGGTGACCGCGATCCGCGACGGCCACGGCGTCGACACGAGCATGGGCTTCACCCCGCTCGAAGGCGCCATGATGGCCACCCGGTCGGGTTCGGTCGATCCGGGCCTGCTGCTGCACGTGATGCAGACGGCGCCGATGAGCCCGGCCGAGATGGCCGAGGCGCTGTTCCACCGTTCCGGGCTGGCCGGGATGACCGGCACCAACGGCGACCTGCGGCGCGTGCTGGCCGCGGCCGCCCGCGGCGATGGCGACGCTTCGGTGGCCCTCGACGTCTACCGGCACCGGCTGGGCCGGGAGATCGGTGCCGCCACGACCAGTCTGTCCCGGCTGGATGGCGTGGTGTTCACCGGCGGGGTCGCCGAGCACCAGCCCGAGCTGATCACGTCCGTCATCGACGGACTGGGTGTGCTGGGCCTGCGGGCCGGAGCCGTCCCGCGCACCGACGTCGACCGGATCGTCACGGCGGCCGATTCCCCGGTGCCCGCCCTGATCGTGCTGCCCCGGGAAGACCTGGAGCTGGCCCGCGGCGCCGAAGAGGCGCTCGCCCGAGTGTCCGTGAGGTGACCCCGTGCACGTCCTGCTAACCGAGGCGTCCTTCGGCGACGCCGACTTCCTCGTCCAGCCCCTGCGTGACGCGGGCTGCCTGGTCAGCCGGTGTCACAGCCGCGCCGGGCTCTGCCGGGCGCTGGCGGTCGGGGGCCGCTGCCCGCTCGACGAGCCGTTCGCCCAGCCCGACCTGGTCGTGGACGTCCGCGGCCAGGAGCCCGAGCTGACCGCGCGCGAGTTCGGCGTCGTGTGCGCCGTCCGCGACCACGTGCCGGTGGCGCTCGTCTCCCCGGACCCGGACGTCCGGCCGGAAGTCCCGCCGGGGCTGGAGAACCGCGTCACCGTGACCGACGTCGACGGGCTCCTCGCCACCTGCCGCCCCGACAGATGACCGCGTTCCACTGGGACACCTCGTCCCGCGCCGTGCTGGGCGACGCGCTGGTGCGGCTGGGCCCGAACCGGTGCGTCGCCGAAGTGCGGCCGGACGAGGTCGTCCTGACCGAGCCGCCGTCCCGGCGCGACCGGGCACGCAACGCGGCCTTGATCGAATGCGGCGCGGCACTGTCGACCGTCTGGACGGTGCTGCGGATCCTGGGCCGCGACCCGGTCGTGGCGTTCCCGGACGACACCGACCGCCCCGACGTCGCGGCGGTCGTCCGCGCCGGCCCGCCGCGACCGCCGTCGAGCGTCGAATGGGCGCGGTACACGGCGCTGCGCAGGCTTGACGAGCCGGAGCTGCGGCCGGTCAGCCTGGCCGTGCTTGGGGCACTCGCGAGCGAGAACTTCTGGCCGGAGACCGACGTGCGCATCGTGCGGCCCGGCTGGGTGCCTGCCCTCGAGCAGCTCGGCGCCGACGTCACGGGCCGGTCCGCCCTGCTCGTCACCACCCAGGCCGACAGCCGCCGGCACCACGTCCTCGCGGGCGCCGCACTCCACGGCACCCGGCTCGCAGCGGCCGTCCGCAGCTTTGCGTCCCGCGGCGTTCTGCTGCCCCGTCAGCCGTTCGTCGAGCGGGCCCGGCAGCCCGAGATCCTGCCCGGCACCCCGCAGGCGCTGCTGCTGGTCGGCCTCGCCACCTCGAAGCGAAGGAAACCACGATGACCACGCACCTGAAGCCCGGCCCGGCCGAGGCACCACCGGTCGACGCCCGGGAGCCGGTCTCCCGGCTGCTGCGGGACCTGCGGACCACGCCGAGCGGCCTGACAGCACGGGAAGCCGCCCGCCGGCTGCAGGTGAGCGGTCCGAACGCACTGCCGTCGCACGGCGGCCGGAGGTGGCCGATCGAGCTGGGACGGCAGCTGGTCCACCCTCTCGCGTTGCTGCTGTGGGTCGCGGGCGGGCTGGCCTGGATCGCCGGGACGACGAACCTGGCGATCGCCATCGCCGGCGTCATCCTGCTCAACGGCCTGCTGGCCTTCGTCCAGGAACAGCAGGCGGAGAAGGCCGTCGAGGCGCTGGGGAAGTACCTGCCCGACCGGGCGCCGGTACTGCGCGACGGCCAGGTGTGGCACGTGCCCGCGACCGAGCTGGTCCCCGGCGACGTCCTCGTCCTGGCGGAGGGCAACCGGATCCCCGCCGACGCCCGGCTGATCGACGGCACGGTGGACGTGGACGCGTCGATGCTGACGGGGAGTCGGTACCGGTGACCCGGATGGCCGACGCCCACGACGACGCATCCCGCCCCCTCGACTCGCCGGTGCTCGTCTTCAGCGGCACGGTCTGCGTCGCCGGTGCCGCGCACGGGGTCGTCCACGCCACCGGACGGCACACCGAGATCGGCCGGATCGCGTCGCTGTCGTCGCGCGTCGGGCGTGAAGAGAGCCCGCTCGAACGCCAGGTGCGGCGGGTCGCGTGGCTGATCGCGCTGGTGGCCGTCGTCGTCGGCATCGGCTTCCTGCCGCTGGGCTGGCTGGCCGGGCTGTCGTGGTCGGCGGCGTTCGTGTTCGCGATCGGCCTGCTGGTGGCCAATGTCCCCGAGGGCCTGCTGCCGACGATCACCCTGGCCCTGGCCGCGGGCGTCCGGTCGATGGCCAAGGCCGGCGCGCTGGTGAAGCGGCTTTCCGCGGTGGAGACACTGGGGTCGACGACGGTGATCTGCACCGACAAGACCGGGACCTTGACGCGGAACGAGATGACCGTCGAGGAGGTGCACCCGGTGGGCGAGGCGTTCGTCGAGGCACTGGCCCGGTGCACCACCGCCGACGTCACCGCGTCGAGCGGTGACCCGACCGAACTGGCGTTGCTGCGGTACGCGAACGCGAACGGCGCGGATCCGTCCCTCCGCGACGCCGGCCGGAAGGCCTTGTACCCGTTCGATCCACGGCTCAAGCGCATGTCCACTGTGGACCTCGTGGGGAATGCGCTTTCGGTCTCGACGAAAGGGGCGCCGGAGCAGGTGCTGCCCCGGTGCGCGATGCCGGCCGAAGAGCGGGCCCGGCTCCTGGCGCTGGTCGACGAGATGGCGGGCCGCGCCCTGCGGGTGCTGGCGGTCGCCGGCCGCCGGGTGGCCGCGCTGCCGGGCAGCCGCGACGAGGCCGAGACCGGCCTGACCCTGCTCGGCTTGGTGGGCCTGGTCGACCCGCCGCGGCCCGAGGTGGCCGCCGCGGTCGCGGACTGCCATTCGGCGGGCATCCGGGTGCACGTGGTGACCGGCGACAACGGCCGCACGGCGGCGGAGATCGCCCGCCGCGTCGGGATCGGCGCGGACCGGGTGATCAGCGGCGAGGAGCTGGCCGAGCTCTCGGAGCCGGCTCTCGACGACGCGCTGACGGCCAACGGCGAGATCGTGTTCTCC
Organism: Amycolatopsis sp. Hca4; assembly: GCF_013364075.1. Classification (GTDB taxonomy): domain Bacteria; phylum Actinomycetota; class Actinomycetes; order Mycobacteriales; family Pseudonocardiaceae; genus Amycolatopsis. The sequence continues at coordinate 10,413,622 of NZ_CP054925.1, forward strand.
CGGGCGGCACCGGAGGACAAGCTGCGCATAGCGGACGCGTTGCGCGACTGCGGCGAAGTGGTGGCGATGACCGGCGACGGCGTCAACGACGCCCCGGCGTTGCGCCGCGCGGACATCGGCGTGGCGATGGGCATCGGCGGCACGGACGTGGCCAAGGAAGCGGCGACGGTGGTGTTGACCGATGACAACTTCGCGACGATCGTGGCCGGCGTCCGGGAGGGGCGGCGGGTCTTCGACAACGTCCGGAAGTTCGTGCTGTACATCTTCGCGCACGCGGTGCCGGAGGTGCTGCCGTTCCTGCTGTTCGCGGTGTCGGGCGGGATGATCCCGTTGCCGTTGACGGTGCTGCAGATCCTGGCGATCGACCTGGGCACGGAAACCCTGCCCGCGTTGGCATTGGGCCGCGAACCCGCGGAGCCCGGCTTGATGTCCCGCCGCCCGCGTCGCCGTTCCGAAGGTGTGGTCACGGGCCGGATGTTGCTGCGGGCGTGGGGGATCATGGGCCTGGTGTCGGGCGTACTGGTGCTCGGGGCGTTCTTCGCGGTGCTGTACGCGGCGGGCTGGCACCCGGGCGCGGACGTCTCTTCGGGCGCGCTGCACGACGCTTACCTGCAGGCCACGACGGCGAGCTTCGCGGCGATCGTGTTCTGCCAGGTGGGCACGGCGTTCGCGGCCCGGACCGAGCGGGTGTCGCTGCGCTCGGTGGGCTTGACGACCAACCGGTTGCTGCTTGGTGGAATCGTGTTCGAGCTGGTCTTCGCGGCGGCGTTGATCTACCTGCCGCCGCTGCAACTGGTGTTCGGGACGGCGGCACTGCCGGCCTGGGTGGTGGCGATGCTGCTGCCGATGCCGGTGATCGTGTGGGGTGCGGACGAGCTGTTCCGCTGGGCCACCCGCCGCCGGTCGGTGTAAGAAGAGCCGGGCCTACCCTTCGACACCTTGCGCAGAGGCGTAGCCGGAGGGGGTCACGTGTTCCCCTTCGGCGGAAGCCGGCGCAACCAAAATCCGTGCCGGCCAGGGGTTCGTGATGGCCCATGCCAGGAGAAGACGGGTAGCTCGTTGAAGGCGCAAGAGCGTTCGCCAGCGGAAGTCGTCGGTGCTGTTTCGACTCCAAGGGCCGCGGAACAGGATGCCGGGCGTGGTTTCGCCACCATGGAGTATGCCGGCGTGGACTGTTTCCGAGCGAGCGCTGTAAACGGGATCCAGAGCTGCGGCTTCTTCCTCGCTCAGGACTTTGCGAAGCGCAGCTTTGAAACCTGCTCCGAGGCCCAACCGGTTCCGGCACTTCTTGCAGCGCTCGAACTTGAAAAGCTTGCCCGCGATGGTCTCGACGGAGGCGACGAAAGACACCGCGGCGAAGGAGGGGTGGCGCGGCAGGGCTTGGATCCCCTCGAGGTAGGTGTCCAAAGCGGCAATCAGCACTGGCTCTCGCTGGAGACGGGCCCAGGCCGAATCAAGCCCCTCCGGCAACGTCAATGTCGTTGCCGAGGAAATGTCGAACGTGTCTTCCCTTGTCGCGCGGACACCGGCCGCAGACCAGTTGTAGCCGCGCGATGAGGGTACGCTGCTGGGTGCTCTCGGGCTCGACGAGGACCTGGTCGGTGGACACCAGTCGCATCGGCCCAATCGACACGTCAGCCGTCAGTCGGCTCGGGTGGCCGCTGATCCGCTCAGGTCCAGGCCCGATAATCGCCGTCCATGGAATCGCCTCACCCTCGTCGCCAAGGGTGGCGGTCGCTTGCGCGGCTGCTGCGGTGATAATGCCGATGAGCTCCTCACCGGGATCCGACTCTCCGGCTATCAGGACAAAAACGGAATCATCGGTGACCGCGAGGAGGACGACCGTCCCGGCAACAGTCTCACCCTGAAGAGTGATCTGGATGAAGGGTGCTGTCGTGTCGTCATAGCGGTGGCCTCCGACGGAAACCGACTTGCCTGCCAGCGCGCTGGAGAAGCGGTGGAGCCATTCTCCGCCTTGCTCGGTCCAATCAAGAGCGAGGGGCGCCGCAGCGACGACATGCCAGGGGTAGCCGATCATCAGCCAAGGGTCTCATCTCATGAGCACTTCGCCTCGGAATTGCCACCAGCCGTGACGGCCTCCGGGGGTCACACCGACGCGAGCCGATTCGCTGCCTCCGGCGTGATGACCACGACCGGGCACCGCGAGTACCGCACGCACTCCCGGCCCACGCTGCCCAGCACCAGATCCGCCACCGCTCCGCCGCGGTGGGCGCCGAGCACCAGCAAATCCGCGTCCGCCGAAGCCGTCACCAGCTCCGTCGCCGGGTCGCCGTGGACCGTCCGGGTCTCCACCGATGCCGGGGTCTCGATGGCCAGCTCGCGCACGTGCGAGTCGAGTGAGAAACCGGTTTCGGGGACGCGGCCGTGCGGCTGGATCGCGAACGACGTGCCCGGCAGCAGCGTGTCCCGCGGCAGGACGAGGATCGCGCGGACCGTGTCGCCCTCGTGGGCGCCGATCTCGAGGGCCCACCGCAGAGCCGCGTCGCCGCGCGGTGAACCGTCCATGCCGACGATGATGACGCGACCAGTGCTCATGACTTCCTTCTTTCCTCTGCGACGGCCCATCGTGCGGCCGGGCGGCCGCGGCCCGGTAGGGGACGAATTCCGCCGGAGCGGAGGACTTTGTGCTCCGGTGCGGCCCCCGCCGGTCTCGCGACGATGACGTCGGCGGGGCATCGGGCTCCGCGCCGAGGAGTGACCGCGATGACCGTCCTGACCACGGAGCAGCTCGGCGTCCTCGCGCGCGCCGTCAGCCGGGCGCCTTCGGTGCACAACAGCCAGCCGTGGCAGCTGCTCGTCCGCGGGACCGAGGTCGACCTGCTCGAACGCCGGGACGTCCACCTCCGCCGGCACGATCCGTCCGACCGGGACCGCGTGCTCTCCTGCGGTGCCGCGCTGACCAACCTCGAACTGGCCGTCCGCGCGCTCGGCCGGGACTGCCACGTCGGCCTGCGGGACGACAGCGACGTCGTGGCCACGGTGACGATCGGCCGCCGGCGCGCCACGTCCACCCGCGCCTATCTGCTGTACCAGGCGATCGGCCGCCGCCGCAGTCACCGGCACCGGTTCTTCCACAGCCGCGTGCCCACGACCGTGCAGCACGCGCTGGTCGCCGCCGGCGAAACGACCGGTGTGCACATCGTCCGGCCCGCGCGGCTGGACAAGCTGGCCCAGCTCCTCGGTTTCGCCGCGCGGGTTCTTCGCGACGACCGCGGCTACCAGCGTGAACTCGCGGTGTGGACCGCACACACCCACGGCTGGGACGCCGCAGGTGACGGCATCGCCGGCGACGCGCTCGGCCCCGAACCGCTTCCGTTCGCGGGCATCGTCCGGCCCGGCACGCCGATTCCCGACGACGCCGTGCTCGCCGACCGGCTCGCCGGGGAGAACTGGCTGGTCTTCTGCACCGACGGCGACACCCGGCCCGACCAGCTGGCCGCCGGCGCGGCACTGGAGCGCACCTGGCTCACCGCGGCGTCGAAGGCGCTGGCCGGCTCGGTCATCACCCAGCCCCTGCACCTGACCGGCTTCCGTGCGCGGCTCGTGTCCGAGCTCGCGTTGCCCGGTGTCCCGCAGGCGATCTTCCGCTACGGCTACCCGGCCGTCCCCGCTGCCCCCTCGCCCCGGCTCCCGCTCGGCGAGCTGTTCGCACCTCCAGGAGGAACCCGATGACCTACGTACGCGACCTGGCCGAAATCCGGCTCACCGACGACGAGACCGTCGGGGGCAAGGGGGCCAACCTCGGCGAGCTGATCTCCGCCGGGTTCCCCGTGCCGGGTGGTTTCGTCATCTCCCGCGACGGCTACTGGGCCGCGCTGGAGAAGGCCGGCGTCCGCTCCGAGGTGGCCGACCTGCACGCCAAGGCTCTGGCCAATGTGGACGACGCGAACTTCCTGGCCGAGCAGTGCGACCGCATCCGGGACCTCGTCCGGCTGGCCGGGCTGACCGGCGAGCTGCGGGAGGAGATCGCGCAGGCCTACCGCGAGCTCGGCGCGTCGACACCGGTCGCCATCCGGTCCTCGGCCACCGGCGAGGACGGCGCCGAAGCGTCGTTCGCGGGCATGAACGCCACCTACACCAACATCTGGGGCGACCACGCCGTCGCCGAGCACGTCGTGGACTGCTGGACGTCGCTGTTCAGCCCGCGCGTCGTCAGCTACCGCGCCAGCCGCGGGTTCACCGGCGAACCGGCGATCGCCGTCGTCGTGCAGCGGATGATCCGCTCCGAGCGTTCCGGCGTCATCTTCACCGCCGACCCGCGCACCGGCGACCGCGATCGCGTCGTCGTCGAAGCCGTGTTCGGCCAGGGCGAGGCGATCGTCAGCGGCGCCGTCGAGCCCGACACCTACGTCGTCGGCAAGCAGGAGCTGCTGATCCTCTCGGTGCGGATCGGGAAGCAGACCCACAAGATCATCGCCGACGAAGGCGGCGGCGACGTCACCATCCAGCTGCCGGAGCCGGCGGGCGGCCGCCGGGTGCTGAGCGAGACCGTCGTGCTAGAGCTGGCCCGGATGGCCACCCGCGTCGAGGAGCATTACGGCGTGCCCCAGGACATCGAGTTCGCGATCGCCGACAGCGAGATCTTCCTGGTGCAGTCCCGGCCGATCACCACGCTGCCGCCGGTCACGCCGGCGAGCACCGTCGCGCTCGTCACCGGGCTCGGCGCTTCGCCGGGCGAAGGCAGCGGCGCGGTCCGCGTGCTGCACGACCCGGTCGAGGCCAAGCACCTGCGCGACGGCGAGATCCTGGTCGCGCCGATGACCAACCCGGACTGGGTGCCCGCCATCCGCCGGGCCGCCGCGGTGGTCACCGACGGCGGCGGGATGACCTGCCACGCGGCCGTGGTCGCCCGGGAGCTGGGTGTTCCTGCCGTGGTCGGTACCGGCGACGCCACCCGTGTGCTGGTGGACCGCAGCCTGGTCACCGTCGACGGCACCCAGGGTGAGGTCCGCCCGGGCGCGGCCAAGAAGGCACCCGCGCACACGGCACCCGTCGTCGCCCCGGTGGCCCCGGAAGCCATCGGCACCAAGCTCTACGTCAACCTCGCCATGCCCGAGCACGCCGAAGAGGTCGCCGCGCAGGCGGTCGACGGCGTCGGCCTGCTGCGCGCGGAGTTCCTGCTCACCGAGGCGCTCGGCGGGCGGCACCCGCGTGACCTGCTGGCCAAGGGCGAAGAGCGGTCCTTCGTGGACGAGATGGCGGAGTCGCTGCTGAAGATCACCAAGCCGTTCGGCACCCGCCCGGTCGTCTACCGCGCCACCGACCTGCGCAGCAACGAGTTCCGCGGGCTCGCCGGCGGCGAGGAGTTCGAGCCGGTGGAGAGCAACCCGATGATCGGCTACCGCGGCTGCTACCGGTACGTGCGCGAGCGCGACCTGTTCGCCCTCGAACTGGAGACCCTCGCCCGGGTGCGCGAGCAGACGCCGAACCTGCACCTGATGATCCCGTTCGTGCGCACCAAGTGGGAGCTGGAGGAGTGCCTGGAGCTGGTCGACACCAGCCCCCTCGGCCGGCAGCGCGGCCTGCACCGCTGGGTGATGGCCGAGGTGCCCTCGGTCGTGCACTGGCTGGGCGAGTACGCCGGGATGGGCATCGACGGCGTCTCGATCGGCAGCAACGACCTCACCCAGCTGATGCTGGGTGTCGACCGCGACTCGGGGCAGTGCGCGGAGCTGTTCGACGAGGCCGACCCGGCGGTGCTCGACGCGATCGAGCGGATCGTCCGGATCGCCCGGCACAAGAACATCACGTCGTCGCTGTGCGGCCAGGCGCCCTCCACCAAACCGGGCTTCGCCGAGCACCTGGTGCGTTTCGGCATCACGTCGATTTCCGTCAACCCGGACGTCATCGGCCCCGCCCGCGCGGCGATCGCGTCGGCCGAGCGGCGGATCCTGCTGGAGGCCACCCGATGAGCGCGGCGATCGAGATCCGCGGCTTGCGCAAGTCGTTCGGGCGCACCCGCGCGCTCGACGGGCTCGACCTGACCGTCGAGGCGGGGGAGGTGCACGGCTTCCTCGGGCCCAACGGGGCCGGGAAGACCACGACGCTGCGGCTGCTGCTGGGTCTCCTGCGCGCCGACGGCGGCGAGATGCGGCTGCTCGGCGGGGACCCTTGGCACGACGCCGTGGCGCTGCACCGGCGCCTGGCCTACGTGCCGGGTGAGGTGTCGTTGTGGCCGAACCTGACCGGCGGTGAAGTGATCGACCTGCTCGGCCGGCTGCGCGGCGGCCTCGATCCGGCGCGCCGCGCGCGGTATCTGGACCGGCTCGAGCTCGACCCGCGGGTCAAGGGCCGCGCTTACTCGAAGGGGAACCGGCAGAAGGTCGCCGTCGTCGCCGCGCTGGCTTCCGACGTCGAGCTGCTGCTGCTCGACGAACCGACCGCGGGGCTCGACCCGCTGATGGAGGAGACCTTCCGGGAGTGCATCCGGGAAGAACGGGAGCGGGGCCGCACGATCCTGCTGTCCAGCCACATTCTGGCCGAGGCCGAGGCCCTGTGCGACCGCGTCAGCATCATCCGCGCCGGCCGGGTGGTGGACGCGGGCAGCCTCGACGACCTGCGCCACCTCACCCGTACGACGATCACCGCCCGGGTGGCGGGGGCGCCGGACGGCCTCGCCACGCTGCCCGGGGTGCACGACTTCGCCGTGGACGGTTCCGACGTCCGGCTGACCGTCGACACCGCCGCGCTGTCCCCGGTGCTGGCCGCGCTGGGGCAGTGCGGGGTGCACAGCCTGGTCAGCCGTCCGCCGACTTTGGAAGAGCTGTTCCTGCGGCACTACCGCGGCGAGCGGGAGGCGGTGCCGGCATGAGCGGCGTCTTCGCCGGCACGGGCGCGCTGATCCGGCTGGCCCTGCGCCGCGACCGGATCCGGCTGCCGGTCTGGATCCTCGTGTTCGCGGCGACGGCGGCGTCCGCGGCGGCCGCCACCATGGCCGTCTACCCGACGGACGCCGACCTGCACGCGGCGGCGGCCGCCATCAACGGGGTGCCGTCCCTGCGCGCCCTGTACGGGCCGGTGCACGAGCCGACGCTCGGCGCGACCTCGGTGTTCAAGCTGACCGCGTTCGGGGCCGCCCTGGTCGGGCTGGTGATGATCTTCACCGCGGTCCGGCACACCCGGGCCGAGGAGGAAGCCGGACGGCGCGAGCTGCTCGGCTCGACGGTGGTGGGCCGGTATGCCGGGCTGGTCGCCGGGCTCGCCGTGACGGCGGGCGCGAGCGTCGTGCTCGGGTTGACCACCGCGGCCGCTCTCGCCGCGACCGGGCTGCCGGCCGGCGGCTCGCTGGCCTTCGGGCTGTGCTGGGCCGCCGCGGGCCTGGTGTTCGGCGGCGCGGCCGCGGTGACGGCCCAGCTGACCAAGAGCGCCCAGTCCGCTTCGGGCCTGGCCGTGCTCTTCCTGGTCGCCGCCTACTTCCTGCGGGCGGTGGGCGACTCCGCCGGTCCGGGGTGGCTTTCCCGGCTGTCGCCGATCGGGTGGAGCGAAGAGGTCCGCCCGTTCGCCGGTGACGTCTGGTGGGTGCTCACCGTCCCGGCCGTCGCCGCCGCGGCGCTCGGCGGGGTCGCCATCGCGCTGGCACGGGCCCGGGACCTCGACGCGGGCCTGCTGCCCGACCACCCGGGCCCCGCCGGGGCCGGCCGGTCGCTGGGGAGCACCGGGGGACTGGCGTGGCGGCTCAACCGCGGCACGCTCGCGGTGTGGACGAGCGCGTACGTCCTGCTGGGGCTCGTGTGCGGCAGCCTGGCCGGCAACGTCGGCTCGATGCTGACGAACGCCCAGGCGCAGGCCATGATCACCGCGCTCGGTGGCGAGAAGGGGATCTCGGACGCGTTCCTCGCGGCGGAGCTGGCGGCGAGCGGGGTGATCACGTCGGCCTACGTGGTTTCCGTGCTGGCCCGGCTCCGCGCCGAGGAGCGGGCCCTGCGCGTCGAGCCGCTGCTGGCCGCCGCGGTGGACCGGCGCCGGCTCCTGGGCGGCTATCTCGCCTTCGCCGCCGGGGCACCCGCGGTCCTGCTGACCGCGCTCGGGCTGGCGGCCGGGCTGACGAACGGCGCCCACCTGGGCCGGGTCGGGCCCGAGGTGGCCCGGCTGATCGGCGCCGCGCTCGCGCAACTGCCCGCGGTGTGGGTGCTGGCCGGCATCGCGACCGTCGTGTTCGGCCTCCTCGGCCGGGCGCTGACCGCCGCGTGGGTGGCGCTGGTGACGTTCCTCCTGCTCGGCGAGTTCGGTGTGCTGCTGGAGTTCGACCAGTGGGTGCTCGACCTCTCGCCGTTCACCCACTCGCCGAAGCTGCCGGGCGGGACCGTCCAGGCGGCGCCGCTGCTCTGGCTCACGGCGCTGGGCGCCGCGCTGGTCGTGGCGGGGGTGACCGGGTTCCGCCGGCGTGACATCGCCGGCTGATCCACGAAGGGAGTCTCGATGTCCGATGGATCCCGCGCCGCCGCGCTCAGTGCCGCCCGCCGTGCTTCCGCGCGCTACCGCACCAGCCCGTGGCCGGGGCGGCTGCACGTGACCGCGCACCACCCGGCGCACGCCGATCCGCTCCTGACGTTCCTGGGCGGCGCCCGGTACCTGCTGGCGGCGGACACCACGCTGCTGGTCGGCTGCGGGCTCTTCGAGGGGCCGGAGACGGCGTGGCGCCACAACTTCTCGCCGGGTCCGGACGAACTGCACGCGGCCGACGCGGTGATCCTGCCGAGCGCCGACCTCGGGCACGCCGGATTCCTGCCGCAGCTGGTCGCCGAAGGCTGGCACGGGCCGGTGTTCGCGACTCCGGCCACGGCCGCGCTGCTGCCGGTGGTGCTGTCCGATGCCGCGAAGCAGTTCGCCGAAGACGCTGCCCAGGTCTGCCCACCGCCGCCGGGTGTCCCGCCGTTCCGCGCGGAGGACGTCACCCGCGCGCTGGCCCTGGTCCGGCCGGTGGAATTCGGGTCGCTGCACCGCTTCGGCGGCGTGGAGATCGAGTTCGGCCGCGCCGGCGGCCTGCTGGGCGCAGCCTGGGTGCGGGTGCGGGCCGGCGGCCGTTCGGTGGTGTTCGCGGGCCCGCTGGGGACGGCGGACCACCCGCTGCTGCGGGCACCGGACCCGTGTCCCCGCTCCGACGTGCTGGTCTTCGCGGCACCCCGGCCGGCTGCCGGCGGCCACCTGCCCGGCCGGTTCGCCGCGGCGATCCACCGCGCGGTGCGGCGGGGCGGGTGCGTGGTCGTCCCGGTTTCGGTGGACGGTGGCGTCGAGGTGCTTCGAGCGCTCACGGAGACCGGGCAGCTCCCACCGGTGCCGGTGGTCCTGGACGGCGACCTCGGTCTCGACGTCCACCGCAAGGCGGCAGGCGAGCTGCGCCGCGGTGCGCGTGTGCCGGCTCCCCGGCTGCGGGCGGAACCCCCGGACGGGCCGTCGGTCATCCTGGCCGGTCTGGGGACGGCGGACTCCGGGCGCGTCCTCCGGCACCTCGCCCGGGTGCTGCCGGATCGCCGCGGCGGAGTCGTGCTGTGCGGACACCCGGCGCCGGGGACACGCGCGGCGCAGCTCGCGAACGGTGCCCGCCACCTGAAGATCCACGGCCGGTACGTCCCGGTCCGCGCGGAGGTGACCGCACTCGGCGGCACGGGTGCGTTCGCCGGCCCGGAGGAAGTCCTCGCGTGGGCGACCGCCACCCCGGCGCCCGAGACGGCGTTCGTGGCCGAGGGGGACGCGGAAGCAGCGCAGGCGCTGGCGAAGGCGCTGCACGCGCAAGCGGACTGGTGCGCGGTGGTTCCCGAGGAGGGTGAGCGAGTGCTGTGCTGACACCGGGAAGGCCTTTGGTCCTCCCCGGACGTGACGCGCGGCCGTCGCGGCGCCCGGCGGCCTCCGGTGATGCTGAAGGCGCCCGTTCCCCGGACACCGGAGCCCGACGATGAGCCGACCACTGCCCAGCGTGTTCGACCAGGCCCTCGCCTCGGCCGTGCGCGCGCCGTCGCCGCACAACACCCAGCCGTGGCGGTTCGTCGTCGAGGACGAAGTCGTCGAGGTCTGGCTGGACCGGGAGCGCGTTCTCGGGGTCGCGGATCCGCACGGGCGGGAGGCGCGGCTGTCCTGCGGCGCGGCCGCCCTCAACCTGCAGATCAGCCTGCGGGCCAACGGGCTCGCCGCGGTCGTGCGGCTGCTGCCCGACCCGGCCGAGCCCGACCTCGTCGCGGTGATCCGGCTCGACGGCAACGAGAAGGCCACCGCGGCCGAACGCAAGCTCGCCGAGGCCGTGTTCCGCCGGCACACGAACCGGCGGCCGCTGCTGGACAAGGAAGTGCCGCCGGTCGTGCGGGACACCCTCAAGTCGGCGGCCCTGCACGAAGGCGGGCAGATCGAGTACCTCGACGCGTCCGGCCGGTACACCCCGGTCGCCTCCTTGGTGCGGCAGGCCGAAGCACTGCAGGCGGACGACGACGAGTTCCGCGCCGAAGCCGCGTTCTGGACCCACCGCGAGCCCGAAAGCCCTGACGGCGTGCCGAAGATCGCGTCCGGGCCGCCGTCGCACGGCCACGGCATCGTCTCGCTGCGCGCGTCGCACGAAGACCAGGACCTGCCCGCGCGCGAGTACGAACAGGAACCCCTCCTCGGTGCCGTGCTCACCCGCGATCGGGGACCGCACGCGGAGGTGCGGGCCGGAATGGCCATGCAGCGGGTCCTGCTCACCGCGACCGCCGAAGGCCTGGCGACGTCGTTCCTGTCCCAGCCGTTCGAGACGCCGCGCACGCGGGAGTCGCTCGACCGCCTCTTCGCCGGAGCCGGGCAACCCCACACGCTGCTGCGCATCGGCTACGGCTACCCGACCCGGCTGACCGGCCGCCGCCCGGTGCACGAGGTGCTGACCCACCGGACCACGGCCGGGTGAAGCTCAGCGGCGGACCGATGCGCGCAGCACGTCCTGGAAGGTGATCATCCCGACGACGTGCCCGCCCTCGACGACCGGCGCCGAACGCACGCCGGCGTCGGTCATCCGCCGCGCCAGCTCGCCGACGTCGGTGTCCGCCGGTACCGCCAGCCCGCTCGTGCGCATGACCGCGCCCACCGTGCGCGGGCCGCCGTCGAGCAGCACGCCGGTGTCCGGGTCGCCCGGCGGGGCCGGCACCCGCAGGATGTCCACTTCGGACAGCAGGCCGAGCAGCCGCCCGTCCGCGTCGACCACCGGCATGGTGGTGAACCCGTGCGCGGTCATGACCTTCGCGGCCTCTTCGAGCGTCGCGGTCGGCGCCAGGGCGAACGTCGGGGTGGTCATGATGTCGCGTGCGCGCATGGTTCCTGCTCCGTTTCCTGCGGGTGTTCCGACCATCCCGCGGGTGCCGCGGACGGCACAGGGTCCTAAGTCCCCGGCGCGGCCGCCGACGGACTCCGGTCCGGGGCCCAAGGCCTCTTCGGTGGACCCGGACGTCCGGTGATCCTGGAAGCGGGAAGGGAACACCGAAGGAAAGGACGCCCACCATGAACCGGATCGCGCGGATGTGGCGCACGCTGGTCCCGCCCCGGGGTTCGGTGGCGCGCCCCTCGGACCGGCTCCAGGGTGGCCTGCTCGCCCTGGTGGTACTGCTCGCCCTCGTCGCGTTGCCGGCCGCCGCGAGCGTCGGCTCCGAGACGTTCGCGCGCCAGCAGGCGCAGTCGGCCCAGGAGCTGGCGGAGCGCACCCTGGTGACCGCGACCCTGCTCGCCGACGGCCCCGAAATCAACGTGAACTCGCGGACCGGCTCCCTCGGCGGCGGCGCACCCACCGACGCGACCTGGGTGCTCCCGGACGGAACTCGCCGCGTCGGCCAGGTCGTCGCCGACGAGGGCACGCTCAAGGGGCACCGGCTCGACGTCTGGGTGGATCGCGACGGCAACCCGGTGGACCCGCCGCTCAGCAGCGCGGCCGTGGTGATCGACGCCGCCGGCGTCGGGCTCGGCCTGTGGCTCGCGGCGCTGATCCTGCTGGCCGTCGCCTACCGGCTTTCGGTGTTCTCGCTCGACCGCTTCCGCTACGCACGCTGGCAGCAGGAGTGGTTCGCCGACCAGGACCGCAAAACCCGTTCTTGAGGACGAAGAGAAGGTGAAACCGACATGACCACGGCAAACCAGGGCGACATCGTCGTCGGCGTGGACCACTCGGCGATCAGCGCGGCCGCACTGCGCTGGGCGGTGTCCGAAGCGGCGGTGAGCGGCCGGCAGGTCGTCGCGCTGCGCGCGTGGACGTTCGAGCCGGTCTACGACCTCGGCGCGGCGGTCGCCGGGACACCGCAGACGGTCGCCGACCGTGAACGGCGCCAGCTGGACGAGGTCGTCGGCGAGGTGCGGGCCGAGCACCCGGGCGTCGCCGTCCGGGCCGAGCTGGTCGAACACTCGCCGACGGTGGCACTGGAGGAGGCGTCGAAGACCGCTTCGATGCTCGTCCTCGGCAGCCACGGCCACAACCGGTTGCTGAAGCTGCTGGTCGGCTCGGTCGCCGAGCACTGCCTGCGCGAAGCGAGCTGCCCCGTCGTGGTGATCCCGGCGCGGACGGTCCCGGAGCCGGAGAAGGACGAGAAGCCGGAGCCGGAGCCCGCGGCCGGGTACTACCCCGGGCCGCTGCTGTGAAGGAGGTCGAGATGCCCAGTCACCGCAAGGTGGGCTCGGTCATGACGACCGAAGTGACCACCGTGGGCCCGGACACGCCGTTCAAGGCGGTCGCTCTCCTGCTGGCCGGCTGGAACATCAGCGGGGCGCCCGTGGTCGACTCCGGCGGCAAGGTGCTCGGCGTCGTCTCACAGGGTGACCTGCTCGAGCGCGAGGCCCCGCACGGTCTGCTCAAGCCCGGTTCCCGCCAGGCGAAGCGCAAGGCGGGCGCGGCGTTCGTGGCGGACCTGATGACGGCCCCGGCGGTCGTCGTCCGCGCGGACGACGACGTCACGGTGGCCGCGAAGCTGCTCGAGGAACACCATTTCCACCGTCTGCCGGTGGTGGACGACGAGGGCAAGCTCGTCGGCGTGGTGTCCCGCTCGGACCTGCTGCGGGTGTTCCTGCGCACGGACCGCGAGATCCGGGACGAGGTCCGGGAGGAGGTGCTGCTGCGGGAGATGGCCATGGACCCCGCTTCGCTGTACGTCTCCGTGCACAACGGCATCGTGACCCTCAACGGCACGGTGGAGCGGCAGAGCATGATCCCGGTGATCGTGGCGCTGGTCCGCCGGGTCGACGGGGTGGTGGAGGTGCGGCAGACGCTTCGAGGCCGGTTCGACGACCGGGGCGTGTCGCCGACGCCGTCCGGGCCGCCCGGGGTGCTGAGCCGGAAGCGGCCGACCTACTGAGAGCCACGGAGAAGCGGCCACCGTCCGAACCGGACGGTGGCCGCTTCTCCGCGTGACCGGCTACGGCCACCGCCGCCGGGTGAGGAGCACCAGCCCGGTGCCGATCACGACGGTCAGCAGGCCGCCGAGCGCGAGCCACGTCACCTCGACGCCGGTGGTGGCCAGGCCGGCCGGCGGTGCGGGTGCGGTGCCGGGCCGTGGCTTCGCCACGACCGTCCCGGCGCGGGCGGGCCGGCTGCCGGGCGGTGGTGCGGCATCGGGATCCGGCTGGTCAGGGCCGGGGATGACGAACAGGCGATGCTGCCGGTAAGGGTAAGGGTCGAGCCCGTTTTCGCCGTCGCGCACCAGGAACTCCGGATCGGTGTACACCAGCTGCCACGGTCCGACGACGCCGACGTCGTAGATGCCGGCCGGCACCTGGTGGAAGGCGAAGTTGCCCGCGGCGTCGGTCACCGCCCGCGTGACGACTCTTCCGGTGACCTGCTCGCGGAGGTAGACCTTCACCCCGGGCAGCGGGTCGCTCGCGGGCAACCCGAGCTGTGGCTTGTAGCGGAAGAGCCCGAGGTAGCCGACGACTTCCGGAGCGACGCCGCCGGGAACCCGCGCGGTCGCCCCGACGGAGGTCACCGGCCCGTTGACGGACGGCGGCGCCCCGACCGCGCACCAGACGCGCATGTTCCCTTCTTCAGCGGCTTGCTCGGTGATCCGGACGGTGAGCTCGAACATTCGGCTCGAGCCTGCGGGCACGGTCACGCCAGGCCCGCCCACGGCCAGCTTCCCGGTGTCCACTTGACCTGATGCGGTCGCCCAGCACTCGGCGGTCAGGTCTGTCAACGGCATCGGCCCTTTGTCGGTGAGGGTCAGGGTCAACCGCGCGATATCGTTCACCCGGTACGACTCGCGGGTGAACGCCGCGGACGTGGACAACCAGAGGGCGACCGACGGCGTGCCGCGAATCAGCACGTCCGGGTCGTCCACCCCGGTCACTTGGACGCTCGATAGTGGCAGGTACCAATCGGTGTCGGCGAACGACGTCGCGTAGCCGCCCGCCGGCAGGTCCGGGAACGCGAAGTGGCCGCCGGCGTCGGTCACCGCGGCCCGCTGGACGAGGGGGTTTCCCCTGAAGATGTCGACCCGGATACCGGCGAGGGCTTCGTCGGGATCCATCGCGTGGTTGCCGTTGCGGTCGCCGTAGACGGTTCCGCGGTAGCTGCCACGGAGGTAGGTGACCGGCACCGACGCGGTGACGGTGTTGTCCGCCGGGTTCGCGTCGGGCGGCCCGCCCGGCGACCCGACCGTGACGGTGAGGACCAGCGGGCCGGATTCGGTGGTGACGTACCCGGTCACGCTGTTTTCGACCGTCTGTCCCGGCGCGATCGGTGGCACCGGCGCCCAGTACACGCTCGACAGGTTCCCCGTGGAGCTGATCCGAACGTCGGTCGCGAGAGCGGTGCCCGCGTTGGTGATTCCGGCGTGCGCGGTGATCAGCTCGTGGGCGAAGTAGGCGGTCTTGTCGAACCACACCGACAGCCGAAGGTCCACCGGCACCGACGTGGGGGCAGCCGGTCCGGGCGCCGTGGAGGCCGGTGTGCTCGGCCCCGAGCCGGGTGGGGAGGACTCGGTGGCCGCAAGTGCGGTCGTGGACGGCCGGGAAGCCGCAGCCGATACGGATGTCGTCGGTTTGGTCGGCTCCGGTCTTGACGGCCCGGGCGCTGCCGTCGTCGTGGCACTTGCCCGATCGTGATCGGCAGCGGGCACTTCGGAATGCGGCGCTTCCAGGCTTTCGGCGGCCACCGGTCCGGGCGGCCCGCTGCTCTCCCCGAACGCGGGCCCAGTCGAGGCGGCGATGCAGAGCGCGATCGCTGCGAACACGGCTGCGGCACACCTTGGCCATCGTGACATCAGCTCCTCCTTCTCGTTCGCGCACGCACCTCGATGCGGCCGCCGGTGCGCACATCGGCGGCCGCCCGTGGCGTCGCGGTTCAGCTGCGGAACAGCGCGACCTTCAACGCGTTGCTGTCCTGCGGGTGGGCGAAGACGTCGTAGGCCTCGTCCATCTCGTCGAGCCCGAACCGGTGCGTGACGAACCGGCTCGTGTCCAGACGGCCCGCTGCGAGCATCCGCAGCAGCATCGGCGTGCTGGCCGTGTCGACCAGGCCGGTCGTGATCGTCACGTTCTTGATCCACAGTTCTTCGAGGTGCAGCGTCACCGGCGCGCCGTGCACGCCGACGTTCGCCACGTGCCCGCCCGGGCGGACCAGCCGGGTGCACAGCTCGAACGTCTCCGGGACACCCACCGCCTCGATCGCCACATCGGCGCCGAGCCCGCCACTCGCCTCGGCCACCGCGGCCGCCGCGTCGCCCGGCTGCACCAGTACGTCCGCGCCGAACGACTTCGCCGCGTCGAGGCGGGCCGGTTCCTTGTCGACCACGATGATCGTGCTCGGGGCGAACAGCTGGGCGTTGGTGATCGCGGCCAGCCCGATCGGCCCGGACCCGACGATCACCACCGTGTCGCCCGGCTTCACCCCGCCGCCCGCGACGCCGACTTCGTACGACGTCGGGACGATGTCGGCGAGCATCAGCGCCGACTCGTCGCTCACCCCGGGCGGCAGCACGTAGGTGGAGGTGTCGGCGAACGGGACACGAGCGTACTCGGCCTGGACGCCGTCGGTCGTGTGCCCGAGGATCCACCCGCCGCCGCCGAGGCACTGGCCGTAGGCCGCCTTCCGGCAGTATTCACACCGGCCGCAGGCGGAGATGCACGAAACCAGGACCTTGTCGCCGGCCTTGACGCCGGTGACGGCGGACCCGGTCTCGACGATCGTGCCGACCGCCTCGTGGCCGAGGATCCGGCCGCGCTCGACCTCGGGCACGTCGCCCTTGAGGATGTGCAGGTCGGTGCCGCAGATGGTGACCGCGTCGACCCGGACGATCGCGTCCGTCGGCGCGGCGAGCCCGGGGTCGGCGTGGTCGGTCCAGCTGCGCCGGCCCGGTCCGTCGTACACGAGTGCTTTCATCGTTGTTCCTTCCGGGCAGGGGAAAGGGCGCCCGCCGGGTGGCGGGCGCCCAGGGGTGAGGTGTTCAGCGCAGCCACTTGCGGTCGCCGGCGAGGTCGGCCCAGCGACGGCCGAGGCCCCACGTGTTCCCGGCCGCCGCGGCGGCCAGCGCGATCAGGACGAGCGCGTAGACGATGTGGTAGTCGACGATCGGGTTGGTCGAGTGGGTGGCCTCGCCGGTGCTCGTGCTCTGCGCGAGCGGCCATTCGGCGGCCCACATCATGAGCATCATCAGCGAGCCCGCGGCGGCGCTCAGCCGGAGCCCGACGCCGGCGATCACGGCGATGCCGATGCCGGCCAGGCCGAGCATGAACAGCCAGTCGGCCCACCAGGTGCCGGCCCAGGAGTGGAACATCGACTGGAACGGCCCGGCGTCGACGCCGGACAGGAAGCCCTTGGTCGGCGAGCCGCCGTTGATCCAGGCGCCCTTCGACGGGGTGGCGTAACCCCAGCCGAACAGCTTGTCGAGGAACGCCCACAGGAAGACGAACCCGGTGGCGATGCGCAGGACGGCCAGGGATTTCCCGGCGACGGCGGGACCGGCGACGAAATCGGGGACCGGCGCCGGTTCGGTGACCCGGTGAGCCGGGGGCGGGGTGGGAGCCGTCTTCTGAGCGTCCGGCTTGATGGACATGGCAAACCTCCGTTCCTTCGGTGATGCGGTCAGTTTCTTCCGGTGGCACCAGGGTTTCCGGAGTCGAAAGTCCCCGGCCGGGAGGCCCTTGGGTGCCGGTTGGCGAGGACCGCGCGCGAAGGACCGAAGTCCTCCCGGAACGGGGCGGAAGCCTCACGCGCGCGAGGGCGGAGGCCGGTTGGCTTCCGGGAGGTGAAAGGGGAATCGGATGAGCGGCACGAAACTGGTGGTCGGCGTCGACGGCTCGGCGGGCGCACTCGCGGCGGTGCGGTGGGCCGCGCGCGTTGCCCGGGCTCGGCGGCTCGGCCTGCGCCTGGTGCACGCGCTCCCGGAACTGCCCGTGCCCTACCCGAGAGCGGATCCGACGTACGTGCAGCTGCTGGAGGCGGCCGGGACACAAGGACGGGCCATACTGGCCGAAGCTCGTGACGCGGCTTCGGGCGTCGAGGCCGAAACGGTGTTGCGGCCCGAACGGCCCGCCGACGCCCTGGTCGCCGAATCCGACGGCGCCGCGCTGCTCGTGCTCGGCACGCCGGGACTGCGGCCGCTGGGCCGGGTCCTGGTCGGATCGGTCACGGTGGCGCTCGCCGCGCACGCGCGGTGCCCGGTCGCATTGATCCGCCCACACGCCGGCGAGGACGAGCCATCCGCCGAAGGGCCGGTCGTGGTCGGCGTCGACGGCAGCCCGGCGAGCGAGGAAGCCATCGCAGTCGCGTACGAGGAGGCGTCCTGGCGGGGCGCTCGCCTGATCGCGGTGCACTGCCGGCACCGTGACGGCTGGTGGGACACGGGGACGGCCGCCGAGGAGTACGCCCGGGAACTGCTCGCCCAGCGGCTGGCCGGCTGGGGCGAGAAGTACCCGGACGTGGTGGTGGACCGCGAGGTCGTGGCCGGTCGCCCGGCCGAGCGGCTGCTCGACTTCGCCGACCGGGCCCAGCTGCTGGTCGCCGGCAGCCGGGGCCGGGGCGGGCTCGGCGGGCTGGCGCTCGGGTCGACGAGCCAGGCTTTGATGTCCTACGCGCTCTGCCCGGTGGTGGTGGCGCGGCCGCGCGCGAAGTAGGCCACCGGGCCGGCGAAGTTCACCGCGATCACCAGGGCCCACAACCATTTCGGGCCACGAACCTGCGTGGCGGGCCGGTGCGCGAGGTCCCACCACGCGGCGGCGGCGAGCAGCAGCTGGACGCTCGCGGCGAGGCGGATCCGGCCGCGCTGCCGGGGACTCAGGTCGCGCCACCGCTTGTGGCCGGTCATGGGGGTCTCCTTTCGCCGGGTGTTCCAGGCAAGGGCATCGGCGGGCACGGGCAAAGGGGCGAAAGACCCCTCGCCCGGGGACCCTCGCCCGCAGCCCGGCGGCAGTGGGACTTCCTAACGTGAAGAGAACCGTCTGACGGAGGTGTGCGATGCGCGGTCCGCAGGTTTCGGATCTGATGACCTGGCCGGTCGTGACCGCCGGTCCCGGGACGACGTTCAAGGAACTCGTCTCGCTGCTGGCGGAGCGCGGCATCGCCGCGATTCCGGTGCTCGACGAGCACCGGCGTCCGATCGGCGTGGTCGACGAAGCGGACCTGCTGGCCCGCCACCGCGGCGACAGCAAGCCGGAACCGGTCTTCTGGAAGCGCCGGGTGTGGACGAAGGCGCAGGGGCTGACCGCGCGTGAGCTGATGACCCGGCGCGTGCCGACCGTCGCCAAGGACGAGCCCGTGGCCGGCGCCGCCCGGCGGCTGGTGGAGGCGAAGCTGCGCCGCCTGTACGTCGTCGACGGCTCCGGTCGGCTGATCGGTGTCCTCGCCCGCCGGGACGTCCTGCGCGCGTTCCTGCGCCCGGACGAGGAGCTGAAGGAGATCATCGAGCGGGACGTCCTGCGGCGGCAGATCTGGGTGGAGCCGCCGATGGTCACGGTCCGGGTCGATGACGGTGTCGTGACGCTGAGCGGGGTGATCGACCGGCGCAGCGAGGTGGAGCGCGCGGAGTGGCTGACCGAGTCCGTGCCCGGTGTGGTGGCGGTCCGCAACCGCTTGAAGTACACGCAGGACGACGGCGCGGCCGCCGGCCTGCGCTGAGGAGGCGGCGATGAAACGCATCGTCGTCCTCGGCGGGGGAACCGGGGGAACGCTGGCGGCGAACCGCCTGTGCCGCGACTTCGGCGACGGCGCGCGGATCACCGTCGTCGACCGGGACGATCACCATGTCTACCAGCCGGGCCTGCTGTTCGTGCCGTTCGGGACGGCCGACGCGGACGACCTCGTCCGGTCGCGCCCCCGGCAGCTGGCCGACGGGACCGGCTATCACCGCAGCGCGATCGAATGTGTCGACCTCGACGCCGCGCGCGTGCACCTGGCCGACGGGACCGTGCTGCGCTACGACGCGCTCGTGATCGCCACCGGGGCGCGACTCATGCCGGAGAGGACCCCAGGACTCACCGGGCCGGGCTGGCGTTCTCACGTCGACACGTTCTACGACCTCGACGGCGCGGTGGGCCTGGCTTCGGCGCTCGCGGGGTTCGACGGCGGCCGACTGGTGGTCGACGTCCTCGGGTTGCCCGTCAAGTGCCCGGTCGCCCCGCTCGAGTTCTGCCTCCTCGCGGACTGGTTCTTCACCGGGCGCGGCGTCCGGGACCGGGTCGAGCTGACCTTCGTGACGCCGCTGGGCGCTGCGTTCGCCGAGCCGGCGGCCGCCGGGGTGTTCGCCGAACTGCTGGCGGCGAAGAACATCGAGCTGGTGACCGGCTTCGCCACCCGCGAGGTCGACGGCGGCGCCGGGCGGCTGGTGTCCGCCGACGGCCGGAAGGTCGCCTTCGACCAGGCGGTGGTCGTCCCGCTGCACGGCGGCGCGTCCTATGTGGACCGTTCACCCGGCCTGGGGGACGAGCGCGGGTTCGTCCGCGCCGACGAGCACACCCTGCAGGCCGAGGTGAAGGACAACGTCTTCGTGATCGGGGACGCCGCGGCGCTCCCGGCGGTCAAGGCGGCCTCGGTCACGCACTTCGAGGGCGAAGTACTGGCCCGCAACGTCGGGCAGCTCCTGGACGGCAGGCCGCTCGACGCGAGCTTCGACGGGCACGCCACCTGTTTCGTGGAAAGCGGGTTCGGCAAGGCGCTGCTGCTGGACTTCAACTACGAAACCGGGCCGCTCCCCGGCCGGTTCCCGGCGGAGACGGGACTGCCGCTGCTCAAGGAGTCCCGGCTCAACCACCTCGGGAAGCTGATTTCCCCGTGGTTCTACTGGCACCACCTGCTGCCCGGCCGCGACCTTCCCGGTCTGTCGAGCGCGATGCCACGCGCGGGCAAGCAGTTCCCGGAACCGGCCGGACGCTGAGCACCCGGTTCCTTCCCGCTCGAGCTCTCCGGACCACGCGCACCGCGGCCGGCGGAGGCCGCGCAACGGGAGGAGTGAGGATGAAACGGATGTCCCGGGTCGCCGCGGCGGCCACGGTGGCGGCGGCGATGTCCCTCGGCGTCTCGGCCGGGCCGGTGTTCGCGGCGGAGACCGAGACGCCGGCTTCCACGGTACCGGCGGTGGGTTCCCCGCCACCGTCCACCGCGGAAACGCCGACCACGAAACCATCGCCGACCTCGAGACCGGCGCCGACGACGAAGCCGACGCCGACCACCAAGCCGTCGCCGGCCCCGACTTCGACGGCCAAAGCGTCGCCCACATCGGTGAAGCCGTCGGAGACGGCGGTGAAGGACCCGCCGTCGTCCGCACCGGCGCCGAGCACGACGCCGGTGTCGACGACTTCGGCCTCCGCGCCACCCGCTGCCGCGGAGGATCAGCCCGACCTGCGGCTGACCGTGGCGTTCGGCCAACCTTCCTACCGGCCGGGCGACACGGTCGTCGTTCACGCGACGGTGACTAACACGGGTGGCGGCACCGCCACCGGAGTGCGGTTGACCGATTCGGGGACGCTGACGTCCCACACCTGGAGCACCATCAACGGCGGGAACGCCGTTCTGGCGCCGGGGGAGACGGCCGAAGCCTACGCCTTCGCGTACATCGAAGATGTCAGCGAGAACGTGGTGCGGTTGACGGTCGAAGTCACCTCCACCGAGCCTGACGCCGACCTGGCCGACAACTCGGTCACCGTCACGGCCCCGCTCACGGTGGTGCGCGGCGGGTTCACCGGGATCGCCTATGGTGACCACAACCGCAACCACGTGATCGACCCGGGTGAGACCCTGGCCGGTCTGGTCGTCCGCGCCTCGGGGCCGTCGGCCCCCGGCAAGTACTTCGATGCGACGACCGACAGCCAGGGCCGGTTCGCGTTCCACGACATGCTCGCCGGCTCCTGGACGCTCTACGGTGTCTCCGCGGACTGGAAGTTCGCCGGCGTCACCGTGGAGGTGACCGGGGACAGTGAGCCGGAAGTGGTGGTCCGGGGCGAGTACGACATCACCGGCTGGCTCACCGGATCCGCACGGTTCTCGGCGCCCACCTACGCCGAGGGCGACACCGCCCGGTTGATCGTCACGGTGGCCAACAGCGGACGGGGCCCGGTTCCGGGCCTGACCGCGAACTGCTGGACGAGCGACTACAGGGCACCGGTCGGCTTGGGTGAGCTGAGCCCGGCCGGTCCAGGCGGCACGGTACCGGCGGCCTCCGCACGGGACTTCGAGATCACCATCCCGGTGCGGCAGGAGTCCGTCACCGCCGGGTACCTGGAGGCCCGCTGCACCGTCTTCTTTCCCGAGTCCCTGGGTTACGTCGAGGTGACGGCGGCCACCCGGATCCCCGGCGCGAGGGCGACCAAGTCCGTCGGGTACGTCGTCACCCCGGTCTACAGCTGTGGGTGTCACCCGCAGTACGAGGGGCTGTCCGGCCTGAAGGTTTACCTGCGCAACCAGGTGACCGGGGCGATCGTGGCGCGTGCGGTGACCGGGCCGGGTGGGTACGTCGCCTTCTTCGACCTGCCCGCCGACCGCTATGACGTCGGCGTCGTCGGCCCGTGGCAAGGGCAGTGGGGCCGGACGCAGATGTGGCTCGTTCGCGGCGGCGATGACGGGTTCTACCCGCCGAATTGGGTGGTGCTCGTGCCCGGACCGGACCAGCCCGATCCGGACGCCGTTCCGCCGGCGGCGAAGCCATCGGCCGGTGCACCCGCTCGGCCCGCACCTGCCCGACAGGTTGTCGCGGGCCGTGAGACCGGCCGTCTCGCCTCGACCGGCGTGGACGTCGGGTGGCTCGCCCTGGGCGGAATGGTGACCTTCGTCGCCGGCGCGTCCTTGGTACTCGTCAGCCGCCGCCGATCGAGTTGACGGATCGGTCCGGCACAGCAAGGTCCCCGGCCACCGGTCACGTCAAGCGTGCCGGTGGCCGGGGGCCTTGGCCTGACGCTCATGCCGGATCCGCGGGAGCGCCGATCCGGTCAATCGCGCGGCCTCACTACGCAGCGTGCGGGCAGGGAGTCGGTCACCGCGCCGGCGACCACCCGCGGTTGTCGATCTCGAGAGCGGCGGTTTCGGTGTGGCCGGTGGGCGGCGGCGGACATCGGTCTCATCGTCTCCACCTCGTCCGGCCGGCGACGGGTACCCGCCGGGCCGCATCACCGGCGGGCGCCCGGGGCTTTCAGCCCAGCGATCGCCCGATCAGCTCCACCAGCTCGACCGTGCGGGTCGCGTACCCCCACTCGTTGTCGTACCAGCCGAACACCTTCGCCAGGTGTGCGTCGGCCTTGGTCAGCTGGGCGTCGAACACGCACGAAGCCGGGTCGCCGATGATGTCGCGGGACACGATCGGCGCCTCGGTGTAGCGGAGGATGCCCTTGAGGTCGCCGTCGGCGGCTTCGGCGAACGCGTGGTTGACCTGCTCGGCCGTCACCGGGCGCTCGAGCTCCACCGTCAGGTCCGTCAGCGAGCCGTCCTCGACCGGGACGCGGACCGCGACGCCGTCGAGCTTGCCGGCCAGCTCCGGCAGCACCAACCCGATGGCCTTCGCCGCGCCGGTGCTGGTCGGCACCACGTTGACCGCCGCGGACCGGGCGCGGCGGGGGTCCTTGTGCGGCCGGTCCAGCAGTGCCTGGTCGCCGGTGTAGCTGTGGATCGTGGTGAGCAGGCCGCGGCGGATGCCGAACGCGGAGTTCAGCACCTTCACCATCGGTGCGACGCAGTTGGTCGTGCAGGAGGCGTTCGAGACGATGTGGTGGTGGACCGGGTCGTAGTCGCCCTCGTTCACCCCGAGCACGATCGTCGCGTCGACACCCTTGCCGGGCGCGGAGATCACGACCTTCTTCGCACCGGCCGCCAGGTGCACGCCGGCGGCTTCGCGGGTGCGGAACTTGCCGGTCGACTCGACGACGACGTCCACGCCGTACTCGCCCCACGGCAGCTGCGCCGGGTCCGCGGTGGACGAGACCTGGATCAGGTGGTCGCCGACACGCAGCGCCTCGCCGTCGACGACCTCGACCGGGATGCGCAGCCGCCCGTAGGTGGAGTCGTGCGCGAGCAGGTGCGCCAGCATCTCCGGGGACGTGATGTCGTTGACCGCGACCACTTCGATCGGGCTGTCCGGGGTCTCCAGCACGCACCGGAGGATGTCGCGGCCGATCCGGCCGAATCCGTTGATGCCGAGCCGTACCGTCATGGGTCTCTCCCTGTCGTCGTCACCTCCCGCCGATGGTTCTCCGGCGGCGCGCACGACCCGTAGGGCCCAAGGTCCTCGCAGCTCGGGCAGAACGACTGCTTCGCCCGGCGCGGGTGAGGAGTTCGCTGAAGGTGCAGGGGACTGCGGAAGGAGCGGTGATGACCGAAGCAACGGCGAGAGGCCGGATCGTGGTCGGTGTCGACGGATCCGACGCCGGCACGGCCGCGCTCGTGTGGGCGGCCGGGCAGGCGGCGATCGGCGGCGCCGAGCTGGACGTCGTGACGGTGTGGCTGCACGACGCGATGCTCGACGACGCGTCCGTGCACCGGACCCTCGAGGAAGCCCGCCGGGTGCACGTCCACGAACTGGAGAAGCTCGTCACCGCGGTGACGAAGGACCTCGCGGGCGTGACGGCCCGCTGCTCGGCGCCCGACGGCGATCCCGCCGCGGTGCTGGCTGAACGGGCGAAGGACGCGACCATGCTGGTCGTGGGCAGCCACGGCAAGGGCAAGGTGCGGGCGGCGCTCGCCGGTTCGGTGAGCAGCGCCTGCCTGCGGCACGCGACCTGCCCGGTCGCCGTGATCCCGCCGCCGGCGCGCACGCCGGACAGCCCCCTCGGCAGGCGGCTGGCCGAGGTCGCCCGGGAAACGGCCTGACGTGACGACCATCGCCGGCCCGCCGCTGCTGCGCGTCCGGGGCCTGACCAAGAAGTTCGGGCCGGTGCAGGCGCTGGCCGGCGTCGACCTCGACGTCCCGGCCGGCCAGGTGACCGCGCTGGTCGGTGACAACGGCGCGGGCAAGTCCGTGCTGATCAAGTGCATCGCGGGCATCCACGTCCCGGACGCCGGCGAGATCACCTGGCGGGGCCGCGGAGTGCGCATCCGCACGCCGCGGGACGCCGCCACACTGGGCATCGAGACCGTGTACCAGGACCTGGCACTGTGCGACAACCTCGACATCGTGCAGAACATGTTCCTGGGCCGGGAGAAGATCCGGCACGTGACGCTCGACGAAGACCGCATGGAGCTGGCCGCGAAGGAGACGCTGCACAGCCTGGGCGTGACGACGGTGACGTCGGTCCGCCAGCCGGTCGGCTCGCTCTCCGGCGGCCAGCGCCAGGCGGTGGCGATCGCGAAGGCTGTTCTGTGGCACTCGAAGCTGGTCATCATGGACGAGCCGACCGCGGCACTGGGCGTGGCGCAGACCGAAGTCGTGCTGGAGCTGGTCGGCCGCCTCGCCGAGCGTGGGCTCGGCGTGGTCGTGGTGTCGCACAACATGAACGACGTCTTCGACGTGGCCGACCGGATCGCCGTGCTGTACCTGGGCCGGATGGCGGGCGTGTTCGCCACCGGCGAGCTGACCAAGGAAACGGTCGTCGACCTGATGACCGCGGGCCGCTCCGACCGCTGGAGCGTCCCGGTCCGAACGAAGGGAGTGGCGTCATGATCGGCTGGTGGATCGCGGGCGCGGTCGTTGTCGTCCTGCTGGCGCTGTCGATCCGGGTCGTCAAGCAGTACGAGAAGGGGGTGCTCTTCCGGCTGGGCCGGGTCATCGGGGTCCGCGAGCCCGGGCTGCGGTTCATCATCCCGGTGATCGACGTGCTGCGCCGGGTGTCCCTGCGGATCGTCACGATGCCGATCCAGTCGCAGGGCATCATCACCCGCGACAACGTCAGCGTCGACGTCTCGGCGGTGGCGTACTTCCGGGTGGTGGACGCGACGAAGTCGGTGGTCGCGATCGAGAACGTCTACGCGGCGATCGACCAGATCGCCCAGACGACGCTGCGGAAGGTCGTCGGCCAGCACACCCTGGACGAGACGCTGGCCGAGACCGACAAGATCAACTCCGACATCCGGCAGATCCTCGACGTGACCACCACCGAGTGGGGCGTCGACGTGACCCTGGTGGAGCTGAAGGACATCCAGCTGCCGGAGACGATGAAGCGGGCCATGGCCAAGCAGGCCGAGGCCGAGCGGGAGAAGCGAGCCAAGATCATCAACGCCGAGGGTGAGGCCCAGGCCGCGGCGGCGCTCGGCACCGCCTCGGACACGATGATGGCGCACCCGCTGGCGCTGCAGCTGCGGAACCTCCAGACGCTGATGGAGATCGGGGTGGACCACAACAGCACGGTGGTGTTCCCGGCGCCGCTGATGAGCACGATCGGCGAGCTGGGCACGTTCCTGGCCCGCGAAGCGGCCGCAGCCGCTCCGCCGGCTGTCGCCCCCGCGGCGGTGGGCAACGGTGAAGCGGTGGTCCCAGCGGCTCGCTGAGCTTTGACCCGGATAGCCGGTTCGAGGGCTCAGCTCCTCGAACCGGCTTCACGATTGGTGAACCGCTTCGGGCTCACCGGGCCAGCCAACGGGTTGCGCCCCGCAGGCCGAAGGCCATCGAGTCCCAGCCCGCCCCCGCGTGCACCGGCAGCCCGGCACGGAACCGGCCCGGGACGTACGTGCCGAGGGCCTTCTTTCCCAGTCGCCAGAGGGCGGACGTGCCGACGCGGTAGTGCTCGAGCGCGTCCTGGTCGACGACGACCGGGCGGACCGGATCGCCGGTCACCGACAGCGGGACCTGCGCGAACGTCGCCTTGTCGAACATCTCCAGCACACACGTGCTCACCGGCTCGAACCCGGGACCCGGCAGGTGCACGCCGGCGTCGGCGGCGATCTGCCCGGCCACCGCCTGAGCCTGCAGGAGGGCCAGGAACGCCTGCTTGACCGGGAAGTCGCCGGCGTCGCCGGGCGCGTAGACGCCCGGGTGCCCGAGCACTTCGCGCTTGCGTTCCTCGCAGACGAGGAAGCCGCGGTCGTCGGCGGGGAGGCCCTCGAAGCGCTGGGCGGCCACGTACGGCGGGAACGCCACCAGCAGGTCGAACTCCTGCGCCGAGCCGTCGGTGAACGCCACTTCGAGCTCGCTCACCTTGTCGGGTTCCACGCCGGTGCGGCCCTCGATGCCACGGGCGGCGAACTCCGCCGCCACCACGTCGTGGAGCTTGGGCCCGAATGCCTGCACGAAGCTCCTTTCGGAGGTGGCGAAGGCGATCTGGACGTTGTCGCGGACTTCGCGACGGCGCAGCCAGGTGTCCAGCATCAGCGTGATCTCGTACAGCGGGCCGGCGCACTTGTTGCCGGGCGGCACGAGGAACAGGACCTGCTGCAGGCGGCCGTGCCGGGCGTGCTGCGCCACCCACTGCAGCTGCTCGCCCAGTGCGTGCAGCTGCCCCGGCGTCCACACGGTGCGCGCGTACTCCGCCAGGCCGGGCACCTCCTCGGGGCGCATCGCGGCGCCGGTGGCGATGACCAGGTGGTCGTACGGCACCGGTTCGTGGGAGGTGTGCACGACGCCGCGCTGGGTGTCGACGCCTTCGGCGATGGCCACCCTGGCCTCGATCTCCCGGCGCCGCAACGGTTTTGCGAGTGGCACGTGCAGCGGCGCCTCGGCCGCGCCGAAGGGCAGGTAGATGCCGTCGGGGCGGAACAGGAAGTCGTCCCGGTCGGAGACGAGGGTGATCCGGACGCGGTCCGGGTTCGCCAGCGCGCGCAGCGCGAACGCCGTCTCCAGCCCGGCGAACCCGCTGCCCAGGACGACTACGTGGGTGGGGGACATGAGTCTTCTCCGATGCTCCGGTGGGCCGGCCGATGCGTTCACGATGCGCCCGGACGGGGAGCGGCGGGAGGGTCCTCGGCTGCGCGGCCGGAGGACTTCCGGCCCTTTTCGCCCGATCCGCTGCCGCCGCACAGTGGAACGGTGCCGAACACGCGGAAAACCGTCGGGCCGCACCGCCGGATACCGGCGCAGGACAGCCTGTGGCTGCACCTGGACCGGCCCGAGAACCTGATGGTCGTCACCTCCGTGCTCTGGACACGGACCCCGGTGGACCCCGCACGCCTGCGGTCGCTGGTGTCCGACCGCCTGCTCGCGCGGTACCCGGTGTACTTCCAGCGAGCGGTCCGGCACGGCCGCACCCTGGCCTGGGAGACCGATCCCGGCTTCGACCTCGGCAAGCACCTCGTCGTGCAGGACCTCCCGGCACCCGCCGACCAGACAGCTCTGCAGGCGTTCGTCGCGGCGCGGCGCAGTGAGCCGCTCGACCCGAAGCGTCCACTGTGGAGCATCGACCTGCTGCAGGGTTACCGCGGCGGCAGCGCGCTCGTCTGCCGCACCCACCACGCGATGGCCGACGGCATCCGGTTGACGCAGGTCCTGTTCAGCCTCCTGGATCCGGTCGAGGGCGAGACAGCGCCGCACGCGAAGGTCGGCGGGGCCGCGCCCCACCGAGAACCGGTGGCTCAGCCGGTGGTCCGGCTCGGCGCCACCGTGCTCCGCGCCCTCGACGAGACCGGCGCGCGGGTCCAGCAGCAGGCGGCCCGCGTGCACCCCGTGCTGGAGTCCGTGGTCGCCGTGCCGTTGCTCGGCGCGACGGCGGCGGTGGGGGCCACGGGTGCCGTCGCCGGCTTCCTTTCGGCAGCTCTCGACGGCGGCCCCCGGCGTGCGGTCGACACCGTCGCGAGCGCGGCGACGACGCTCTGGCACAGCGCGACCGGGACCGGCGAGCTGCTCGGCCCGTCCACGGCCACCGGGCTGTGGGACGGCGAACCGGGCGTCGAGAAGACCGCGGCCTGGAGCGACCCGGTCCCGCTGGTCACCCTCGGCCGGATCGGCCACGACACCGGGACGACGATCAACGACGTCTGCACCGCGCTCGTCGCCGGGGCACTCGACCGGTACTTCACGGCTCACGGAACTGCCCGACCCGGGCCGTCGGACCTGGGCTGGCTGATCCCGGTGAGCCTGTCGTCCTTCGACGGCGAGCTCCCGGCCACCCTCGGCAACCACTTCTCCCTGGTGCTGGCCCGGCTGCCGCTGGGCCGCCGGACGTTCGCCGAGCGCCTCGCCGAGGTCCACCGGCGGGTGGCCCGGATCCGCGATTCCTTCGAGCCCGCGCTGACGTTCGGGGTGCAGTACGCGATCGCGCGGAGCCCGGCGCCGGTCGGCTTGCCGCTGAGCCGGTTCTTCGCCGGCAAGGCGGTCGGGGTGCTGACGAACGTGCCCGGCCCGCGGGCGCGCATGACGCTGGCGGGTGCGGAGGTGTCCGGGATCGTCGGCTGGGCACCCTGCAGCGGCCGCCAGGCGATCACCGTCTGCATCTTCAGCTACGCCGGCGAAGTGCGGTTCGGCTTCGGCACCGATCGGAAGCTGATCCGCGACCCGGAGGCACTGGTCGACGCGCTGGCGGCGGAATTCGCCGCCGCGGCCGGCCGGTGATCAGCGGACCTCCGCCAGCAGCGCCGGGAACTCCCGCTCGATCGCCTTGGCGAGCACGTCGGTGTCGGGAACCTTGTCCGCGTCCGCCGTGATCCCGAACGTCACCTCACCGGCGTAGCTGAGCATGGCCACGCCGATCCGCACCCGCAGCGCGATGGGCACGTACGGGTGGATCCGGACGATCGGGCGGCCCAGTGCGGACAGCGGCTCGGCGGGACCGCGCACGTTGGTCGCCACCGTGACGATGTTGCGCTGCGGCAGGTGCGCCGCCGCCCGGATCGCCCACGCCACCGGGGCGAACGGCTGGTGCGCCGCGGTGGCGGTGAGCAGCGCGCCGGCGTCGGCCTCCTTGGCGGCCTTCAGCGTGCCCAGCCGCCGGTGCACCCGGACCAGCCGCTGCGCCGGGTCGGCCAGGTCGACCGGCAGCAGCGGCAGCAGGAGTGAGACCTCGTTGTCGAGCGTGGTGCCGGTCCGCACGGACACCGGCACCAGCGACCGCACGCTGTCGGCGGCGGGCGTCTCGCCGCGCTGCAGCAGCAGTTCCCGGAATCCGCCGGCGACCGCGGCCAGCAGGACGTCGTTCACCGTGACGTCGAACGCCCGCGCGACGGCCTGGACGTCGGCCAGCGGTACGGAGACGGTCGCGTAGCGCCGGTCGCGCCCGAGCGGGCCGGTCAACGGTGTGGGCGACACCGGGAGCAGCGCGGATGTCATCGCCGCGAGACCGCGGGCGGCATCGCTGACGCGGCGGGCCAGCCGGTTCGGGTGCAGCAGCTCCCGGCCGAGCAGGCGGGTCAGTGTCCACGGTGTCCGCAGCAGCGAGCCGGCCGCGTCCAGCAGCAGCTTGGCCGTGCCCGGGTCGGCCGCCTCGGCGGCCGGCTGCGGGTCGGCCGGGGCGTCGCCGAACAGGACGGTCTGCAGCCGCGTCGCCGCCAGTCCGTCGGCGAGGGCGTGGTGCACCTTGGTCAGGATCGCCCAGCGCCTGTCCGGCAGGCCCTCGATCACCCAGAACTCCCACAGCGGCCGGTCGCGTTCGAGCCGTTCGCCCATCAGCAGGGCGACCAGTTCGCAGAGCGCGTTCTCGTCGCGCGGCGCCGGAAGCGCGACCCGCCCGAAGTGCGCGGGAGGGTCGAACGCCGGGTCGTCGACCCACACCGGCGGCCCGAGGTCGAACGGCACCGTGCGCACCTTCTGCCGGTACCGCGGGACCCCGGCCAGCCGCGCGAGCACGGCCGCGACGAATTCGTCCTGGTCCGGCACCGGTCCCTCGGCGATCGCGACCGAGGCGATGGCCAGCGACGATCCCGGGTCCTCGTCCTCGATCTCGAGGAACGCGGCGTCGAGCGGGCTGAGCCGGTCCATGACGTCCTCTCAGTACGCGATGTCGATGACGACTCGCCGGACCTGGTCCTGGAGGTCGAACCGGGTGAACACCCGGAACCTCCGCCGATCGGCGGTTTCCCGGCACACCGGTTTTCGCCGTGGTGGCCGCGGCCGCGCAGGGGTCATCGCGTCCTCGTGAGGGCGTCCCGGCGGCGTTCGTACTCCTCCTGGTCGATCTCGCCGCGGGCGAACCGTTCGTCGAGGATCCGCCGGGCCGTGTCGGCAGGCGGTGGCGGCTGCGGTCCCCGCCGGGCGAGGACGACGGCGAGGACGACGAGCGCGGCCAAGACCAGCGCCATCAGCACCAGCATGCCGATGCCGCCGGCCCAGCCCATGGTCCAGGGGTGATTCCAGTACGGCATGACCGGCTCCTTCGCTAGTGGGCTTGGAAGTGCTTCGGGGGAGCTTCGAGCGGCTGCAGCACGTCATCGAGGTCGCGGCGCGGGGTGGCGGGCAGCGGCTCGGCGTTGGCGGGGGCCCAGCCGATGCGCAGCACCATCTGGGGGAACGACCCGCCGGTGACGTGCTCGGTCACGGTGTCGCGGACGTCCGGCAGTTCCAGCGGCTCGGTCAGCGGGCACGACGACAGCCCGAACGCGTTCGCCGTCAGCAGCACCGCACTCGTCGCTTCGCCCGCCCGCAGCCGCGACATGCGGTCGTCGGAGGCGGTGCTCAGCACGAGCAGGACCGTCTCGTCGTCCTCGGCCTTGGCCCCGGCCGGCTGGGCCAGGAGCGGGTCGGCGAAGGGCCGGGTCCGCAGCGCACCCGGCGTGTCGTCCGGTGCCGGGGTGTTGCGGGCCGGGACCCCGTCGGGGGACACGTGGCGCCCGCTCCACGCCGCCAGTTCCGTGCGGTACGCCGGATCACCGGCGTGCCGGTCCGCGGCCTCCTCGATCGCCGTCGCCAGGTAGTAGCGCGCGGAGTTCCCGGCGGCCTGCAGCACGGTGCCTTCCAGTGCGGCCGCCCGGGACATCGCTTCGATGTGCCCGCGCGGGACCACCCAGGAGCTGTGGCGGCGCCGGTCGGTCCGCCGTCGCGGGATTGCGGCAGCCATCGCGATCTCGTCCTGCGACGGGTCGTGCGGGTGCAGCGTGATCGCGGCGAGGTGGTCGGGTTCGCCGGGGTTGGGCAGCCGGTGCACTTCCGCGGCCCAGCCGAGCGCGGCGAAGCCGACCCGGGCGTGGTGCAGCGCGGCACCGCAGCTGAGAACGAGGTCACGGCCGTCCGGGTCGGTCTCCGGCAACCGCCGGTCCGGGTCGGCGTAGAGGTGCAGCGAACTGTGGCCGACCCGCCAGAACCACGGCTGGGAGTTGTGCACCGACGGTGCGCGGACCGCCATCGCGACCGCCGTCTTGACGGTGAAGTCGTCCGGGAATGCTCGGTCCGTCATCGGCTTTCCTCGTCCTCGGGGGTGGTTTCCGGCTCGACCTTCGCACCGCGGTGCCCGCTGCCGGGAGGGCCGGAGTGCCTTCGCTCAGGGGACTTTCGGTGCTCGGGGATCAGACAGGCCACGGCGCGCGCGAGCGATTCCGCGGGCGTGCCGGCGGTCTGCAGTGGATGCGCTTCGGGCCACGGGTCGGCGTCCGTGGCCATCCGGCGGGCGATGTCCGGGGTCGCGTCCGACAACGCACTGGTCCGCGTCATGATGCGGTGCGCGGCGATCGCTTCCGGTGCCAGGCACCGGATCGCGGCCAGCGGGCTGCTCGTCCGCCCGGCGGCCGCGGCGGCCAGTGCGCGGTGCCGCGCCGCGTTCCACGACGCGTCCAGCACCACGGTCTCGCCGAGCGCCAGCAGTTCGCCGGCACGACGGGTGAGTTCGGTGTAGGTCGCGTCCGTGTGGTCGGCGTCGTAGAGGCCTTCGCGGTAGCCCTCGGCGGGCCGCCGGACCGGCGTGAGCCCGGCCAGTTCCTTGCGCAGCCGGTCGGACTGCAGCAACGTGGCGCCGAGCCGGTCGGCGAGCCCGCCGGCGACGGTGGACTTGCCGGTGCCCGGCTCGCCGCCGACGAGGATCAGGCGGACCCGGCCGAACCGCAGGTGCGCCAGCGTGAGGTCGGCGTACTCGCGGGCCAGCCCGGCCGCCTGCGGATCGCCCTGCGCGTGGCGGAGACAGGCGACCTTGGCGCGGACGAACGCGCGGTAGGCGAGGTAGTGGTGCACCAGCGCCGGGGGAGCGGGGTCTCCGGCGAACTCGCGGTAGTCGCGCAGGAGTTGTTCGCCGAGCCGGGGAGCGCCGAGCCGCTCGAGGTCCATCGCGAGGAAGGCGACGTCGTCGAGCACGTCGACGTGCCGGAGGTGGTCGTCGAACTCCAGGCAGTCCAGCACGCGCGGACCGTCTTCGAGCCAGAAGATGTCATCGGCCAGCAGGTCCCCGTGCCCGTCGACGACGTGCCCCTCGGCGATCCGGCGGTCGAACAGCGGTTCGCGGCCGGCGAGGAACTCCTCGGTGAGTTCTTCGATCTCGCCGGCGGTGGCCGGGTCGAGCACCTCGCCGTGGAAGGGCCGGACCTGCGCGAAGCTGTCACGCCACCGGTTCCGGACGGCGTCGCGGGTCTCGTCGGCGTCGATTTCCGGCCCGCGTGCCGCCCGGGCGTGGAAGGCGGCCAGTTGCCGGGCCAGCGCCCGGATCGCCGCGGTCAGCGGCGTGCCGCGCCGGACCAGGGTCGAGAGCCGCCGCTCCTCGGGCATCCGGCGCATCACCACCAAGTGGTCGCGGACCTCGCCGCCGGGACCGGTGACGTCGGCAACGCCGTGGTAGACGTCCGGTGCCAGCCGCCGGTTGAGCGCCACCTCCCGGTGGCACGCCCGTTCGCGTGCTTCGCGCGTCGAGAAGTCCAGGAAGCCGAGGTCGACCGGCTTCTTCAGCTTGTACGCGAGGTCCCCGACGAGGAAGACCGCACCGATGTGGGTCTCTCGCACGTCGGCCCATGGTCCGTGCATGAGGCCAGGATCGGCTTGCGGGCGGCCCACGCGCCGGGGACGAAAGTCACCGGGACCGGGGACACCGGCCACCAGTCGCGGGCGTCCGGCCGGGCCGCGGAATGCAAGTGACGAAAGTCCCTGCCCCGAGGGACCGACGACGCCATCCGCAGGCGCACGCGCGAACGTACCGTCGGGTCCCGAACCGAGCCGGTCCGCTGTGGCCGGTGCACGAAACCCGGCGTTGGAGCGTGATTTCCCTGCTCACCGGAATCGACCGTGATCACGGCCTGCGCAGCGGGCTGACCGGCTACCTGGCCGCGGTGAGCGCCGCGGTCGGCGTGGGGGAGGAGTCCTGCACGGTGGACCTCGACACCCCCGCCTCGGCGTACATCGCCCTCGACGTGCGCCTGCCCCGCCACCCCGGCCGGGACATGGCGCTGCTGTGGGACGAACGGCACGGCTGGGCGTTCGCCATGGAAACCCATTCCGGCGAGGACCTGCTGGTGCTGGCCTACCTCGGCGGCGAGCTTGTGCCCAGCCCGGCCCGGGTCCGCGGCTTCGTCGCGGCGATCCGGTCCGCCGGTGGCACGTCCGCGCCACCCGTGCCGCCGGCTTTGCGCGGTGACCGCGGCGAGCTGCTGGACCGCCTGCGCCGGCACCGGCGGATTTTCCCGCACCTGTCCCGGATGGGGTGATCTTGTGTCCACTGTGGAAGCACCGGGCTGGACGCCCGCCGAGACCGACGTGCTGGTCCGGTCGATGATGCGGGCGCCGTCGGTGCACAACACGCAGCCCTGGTTGCTCGAGGTGACTTCGTCGCAGCTGTCGGTGCGCGAACGTTCCGAACCGGCGCTCCCGCACCACGACCCGCACGGCCGGGACCGCGCCGCCTCCTGCGGTGCCGCCGTGGCCAATCTCGAGCTGGCGGTCCGCACGCTGGGCCGCTCCTGCACGGTGGCGTTCCTGCCCGAGGACGGACAGCCGGATCTCCTGGCCCGGATCGACGTCGGCGAACCGGCCGCGCCGGCGATCGAGGAGCTCCGCTGCTACGGGGCGATCGCCCGCCGGGCCAGTCACCGCGCGCCGTTCGAAGGCGTGGCGGTGCCGACGGCCGTGGTGCGGCGGATCGCCGCGGCGGGCGGGGCGCCGGGGGTGGCGGCCCGTCCCGTCCACGAGGTCGCCACCGTGGCCCGGCTGCTGCACTTCGCCGCGGAAACCTTCCGGCAGGACGGCGCCTACCAGCGCGAGCTGTCCTTGTGGACGATCCGGGACGAACCGGCCCACCGGCACGGCGTCGGCATCCCCGCCAGCCGGATTCCGGCCGGTTCGGTGCCCTGGGCCGGCCTGGTCCGCCGCGCGACCGAAATCCCGCAAATCCCGGAACTCGAGCGTCGCCTGGCCGGCGAGACGCTGCTGCTCTTCGTGACCGCCGACGACTCGCGGCTCGACCACGTCCGGGTCGGCTACGCGATGGAACGCGCCTGGCTCGCCGCCGTCGACCTCGGCCTGGCGGGCGCGGTCCTGACCCAGCCGCTGCACCTGCCGGAGGTGCGCTCGGCGCTGGGCGAAGACCTCGGGCTCGCCGGTTTCCCCCAGGCCCTCCTCCGCATCGGCTACACCGCGGAAGCGGACCCGCCCAGCCCGCGCCGGGCCGTGGCCGAGGTGCTGCACCGCGGACCTTAGGGCTCGCCGCCGTGGACCAAGGACTCTGCCTCCCGACCGTCCGCCGGCCGACGATCGTGGTGGAGGAACGGAGACCACGATGACGACCAGTGTGCGGAAGCGCCGACCATCCGTCCGGACCCGGCGGGCCGGTTACCTCGTCGGGGTCGTGCTCAACGGCATCCTGCTGGTCCTGGTCAACGCCTGGCCCGGCTGGGACGTGCTGCCGTTTCTGACCCCGGCGTTCCCGGCGGTGCTCGGCCTGGTCGACCTCGCGCTGGTCGCGGGTCTGGTCACCGGCCTGGTCCAGCTGTGGCAGGACCCCGAGTGGCTCGTCGCCCTCGACGGCGTGGTGACGACGTGCGCAGGACTGGCCGCCCTGGTGCGGCTGTGGCAGGTCTTCCCCTTCGACTTCGCCGTCAGCAGTTTCGACTGGGCGCTGACGGCGAGGATCGTGCTGGTCGTCGGCCTGGCCGGCTCGGTGATCGGGTTGCCGGCCCAGGTCACCACCCTGGTACGCGCCGGTCTGCGGCGACCACGTTGATGCCGGTCATGCCGCCACGGCGGTGTGCAGGTGCGCGGCCGAGTGTCGCAGGGCCGGGATCTCCAGCGGGGAGACGGAGAGCGCTGTCGCGGCCAGGGCCCGAAGTCACCCGAACCGGACCGGTACACGTTCCCGAGAAAACCGGAGGGCAGGAGCGATGGACACCAGGATGCGGTTGACCCGGCTCCGGCGCAGTCTCCTGCCGGGCCGCGGCCCGCTGGTCCGCCCGTCGGACCGGCTGCAGGCCCGGCTCCTGGCGCTGGTCATCCTCCTGTCGCTGGCGGCAGCGGGGGAGCGGTGCTGCTCGGCATCGGCGAATACTCGGCCACGGCGGCCGAATCCCGTGCGCAGACGGCCACGCGCTACACGGTGACGGCGGTCCTGCTGGCCGACGGTCCCGAGCCGGTCTCCGGGGGACGCGGCGGAACGCCCTTCGACTCCGCTCCGACGCAGGCGACGTGGCGCACGCGCGACGGACAGCAGCGAGTGGGCGAGGTGGCAGCGCCGGCGGGCACGGTCGCGGGCCACGCGGTCGAGATCTGGGTGGACGAAACGGGCGCACCGGCGGAGCGCCCGTTGACGATGACGGCAGCGGTCCTCGGCGCCCCGCTGGGCGCGGCAACCCTCTGGGCGGCGGCGGTGTCGTTGTTCGTGTTCGCCTACCGCGGCGCCGTGCACGTGCTGAACCGCCGCCGCCTGGCCGCCTGGGGGCAGGAATGGGCCGCCCGCCAAGCCGGCAGCACCCGCCGCGACGACCAGAGCCCCACCGGCTCCTGACCGCCGGGCAGTCGTTGTCGCCCGGTCGGAGGACGAGACCCCCGACCCTCCGATGAGCCGGTTCGCGGTGTCGGAAGCTCGGTCACGACGTTTCTTCTACCCTGCTGAGGGTGGCGGCCGGCTCGCGTTCGAGGTCGGTGTCCAAGGCCTGGTACACGGCCGGGCGGCGCTTGCGCAGCCAGACAGCGGCCAGCAGCCCGGCCAGAGCGACGATCAGCAGCAGCCAGGGCAGCTGGGGGACGAGGCCGTTGCTGGAGCCGGCCAGGGTCGGGAAGTTGATGATCGCCAGGGTCACGATCAGCCCGAGGCCCACCGCACCCAGGCCGGGCGCGAGCAGCGTCCGGGTGAGCCGGGGGTCGCGGGTGCGGCGGAAGTGGACCAGGATCGCCAGCGCCGCGAGCAGCTGCAGGGCGAGGATGCCGAGCGTGCCGAAGCCGGTCATGCTGGCCGTCAGGTCGGCGACCGGGTCGAGTCCGGCGAGCCGGAACAGCAGTGCCACCACCGAGCCGAAGGCCAGCTGGGCGAGGGCGGCGTGCTGGGGCGCGCCGTTGCGGGCGCGGGTGCGGCCCAGCAGCCGGGGCAGGACGCCGACGCGGCCCAGGGCGTAGAGGTAGCGGGTCGCCGAGTTGTGCAGGGCCAGCAGGGCCGCGAACAGGCTGACCACGAGCAGCAGCATCATCACCTTGGTCAGCGCGTCGCCGAGGTAGTCCTGCGACACCGAGAACACGAGGTCTCCGGTGGACAGGTGCGCGGTGGCGACGTCCTGGGCCTGCGCGACGCCGATCGCGGTGACCACGGCCCAGGTGGTGAAGGCGGCGAAGACCCCGATGAAGCCGATGGCGATGTAGGTCGCCCGCGGGATCGTCCGCTTGGGGTTCTTCGCTTCTTCGCCGAACAGGGCGGTCGCTTCGAAGCCGATGAAGGCGTTCGCGGCGAACAGCAACGCCAGCCCGCTCGCGCCCTGGAGCATGACGGACGGATCGAAGACGTCGAAGGAGAAGCCGTGCCGGAACAGCACGCCGAAGTCCATGATCAGCAGGATGGACACCTCGAGGACCAGGGAGACGCCGAGGACCTTCGCGCTGACGTCGATGCCGCGCCGGCTGAGCAGGAAGACCAGCACGACCGAGACCGCGCTCCAGACGATCCAGTCGAGGTCCAGCCCGAAGACGTCCTCGAGGACGGCGCCGGTGAAGAACCCGCTGGTGCCGATGGCGCCGGCGACGAAGCAGTTGTAGCCGAGCATCGCGACGAACCCGGCGACCAGGCCCATGGTCCTGCCCAGGCCCTTGACGACGAAGGCGTAGAAGCCGCCCGCGCTGGTCAGGACCTTCGACATCTGGGCGTAGCCGACGGCGAACAGCAGCAGCACGACCGTGGCGAGGAGGAACGCGGCGACCATGCCGCCGCCGTTGCCGACGGCGATGCCGATGGCCGCGACCACGACCATCCCGGTCAGCGGCGCCACCGCGGCCAGCACCAGGAACACGATGCCGGGCACGCCCAGGACGTTCTTGGCGAGCGAGGTGCTGTCCTGCCCGGGACCCGATCCGCTCATGGCTGCTCCTCGGTCGACGGGACCGTCTTCGGTCGGCTTGGACCGGAAGTATGAGATTCCCGGGCTGTTCCCGGCTTGCCTTTGCGCGCGCGGTCCTTGTCCCTGCGCGACCGGCTCACGGTGTGACGTCGAAGCGGTCCAGCAGCATGTAGGTGCCGCTGCGCTTGACGGCCCGGATGGTGTGGCGGCCCGGGGACAGGCCGCAGGCGCTGAACACGCTCTGCTGGGCGTGCCGGACCTGGCTCGTGGTGTCGACGGTGCGCTGGAAGACTTCGTCGAGGTAGATGTCCATCCGGCCCTCGTCGGAGTAGGTCTCGCTGACCAGCGCGATGCCGATCCCGGTGAAGGTGTGGCTGACCCAGCTGCCGTCCGCCCTCGTGGCGTGGACGTCGTCGTGGAAGTCGCCGAGGCCGCGCCGGCCGGCGGCGTACCACGGTCCGTTGTAGACGATGCCGTTCGCGTCGTCGTTGAGCTTCGCCGTTTCGGCGGTCGGGCAGTGCGGGGCAGGGGCGGCCGGGGCGGCCGGCGGTGGCGGCGGGGTGACGCTCCGGCGGGTCGGCGGCGGTGTCGGCGTGGCCGAGGTCGTGGCGGCCATCGTGGCCGAAGTCGCGGGCGCGGCGGACGGAGCCGGGATGCTGCTCGACGGCAGCGGGACGGCCGGCTCGAGCGGCACCGACCACAACGCCGCCTCGCGCGGCGGCTGCGCCGGGCGGGACATCGTCGTCAGCACGGCGATGCCGGCCACCACCACGGCCGCGCCTGCGACCACGACCGCCCAGCGGATCCGCGTGCCCGCACGCAGCTGCGCGCCTGCCGCTTCCCAGGCCTGCCGTTCCAGCCGCGCGCGGCGCTCCTCCTGGGCGGCGTCCGCTTTCCGCGGCTCCCCGGGGAGCCGCGGAAACTCGCCTGTCCCGATCGGACGCCCCCAGCCCCGGCCTTCCGCAGCACCTCCTCGGCGGTCGAGCCCGCTGCTGGCTCTTCGCCGGCCGGCACGCGCCATCGGTGAACCTCCGAACTCCCAGATGATCGAGCACTCCGGCTCGTGGTGCCGAGATCCTAGGAATCCGGCCCCCTGCTGGCAATCTCGACAGGCCCGGGCGGTCCGGCGGAAAACAGCGGTACGGCCGAAGCGCCGAGCGAGGGCAGCGCCCATTGGTCGCGGTGGCCCAATCCGGACAGGTTGTGTCCGGTATCGGGGATAGCGTCGCGATCATGACACCGAACACCGTCCAGCTGGCCTCCGTCCGCGTGATCACCGACGACCTGCCGCGGCTCGTCCGCTTCTACGCGGTCCTCACCGGCGCCACCCCGCAGTACCTGACCGACGACTTCGTCGAGCTGGTGACACCGTCCGCGACCTTCGCGCTCAGCACGCCGGAGCGGGTCGCTTTCATCACGGACAACCCACCGCGGGCGGCCGCCAACCGCACCGCCATCGTCGAGT
Source organism: Amycolatopsis sp. Hca4 (assembly GCF_013364075.1). Lineage (GTDB taxonomy): Bacteria > Actinomycetota > Actinomycetes > Mycobacteriales > Pseudonocardiaceae > Amycolatopsis. The sequence continues at coordinate 10,452,750 of NZ_CP054925.1, forward strand.
TCGTCGTGGAGGACGTCAAAGCCCTGTTCGCCCACTTGAAGGCCGAACTCGGCGACGACCTCGACATCGTGCAGGAGCCGACGTTGATGCCCTGGGGCAACCTGTCCGTCCTGATCCGCGACCCCGAAGGCGCACTCGTCAACCTCTACACACCGGTCACGCCGCAGGCGCGGCAACTGCAGCAGAACCGCACACCCCAGATGCCACCGGTCCTACGCTGAGTTGTCGCCGGCAGCGACGATCAGCTTCCGTCCCAGCGCGGCAACGACGCCGTGCAGAGCTTCGGGCTGCTCGATGACGAACGGCCGATCGAGAGCGGCCAACCTGCTCGCGACCCATTCCAGTCGTTCCGCACGGACGAAAATCCTCAGCCACTGACCGTTCCCGGAGACGCCGGCCACCGGTTCGACCGACGCCAGCGTCTCCGGGAACAACCCCCGCACCTGCGTGGCGTCGGCGTCGACGAGCACGGACACCTCATGCCGCCCGGGCCCCGCGGCGAGCGGGCCCAGCACCCGCTGGACCGGGTTCAGGTCGTCCGGCACCTCGAAGGTGCCGTCCAGCAGGCGCAGGCCGGCGATGCGGTCGAGGCGGAACGTCCGCTCCGCCTGGCGGTCGACGTCGTGGCCGGTGAGGTAGAGCAGCCCCTGCACGGCAACGATGCCGTGCGGGTGGACGGTGCGTGACCGGGCACGTCCGTGCCGCGGCAGGTAGTCGAAGGCAATCGGACGCCGGTCCCGCGCCGCCTGCGCCAGTCCGAGAAGCACTCTCGCGCCGGCCTCCTCGCCGCCCTCGGTGCGCTCGGCCTCGCCGATCCGGCCGCCCGTGAAGTTCACGGTTTCGACCACCGCGTCGATCTGCCGGGCCAGGGCGGGCGGCAGCACCCGGCGCACCTTCGAGGTGGCGGCCTCCACGTCACCGATCGAGGCCGGCCCGGACCTCGACCGGCCCGTCTGGAGAAGCCCCCAGACGACCGCCAGCGCTTCCTCGTCGGTGAGCATCAACGGGGGCATCCGGTAGTGGCGCGCCAGCCGGTAACCGCCGTGCCGGCCACGCACGGAATCCACCGGGATGCCGAGATCACGCAGGTGCTCCACGTACCGGCGCACCGTGCGTCCGTCCACGTTCAACCGCTCGGCCAGCTCGGCCGAGGTCCGGGTGCCACCGGACTGCAGTAGCTCGAGCAACGTCAGCACCCGAGCTGTCGGCCGTGCCACGTCAGTGACCCGCCCACACACCGGAACTGGGCCACCCCGGCTCGATGAACGCCCGCAACTCCTCGCAGAACACCTCAGCGCGCACCATTTGCCCATCCTCGGCCCGGGAGATCGAATAGTCAGGCGACACGCTCTGGGGGCCTGCGCCCCGCCTGTGGACGACCGCCGCGATCCGCCCTCAGGACCAGGCGACCTCGCCCGTCCGGTCGACGAACCGCCCCGAGCCGGCGCCGGGCCGCTCGGTGGCCAGTCCGACGATGGCGTCGGTGCCCTCGGTGACGGTCTGCGGGCCGCTGTGGCCGTTGAGGTCGGTCGCCGTGTAGCCGGGGTCGGCGGCGTTGACGCGGATGCCGGGAAACGCTTTCGCGTACTGCGTGGTCAGCATCGTCAGCGCCGCCTTCGAGGCGGTGTAGAGCGGCGCGACGACCTTGGACTCGGCCCGCGACGGGTCGTGGGTCAGGGCGAGCGACCCCATGCCGCTGCTGACGTTGATGATGACGGGATCCGCCGACCGGCGCAGGAGCGGCAGGAACGCGGTGGTCGTCCGGACGACTCCGGCGACGTTGACGTCGAAGACACCGAGCGCTTCGGCGCCGGTCAGGCCGGAGGGATCGCCGGCCGGGCCGTGGATGCCCGCGTTGTTGATCAGCACGTCGATCGCGCCCTCGTGCTCGGCGACGTCGGCCGCCGCGGCGGCGACGGACGCGTCGTCGGTCACGTCGATGGACACGAATCGCGCGCCGACCGCGGCGGCGGCCCTCGCCCCGGCCTCCGGGTCGCGGGCTCCGAGCAGCACGGTGTGGCCGGCTTCGACGAGACGGCGGGCGGTCTCGCGGCCGAGACCCTTGTTCGCTCCGGTGATGAAGGTGATCGTCATGCCGTCGATCCTCGGCCCGCCGAGCGCGGCCGGCCAGGGATGCCCCGACGGTAGGAACAGCAGTACCACCGTCGTGGCCGGGCCCGGCGTCCGTGGCGGGGCAAGATGGGGTCGTGACCACGACACCCGGGACCGGGCTGGGCGCGATGATCCGCACCTGGCGGGATCGCCTGCCGCCGTCGGCCGCGGCGTTGCCGGTGAGCCGCAACCGCCGCACGGCCGGGCTGCGCCGCGAGGAGCTCGCCGACCTCGCCGGCCTGTCGGTCGACTACGTCGTGCGCCTGGAGCAGGGCCGGGCCACCACGCCCTCGGTGCAGGTGGTCGCCTCCCTCGCGCGGGCCCTGCAACTCTCGGCCTCCGAACGGGATCACCTGTACCGGCTCGCCGGGCTCACCCCGCCTGCGGACGGCACGGTCTCCGACCACATCCCGCCCGGCGTCCACCGGGTGCTCTCCCGGCTCGGCGACGTCGCGGTCGCGGTGTTCGCGGCCGACTGGCAGCTGGTCTGGTGGAACCGCAGCTGGGCCGCGCTGCTGGGCGATCCCTCGTCGTCGGAACCCCGCCTGCGCAACTTCGCCCGCGACCGCTTCCCGCTGGACGCGGGCCCCGCTCGCCTGGCCCGGTGGCCGGTGACCGAACTCGACGCCGGGACCACGGACCTCGCCGTCGTCGCCGACCTGCGCCGCGCCACCGGACGGTTCCCGCACGATGCCCGCCTCGCCGGGCTGATCCGCGAGCTGACCGCGGGCAACAGGCGGTTCGCGCAGCTGTGGGCCACCGGCGCGGTGGCCGCTCACCGCGAGGACGAGAAGACGATCGACCACCCTTCGGTGGGCCCGATCGAGGTGAACTGCGACGTGCTGGGAGACGGGGACACCGAGCTCAAGATCGTGATCATGACCGCCGCTCCCGGCAGTGCCGCCGAGACCAAGCTGCGGCTGGCCGCGGCCACCGGTCCCGTGAGCTTGGATCGGGCCGGCCGGTCCGGTTTTTAGAGCTTGGGCGAGGTCCGTTGCGGGCGTGAGCGGTCAGCCTGCCGGCCGGAGGAGCGCCGTTCGCAGGGATGCGAGCAGCCAGCCCTCGGCCTTGTCGAGGGACCAGTTGTTGTCGTCGGTGAGCATGAAGTACGCCGCGTTGCTGAGGTGGAACCACAGCGTATCGGTGGCCGCTTCGGCGTCGACGTCGTCGCGAAGGGCAGCCAGGTCGGCCAGGCGTCGCGCGGTGAGGTCCAGGCCGGTGCGAAGGCTGGCGTGGGCGGCACGCAGGGCCCGGGCCGCAGCCGGGTCGTGGGGTGCGGTGTCGGTGATCACGCGCATGAGGTCCCGGGCGTTCTCGAACCGGACGCGGGTGGCGTGGGTGATGAAACGGAGCAGCTCGTCGGCGTCCTCGAAGGACGAGATGCGGGCGTAGGTCTCTTCGACGTCCAGCGCGGTGGTCCTGGCTTCGATGATCGCGGTGAGCAGGCCCTGCTTCCCCCCGACGACGGCGTACACCGAGGCGGGGGCGACCCGGGCGGCCGCGGCGATGTCGTCGACCGTCGTCGCGAAGTATCCCTTGGCGACGAACAGTTCCCGGGCGGCGTCGTGGATGGCCTGCCGGGTCGCGGCGGCGTATTCGGCTCGCCTGCCGCCGGTGTTCTTGGTGGGCACCGTGGTAGCGTAGCTCTCGACTCGCTGGAGTGTGACTCCAGTGAGTGGATGGCTACTTCAGTCAGAGGGGGATCGGTGGACTACGTCTTCGTACCGGGCGCGTGGCACGGCGGGTGGGCCTGGCACCCGGTGGCGCGGCGGATCGCCGGCGCGGGCCACCGGGCCGTCGCACTGACGATGCCCGGCATGTCGGCGGGGGACGACCCGCGCGAGGTGCGGTTGGCGGACGCCGTGGCGTACCTGGTCGCCGAGGTCGAGCGGCGGGACCTGACCGACGTCGTGCTGGTGGGCCACAGCTGGGGCGGCATCCCGATCGCCGGTGCCGCCCGGAGGCTGGGGGAGCGGCTGGGCGCCGTCGCGATGGTCAGCGCGTTCGTGCCGCGGGCGGGCGAGTCGATGGCCGACGCCATGGGGCCCGAGGTCGGTGCCTACCTCCGCGCCACGATCGAGGCGTCGGCGAACTTCGCCTTCGAGCTGGACTTCGCCGCGTTCCGTGAGTCGCTCATGCAGGACGAGCCCGAGCAGGTGCAGCGGCTGGTCCACGAACTGCTGGTGCCGCAGCCGGGCGGCTACATGCTCGACGCCCTCGGCGAGGTCGGCTTGGCCGGCCTCGACGTGCCGATGACGTACCTCCTCGCCGAGCGCGACCAGGCGCTCGCCCGGCCCGGCGCGGAGCTGGCCGCCCGGCTCGGCGTCGAGCCGGTTCTCGTGCCGGGAACGCACGAGGCGATCATCACGCACGCCGACGACGTCGCGAAGGCGCTCCTGGCGCAGCCGGAGAGGTGAGCGCGATCGCCCGGGACGTCGAGCTGCCGTCCGATTCGGACACCCGCGTCGTCATCTCCGGTTCGCGCAGGTGATGCAGATCCGCGTGGCCGGCAGGGCGAGCAGCCGGTCCTCCGCGATCGGGCCGCCACAGCGTTCACAGACTTCGTAGACACCGGCGTCCACCCGGTCGGCGGCCTTCCCGAGCGCCGCGAGGTCGTCCTGCGCCTGCCGCAGCAAGGCCTGGACCTGTGCCCGCTCGAAGGCGATGGTCGCGCCTTCGGGGTCGTGTTCGTCGTCGCCGCTGTCGAACTGGGACGCCGCCACGATGTCGTCGCGTTGCCGAGCCAACGCCGTGACCAGCCGCTCGGTCTCGGCGCGGGCCCCCTCGATCAACTCCTCCGCGACGCGCTTCTCCACGCTTTCCGACGATACGCCGGGCGCTCAGGTCGCCGGCGCGCTCGTCCGGTCCGGCGGCGGCTCGATGCGGTGGAGCTGGGGGTGTTTGGCCGTGCGCTGGTCTCCGGAGGACTGGCCGCGCAGGCGCCTGCCGAGCCAGGGGCCGAGGAAGGTGGCCGCCCAGCGCAGTTCCGCGGTGGCGCGCCACTGCGTCGACGGTGGGGCGGGCAACGGTGGTGCCGGTTCGTTCCAGGAATCGTTGCTGCCCGGCAGTTGCAGGGCGTGCGCGACCGCGTCGGCGATCAGTTGGTGCCCGAGGGGGCTGCAGTGCAGCCGGTCCTCGCTCCAGAACCGGCGGTCGGCGACGGAGGGGTGCCGGGCGATCTCCGCGACGGCGACTCCGTGCCGGGCGGCGGCGGCGCGGATCCGGTCGTTGATGTCGAGGATGCGGGAGCGGACCGGCCGGGCGAGCGGGATGATCCTGGTGAGGTCGGGAAAGGTCAGGGTCGCGACGCGGGCTCCGGACTCGGTGAGCGCGGCGAACATCGCTTCCAGGTGATCGGCCACCGTGGCGGGTTCGACCCGGAGCCGGAGCAGGTCGTTGACCCCGGCGACGACGGTGGCCAGGTCGGGACGCAGGGCGAGAGCCGGCCCGAGTTGCTCGGCCCGGACTTCGCCCGCGCGGCGGCCGCGGACGGCGAGGTTGGCGTACCGGAGGTCGGGATTGGCGATGGCGAGGTGTTCGGCGAGCCGGTCGGCCCAGCCCCGGAGGCCCACGATGTCGTCACCGTCGCCGACGCCTTCGGTTTGGCTGTCACCCAATGCGACGTAGCGCAGGTACTTGCCGCTCCGAACGGGCTCCTCGGTCCTCACCGCAGCCTCCTCCTAGTCATAATGTTGACTAATCATAACCAGGCCTATGATGGGCTTGCCCCGGTGTCGACGACGAGGAGATGCGCCGGTGAGTCTGCGGCATGCGGTGCTCGCGGCGTTGCTGTCCGGCGAGTACAGCGGCTACGAGCTGGCCAAGGCGTTCGACGTGGGTGTCGCCAACTTCTGGTACGCCCGGCCGCAGCAGCTCTACCTGGAGCTGTCCAAGCTCGAGAACGACGGGTTGATCAGCGGCCGGGAGGTGGTCCAGCAGGCCCGTCCCAACAAACGGCTGTTCACGGTCACCGACGCCGGCCTCGCCGAACTGGCGCACTTCGCCGCCACCGCGAGCAAGCCGTCGTTCATCCGCGACGACCTGCTGGTCAAGGTCCAAGCCGTCGACCACATCGACGCGGCACCGGTGATCGCGCAACTGGAGCAACGAGCCGCGGCGGCCGCGGCCAAGGTGGAGATCCTCGACAAGATCCTGCGGCGGTACCGCGGTGATCTCGACGAGGAGACCTACCTGCGCGACGGATCTCCGATCGGGCCCTACCTGACGTGCTTGCGCGGCCGTCGGTTCGAGCAGGAACACCACGACTGGTCGGTGCGGGCCGCCGCCCTCCTGCGTGACCGGGCGACGCGCGACGATGATCCGGTGCCTGCCACGGATCAATCCCGGTAGCGCTGTCGGCCGGCATCCATCCACAAAGGACTCATGAGCGGCCTGGACGACCGCGGGAACTATCGAGTGCCACTGCCGCCGGAGCGGGTGACCAGGTGGGTTTCGATGTGGCGGAGGGCGGACACAACGGGGTCGATGTCGTCGGTTTCGCTCACGGCCCCGTCGAGCAGCCGGGACCAGATGAGGCGTAGCTGCTGCAGGTTCTCGTGCGCTTTTTCGGTGGAGTACAGGCGCACCCGCCGCGCGTCGTGGGGATCGACCTCGCGGCGCAGCAGGCCTTTTTGCTCCAAACCCCGGACCGCTCTGCTGAAGTTGCTGGAGATCAGCTGCGTGGCCTCGGCCGCCGCCCTGGCCGTCGTGCCCGGGTGACGGTCGACGAACCGCATCACGGCGCCTTCCAAGGGGGTTCCGCTCTCGCCTTCGGCTTCCTTGGCCGCCTCGATGTGGCGGCCCACCGCCAAGATCAGATCCGCCAGCTCGAACAGCCGCGCAGTGCGTCCCTCGTCCACTCGGACAGGCTAACTTTGCTGTCAAGTGATAGTTGTCACCTGACAGCGAACTTGTGGTGGGGTGGGAGGCGTCGATAGGTTGTCTATCGAATGATAACTATCAGCTGATCGGGTATTCGGCCCCGCAAGGACTCACCATGACTCTCATCGCCATCGAAGAGCACTGGATCATGCCGGAGCTCACCACTGCGCTCAAAGCCGTGCCGCACCCGGACGAAAGCCTGTTCTTCAACGAGATGGGCGACCACGGGCAGCGTCTGGAAGATCTCGGTGACGGCCGGATCGCCGCCATGGACGCGCAGGGCATCGACGTGTCGATACTCGCCCTGACCCCACCGGGAACCCACCCGCTGCCCGCCGACCAGGCCGTGCGGCTGAGCCGCGCGGCCAACGACATCGCCGCCGCGGCCGTCGACGGCAACCCGGCCCGGTTCCGCGCGCTGTCGACCTTGCCCCTGTCCGCCCCCAACACGTGGCCGGCGAACTCGCCAGGGCCGCCGGCCTGGGCCACGTCGGCACCATGGTCTACGGCCGATCCGGTGACCGCTTCCTCGACGATCCGGTCTACGAGGACTTCTTCGCCGCGGCCGCGGAACTCGGTCAACCGGTCTTCATCCACCCGCAGATTCCCTCGTCCGCGCTGCGTGACGCCTCCTACCGTGGTTTCGACGACCTGACCGACCTCGGCCTGGCCACCTTCGGCTGGGGGTGGCACCTGGACACCGCCACCGCGGCGCTGCGCCTCATCCTGCGCGGCACCTTCGACCGGCACCCGCAACTGCAGATCGTGCTCGGGCACTGGGGTGAGCTGCTGCTGTTCTGGCTGGACCGGGCCGACAGCCTCTCCCGCGTCGCCCACCTGCAACGGCCGGTGACCGACTACATCCGGTCGAACTTCCACATCACCAGCTCCGGCATGTTCAACCCCGCCCTGCTGCACCACGTCCTCTCGGTGACCACCACGGATCGGTTGCTCTTCTCCACCGACTACCCCTTCCAGCAGCCCACCCGGGACGAGATCACCTCCTTCCTCGGGCGCTTCGCCTCCGACGAGGACCGGCGCAAGTTCTCCTCGGCCAACGCCGCTGCTCTCTTCGGCCTCGACTTCTGATCGGGCAGGAGCCGGCCATCGTCCGTGCGGTCGCCGACCGGCTCAACCCCCGGGTGGACGGCCCCTTCAATCCGCAGCTTGAAGATTCCGGCGGCGTGGCGCCCTAGCGTTCCCGGCGGTGACCGGAGGGGGAGACGTGGTGGGGATGGCCGAGGTGCGGACCGGGCGGGGCGAGCGGATCGCGGTGGGGGTGATCTCGGCCGTCGCCGCTGTGGTGTGGGGCTGGGCACTGGGGAGCCGGGCGCTGCAGCCGTACTACGCGGCGGCCGTGCATTCGATGTCGCACGACGCCACGGCGTTCTTCTTCGCGGGCTTCGACCCGGCGGGAGTCGTCACGGTCGACAAACCGCCGCTCGCCTTCTGGATGCAGGCGCTCGGCGTGGCCGTCTTCGGGTTCCACCCGTGGGCGATCGCCCTGGTCCAGGTCGTCGAGGGCGTGGCCGCGGTGCTCGTGCTGCACCGGGTGGTGCGCCGCTGGGCCGGCGCGCGGACCGCGTTGCTCGCCGCGGCGCTCTTCGCGCTGACGCCGATCGTCGCGGCGATCAACCGCGACAACCTGCCCGACACCCTTTTGCTGCTCCTGCTGTTGCTCGCCGCGTACTGCGTCACCCGGGCCATCGACGACGCCCGGTGGCTCGTCGGCGCGGGGGTCTTCGTCGGACTGGGCTTCCTCACGAAAATGCTCGCCGCGTGGATCGTGCTGCCGGGTCTGGCGTTGGCGTTCTTCGTCGCGGCGCCCGGCTCACGCGGCCGGCGGCTGGCCTGGCTCGGGCTGGCCGGCGCGGTGACGCTCGCCGTGTCGCTGTCGTGGCCGGTCGTCGTCACCGTGTGGCCGGGCGCCAAGCCGTTCGTCGGCAGCACCACGGACGGGTCGGTGTGGCAGCTGGCCTTCGGCTACAACGGCCTGACGCGGCTGGTCGGCGGCACGACCGGAATCGGCGGCGGCTACAGCGCCACGGCCGGCGCGGCACTCGGCGGCGTCGCCGGCCCGCTGCGGCTGTTCGACGCGGAGGTCGGCGGGCAGATCGCCTGGCTGCTGCCGCTCGCGGTGGTGTCCTTGGTCGTCGCCGCGTGCCGCGCGCGCGGAGCCGCGCCGCGGACGAAGGCGGGCTGGGTGCTGTGGGGTGGCTGGCTGATCGCCGGGGCAGCGGTGTTCTCGTTCACCGGCGGCATCTTCCACGCGTACTACACCGCCGAGCTGGCCCCGGCCATCGCGGCACTCGCCGCCGCGGGCCTGGTCACGGCCGCGAGCTGGTCCCGCGGCCGGGCCCGGTTCGTCCTGCCGGCCGCGGTGGCGGGGACGGCGGTGCTCGCCTACGTCCTGCTCCACCGGACCCCGGACTGGCTGCCGTGGCTGCGGTACACCGTGGCGGCGCTGGCGTTGCTCGCCGTCGTCGCGGCGCTCGTGCGGGCTACCCGCGTCGCAGCCGTGATCGGCCTGGTCGCCGTCGTGGCCGGGCCGGCGGCCTTCGTCGCCGACACCGCGGTGCGGCCGAAGAGCGTGCTGGAGAGCGCCGACCCGGCTGCCGGGCCACCGTCGACGGCCGCGCTGCACACCATCGTCGGCGCCAACACCGGTGCGGGTGCCGCGGCCGGGTACGTCCGGTTCATCGACAGCGCGTACCGGCTCGGCGCCGGTCAGCGCCAGGTGCTCGCGTTCGCGCAGGCGTCGCCGGCCGAGATCACCCTGGCGGTGGAGGGCGGCACGTACGGGGCGGACCCGTTCCTGCTGAACACCGACGCACGTGTGGCGCCGCTCGGCGGCTACCTCGGCTTCGACCCGGCGCCGCCGGCCGCGGAGCTCCCGCAGTGGGTCGCGGCCGGGAAGCTGCGGTTCGTGCTGCTGCCGCAGGTGTTCGTCGACATCGCCCGCGCCGGGGCGAAGCAGGCCACCACCGCGACGGCGGCCGACGCGGGGGAGCTGACCCGGCGGGTCAGGTGGGAGGCGAGGAACTGCCGCCCGGTACCGCCGGCGCGGATCGGCCCGGACGCGGCCACGGCCGGCGTGCTGTTCGACTGCGGCGTCAGTCCGTGACCTCGACCGTTACGAGGTCGATGGCCGCTGCTGCGTGGCCGTGGTCACGAAGTTCTGGGCGACTTCCCGCAGTTTCAGGTTCTGCTCCTGCGACGCCTTGACCAGCAGCTCGAAAGCCTCCTCGGACGGGATGCAGTGCAGGGCCATGAGGATGCCCTTCGCCTGGTCGATCACCGCGCGGGACGTCAGCGCGGTGCGCAGCTGGCCCATGGTCTCGCGGGCGACCTGGTGCCGCCGGGTGCTGCGCAGCGCGCCTTCGGCCGCGGCGGTGTACAGGTCGAGCAGGGCCGCGTCGAGGGCGCCGAAGCTGTTGCCGCCGGTGTCGTACAGGTTGAGCGAGCCGTGGTACTGGTGGTCGACGACCAGCGGGGCGGACAGGTAGGCGACGACCGTGGACTCGGCCGCGGCCGCGGCGAACTCCGGCCATCGGTGTGCCACCTCGGTCACCCGGACCTGCTGGAGTTCGCCGGTCCGGGCGGCCTCCAGGCAGGGTCCCCGGCCCGCCTCGTACTGTGCCCGGTCGACCCGGTGCGCGCTGTCGTCGGTGGCGGTCGCCGTGTACGGCGCCCCGTCGCGCATCAGCGTGATACTCGCGATTTCCGCGTCCGGCACCGCGTGGATGACCTGACGGCACACCCGCTGCAGAGCCGTCAGCAGCTCCTCTTCCTCCACGAAGGTGTCGGCCAGCCGATCCAGCGCGGCGGTGACGTCGTCGACTCTTCGTACGGCGTCCCGCTCCCGAAGCAGGTTGTCTTCCATGTGGGGCTCCCTCGAGGTGGGCGCTCGGCACCCGGGCGTGCGCGCAGCGTGTGGACCAGGTCATGGCCCGTTCCCGGAGCACCACAGTAAATGGTGCTCGGACCGGGCCGCCGATCGAGCCGAAGCCGGTCCGCGGCCACTCGCGCTGCGCATTGAGTGCACGCCTGTACACTCAATTGGCATGTTCGCCTTCGACTGGCCCGGCAGCGCCGCCCGCCGCGTCCGGGGTGGTGCGTGATGGCCGAAACGGGGATGCGCCCTCCGGCGTCGCCGCTGCGGCGCCGGGCGTTGCGCGCGCTGCGCTGGCTGTTCACCCCGCTGCGGCCGGACGACTACCTGGAACTGATCAACCCCCTGTGGTCGACCCGGGAGCTGCGCGGGCGGGTCGAGCGGGTCGAACCCGAGCGCGGCGGGGCGGCCACCGTGCTGATCCGCCCCGGCTACGACTGGGTCGGGCACCGGCCCGGTCAGTACGTGCGGCTGGGCGTGGTCATCGACGGCGTCCACCACTGGCGGGCGTACTCCCTGACCTCGAGCCCGGACCGCGCGGACGGGCTCATCTCGGTCACGCCCAAGAAGGTCGACGGCGGGGTCGTCTCGCCGTACCTGGTCGAGCAGGCGCGGCCGGGTGAGCTGGTCCGGCTCGGCGAGGTCGAAGGGTCGTTCACGCTGCCGGACCGGCTCGGCCGCGGCCTGCTGTTCGTCACGGCGGGCAGCGGCATCACCCCGGTGATGAGCATGCTCCGGCACCTGGCGGACGGCCCGGGGCTGCACGACGTCGTGCACATCCACTCCGCGCGGGACGAGGACGGCGTCATCTTCGGCGACGAACTGGCCGCGCTCGAGAAGCAGCACGAGGGCTTCCGGCTCCAGTTGCGCATCACCGGCCGGGACGGCCGGTTCACCCCGGCCGAGCTGGACACCCGGTGCCCGGACTGGCGGGAGCGGGAAAGCTACGCCTGCGGCCCCGGCGAGCTCCTCGACGCACTCCAGGCGCACTGGACCGAGCACGGCACCGCCGTCCGGCTGCACCACGAGCGGTTCCAGCCCATCGTCGGCGGGGACGGCGCCGAAGGGGCAGGGGGGACGGTGCACTTCACCCACCGCAACGTCGACGCGGACTGCCCGCCCGGCACCCCGATCCTCGTCGCCGGCGAGGACGCGGGCGTGGCCATGCCATTCGGCTGCCGGGTGGGTGTCTGCCACACGTGCGTGCTGCCGATCCGGGAAGGGCGGATCCGCGACCTGCGCACCAACGTCGTCAGCGAGATGCACAACGAGATCGTGCGCACCTGCGTGCACGGCGCCGAAGGCCGGGTCACGGTCGACCTCTGAGCGCGGAAAGGAACCCATGTCCCCGACAACGCACCCGTTCGCCCACCTGAACGAGGCCCAGCTCGCCGAGCTCGCCCGCGAGTTCGACGCCATCCACGACCGGGTCCGCGCCGACCTCGGCGAGCGCGACCGCCGGTACATCAAGGGCGTCATCCGGCTGCACCGGCAGATCGCGGTCGCGGGCCGGGTCCTGCTGCTCGGCTCCCGGTCCAAAGTGGCCTGGACGGCGGGCACCGGCTGCCTGGCGGTCGCGAAGATCCTGGAGAACATGGAGATCGGGCACAACGTCCTGCACGGCCAGTGGGACTGGATGAACGACCCCGCCATCCATTCGTCCACTTGGGACTGGGACACCGCTTCGACGGCGGCGGCGTGGAAGCACTCGCACAACTACATCCACCACACCTACACCAACATCCGCGGCAAGGACAAAGACCTCGGCTACGAGATCATGCGGATCGACCCGCACCAGCGGTGGCACCCGGCGTACCTGGCGCAGCCGCTGTACAACCTCCTGCTGATGGCCTTCTTCGAATGGGGGGTCGCGGTCCACGACCTGGACATCGAGGCCATCCGCGCCGGGAAGAAGCCGCTGAAGGACGTCTGGCACGACATCAAGGGCATCTCGGGCAAGGCCCGCGACCAGATCCTGAAGGACTACGTCGGCTGGCCGCTGGTGAGCGCGCTCGCGGCGACCGCCGTCGGCAGGCTGCGGCAGCCCGAGCCCCGTTCGCGGCGCCGGGTCCTGGCCGACCGCGCCCGCGGCCGGGGGGTGCGGGGCGCGATCCGGGCGCAGCTCGCCGCCGTCCGGAAGGAAGGCGGCGGGACGTTCGCCGCGACGTTCCGGGCCGACTTCACGGCGAACATCATCCGCAACGTGTGGGCGCATTCGATCATCTTCTGCGGCCACTTCCCCGACCAGACCTACACGTTCAGCCAGGACGAGGTCCGCGACGAAACCCGCGGCGGCTGGTACGTCCGGCAGCTGGTCGGCGCGGCGAACATCACCGGCTCCCCGCTGTTCCACCTGCTCAGCGGCAACCTCGGGTACCAGGTCGAGCACCACCTGTTCCCGGACATGCCCAGCAGCCGCTACGCCGAGATCGCCCCGCAGGTGCGCGACATCTGCCGGCGCTACGGCCTGCCGTACAACACCGGTCCGCTGTCCCGCCAGCTCGGCACGGTGCACCGCACGATCCTGCGCCTGGCCTTCCCGGGCGGGAAGCCGCGCCCGAAGCCCGGCCCCTACCGCGGTGACGAGGTGGAGCACCGCGCCGCCTGAGCGCGGCTTCGACGCCCGGGGGTCCCGCTTGTCCGGGCGGGGTTGGGTTTCCCGGCCGCCGCGAGCAGTGCGGTGGCCGGGACGGGCCGGGGCATCAGGGCCGTGTAGTTCGTCTCAAGTAAATTACATATCCTGAATTCGGCCATACGCGCCGTGGATACGGTTCCTCGTCCTTGACAGTGGCCAGGTCGGCGAGTTTAGTTCACTATCCAGACGAAGTGGTCCACCGAGGCGCTGCCGACCCCGCACCTTCTCCGCAAGAATCGAGGCCATGCACCCGGGCGTGCGTGGTGGGCGGGGGCGTCACCGAGGAGGCAATCGTGCAGGATCGCCACTCAGCACACGCAGATGATCCGCCCGGCGGCCGTTCGCAGTTTTCCCGTCGGATGTTCCTCGGCGCAGGCGCAGGCGTTGCTGTCGGGGCGACGTGGGGACTGGCCGGGCCGGCGTTCGCGGAGACGGAAAAGGTGCCTGGAGAGACTCCGTTCGGGCCCGTTGTCGTGGCGAACCCGGGAGGGTGGGCGTCCTACGCCCGGGCCGTGCGTCTTACCGCCGGGCGACCTGCCGGGATGTCGCGGACGCTGCTCGCGACGTTCCAAGGGGGAGGCGGTCCGGGTTTCCCGCTCTACCGGAGCGACGACGGTGGCCGCACCTGGGAGCAGCGGGGCAGTGTGCCCAACGCCGACGAGGCCACCGGATTCTCCCTTCAGCCGTTCCTGTACGAACTGCCCAGGGCGTTCGCCGGCTTGCCCAAGGGCGCGTTGCTCTTCGCCTGCAACTGGCTGGACAGCTTCACCAGCACCAATATCCGGCTTTATGCCAGCAAGGATGGCGGACTCACCTGGCAGTTCCTGAGCACGGTTGCCCGGGGCGGACCGCCCGACACGACGAACGGCGCGACGCCGGTGTGGGAGCCTTTCCTGCTGCTGCACGACAACAGGCTGATCTGCTACTACTCCGACCAGCGGGACCCGCGCTTCGGTCAGAAGCTCGCCCACCAGACCAGCACGGACCTGCACACGTGGGGTCCCGTGGTCGACGATGCGACCGGGCTGACGTACCCCGAACGACCGGGCATGACCACCGTGGCCAAGCTGAACAGGGGCCGGTGGATCATGACCTACGAATTCGGGGCGCCCGACGACCCGGACAACCCCGATCAAAACAATTACAGCTACCACGTGCACTACCGGATCGCGAAGGACCCGGAGTCGTTCCGGTTTTCCAGGGACACCCCGCTCCTCGACCGGAATGGTGACGCGCCGAACGGAGCGCCCGTGGTGTCGTGGACGGACTCGGGTGGGCCGAACGGAACGATCATCGTCACGGACAACGACAATCAGGACTTCTTCGTCAACCGTGACCTCGGCAACGCCGGGAAGTGGACGCGAATGTCCTCGCCCATGCCGGCGGGGTACAGCCGGTTCACCATTCCCCTCGACGACCTCCGTGGCCCTCGGAAGGGTGGCCTGGTCTTCGTGATCACGGGAGCACAGTACGGAAAAACCGCGCCGGTCGAGGCGGGCATCATCTCGGTGGACGACTGCGAAAACGCGGGCTCCCGACGGCAATAGCGATACCGCTTGCTCCGTCGACTGCGCGGGCAAGCCAGGTCGAGGACCTGCGGTTGTGGCGGGAGGCCCCCGGCGCCGCGCGCGGCGTTGGCACCGCTGTGAAGGGGCCCCGTAGACTCCCGCCATGGCCGAATCGAACTCGGTGTCTGCAGGGCAGGTCGTGGTACTGGTCGACCGCTGGCCGGATCCGGCGCCGCCCGTCGAGTTGCCGGTTCGTGGCCCGCTGCGAACGACCAGCCGCGCCGTGCTCTTGGTGCTCCTCGTCCTTTGCGCGGTGGGGGGCGTCGAGGCGAGCGTCCTGCTGTGGACGGAGCCGACCCCCGGCTGGTGGTTCTCCCTCCTCTTCACCCTCGTGTTCACGGCCCTCGTTGTCGTGCTGTGGATCGCGTATTTCGCCGCCGTCGCCCGCAGCGCTGAACGCACGCGCGCCCGCGCTCGCTGGGCGGAGGCGACGGACCGAATCGAGTTGCTCGAAGGCAGGGTCTGCGCGCGCACGGTCTCCACCATCGAGGACGGCGGTGTCGATAGCTTCACGCTCGTCGTCGACACCGAGAAGGGACGGGTGTGCGCGATGTGGGAGCGGGCGACCTCGCGATCGCCGATGCTCTTTCAGGCTCAGGTGCCGGGGGTGGGCGCGCGTGCGCGGGTATGGCGGCTCCAGGACGCGGACGGCGACGCACCGATCGTGATCGAGGTGCGCGATCCCTCGCTCGAAGAACAACGGCGATAGCGGCTCTGCGCCCGGTCCGGTGTGGAGTGTCCACACCGGACCGGCTCCGCTCACGGGGCCCAGGGGGCCGCGACGGTCCAGCTGCTGTCCGCCGTCACCGTCTGGGGACGGTCGGAACCCGTTCCGCCACCGGAAGCGATGTAGACCGCGGAATCGAAGTGGCGCAGGAACGCGCCCGGGATGTTGAGCGACTCGAACGTCACGCCGGTGCCGCCCAGCCCCGGCCGCGTGCAGAACGTCGCGTCGGCGTGCATCAGGGCCGATCCGTCGTCGACCGAGTTGCGGACGCGCCCGTCCTGGTGCCGCAGGAACTGCCCGGGGTAGTTCACCGACTCGAACGAGTAGCACGACGACTCGCCGAGCCCGCGCCGCACCGTGTATGTCGCGTCCTGCTTGAGCAACGCGCTGCTGCCGCTGTTCACCACCTCGGTGTAGGCGAGGCCGCCCGCGTGCCGGAGGTAGCGGTCGGTGTAGCCCCACGTCGTCACCCGCAGCGACTGCCGCGCGTTCACCGCCAGGGGCACCGAACTGCGCCACAGCGCCGGCGCCGAGACGTCCCAGGTCGCGTCGGCGGCGAAGCTCGTCGCGGTGTCCCACGGGTTCGGGCCGCCGCTCACGGCCAGGTACACGGTTTCGCCGTAGTGCCGAAGGTACCGGCCCGGCAGGTTGAGCGACTCGAACGACGTCCCGCCGGCGGCGAGACCCGGGCGGTCGCACCAGGTGGCGTCGGCGGCGAACGTGCCGCCGGTGTCGCTGTCGATGCGGACGCGGTTGTCGGCGTGCCGGAGGAACTTCCCGGGGAAGTTGACCGCTTCGAACGAGAAGCACCGCGGGTTCGCGAGGCCCGCGACGGTCCGGAACGAGCCGTCCTGCCGCGGTCCGTCGGCGCTGCCCGTGGTCAGCACGTCGGTGCGGGCGAACGAGTCCGCGTGCCGCAGGTACCGGTCGGTGTACCCGGGCGTGGTCACCCGGAACGACCGGATGTGGCCGAGCGTCAGCGGCACCGCGGCGTTCAGGTTCTTCGACGCGTTGATCAGGTCGGTGTGTGCCGCGCGGACCAGCGCGGTGTCGACCTTCTGCACCCGCCGGTCGTAGGTGAGCAGCCCGTTGTACTCGCCTTCGACGTCGGTGATCTCGGTGTAGACGAACGCCGAGAGGCCCTTGGTGGTCATCAGCTGTTTCGCGTCCCGGACCATGCCGGTGTAGCGGTCGTTCAGCTGCGCCGCGCTCGCCATCTGCTCGTAGGCGAAGAACCTGCCGGTGGGGCTGTACTCGTGCCCGGGGTTGCGCAGGCCGAGCCCGCCGAACTCGCCCAGCACCGACACCCGTGCCCCGGCCGGCCGGGGCGCGTCGGGCCCGGTGTACACGTGCCAGTCGATGATGTCCCCGGTGCCCGGATCGCCCTTCGACGCGCAGCAGTTGAACCCGCTGTGCGCGTCGACCAGCCGCGTCGGGTCCTGGTTCTTGATGTTCGTGGTGACGCGCCTGGTCTCGGCGAGGTTCCACTCGCCCCAGCCTTCGTTGAACGGCACGTAGGTGATGACGGCGGGGGAGAAGCGGTGCTCGTCGACGATCTCGCGTGCTTCGGTCTCGAACTCGGCGATCTGCGCGGGCGTGCGGTCGGCGTTCGCGTTCGTGGTCGACGGGATGTCCTGCCACACCAGCAGCCCCAGCTTGTCGGCCCAGTAGTACCAGCGGGCCGGCTCGACCTTGATGTGCTTGCGGACCATGGTGAAGCCCAGGTCCTTGTGCTTCTGCAGGTCCGAGGCCAGTGCGGCGTCGGTCGGCGCGGTGTACAGGCCGTCGGGCCAGAAGCCCTGGTCCAGCGTGCCGACCTGGAACACGAACTCGCCGTTGAGCGTCGGGCGCAGCACGCCGTTGACGTTCTTCGTGCCGACCTCGCGCATGCCGAAGTAGCTGACGACCTGGTCGACCGTCGTGCCCGCGGCGTCGCGCAGCGACACGCGCAGGTCGTAGAGGAACGGGTCGTCGGGTGACCACCGCCGCGCGTTCGGCACCGGCACCGAGAACTCGGTGAAGCCGCCGGTCGCGCTGCCGGCGACGGTGCCGCCGGTCACCGCTTCGGCGAGCACGGAGTAGCCGCTGACGTCTCCGCGGCCGAACACCCGCACGCGTGCGGTGTTGTCCGCGAGGTTCGGGCGGATGTCGACGGAGTAGATCGACGTCGGCGCGGTCGGCTCGAGCCAGACGGTCTGCCAGATGCCCGAAGTCGGTGTGTAGAAGATGTCCGACGGAGTGGTGGCCTGCTTGCCGACCGGCTGCTTCTCGTCGCGGCCGTTGGTCGGGTCGTAGACGCGCACGACGATCTCGTTCGCGCCGCCGTTCAGCCGCGCGGTGATGTCGGCTTCGAACCGGTCGTAGCCGCCCTTGTGCGTGGCGACCTGGACGCCGTTGACCCACACGGTGGCTTCGTAGTCGACGGCGCCGAAGTGCAGCTGCACGTGCCGCCCGGCCCAGGCCGCCGGCACGGTGAAGGTGCGGCGGTAGAACATCAGGTCGCGGTCGTCGTTGCGCATGATGCCCGACAACGCGGATTCGACCGGGTAGGGCACCAGGATGCGCTCGGGGAGGGTCTGCCCGAGCGGCGGCGCGGCGTAGCGGTCGACGCTGCCGTTCGCGCCGGTGGCGGGGTTGAGAAACTCCCACTCACCGTTGAGCGACTGCCAGTCGGGCCGCGTCATCTGGGGCCGCGGGTACTCGGGCAGCGGGTTCGTGGTGCTCACCTGCGAGGTCCACGGCGTGGACAACGGCGGTGGCTTGGGTGCGACGGCGGCGTCGGCCGCGGGCACCACGGGAACGATCGTGCACAGCAGTGCGAAAACCAGGACGAAGAGACGGCGCATCGGACTCCCCTTCGGACGCGCACGGAACCGCGCACCGGCCTGGCGGGGACGGCGAAGCACTCCGGGCGGGCGGGCACGCCGAGCCCGGAGCACTACCGCGGGCCCGTCAACCGAACGTAACACGGAACACGGACAAACGGAACAGAGCGGAATTCACCAGACAGTCAACACGCGACGGCCTGGCCGCTCCCTCCACGCACGAAGCCCGTCGGCGGTTGAGTCGCCTCGTGGGCAGGACGTCGACTCGCCCGGGTGATAGGCATGCAGGTGCGCGGTGTCGACGTCAGCGGTCAACTGGATGCGGCTGACCTGGTCGCGCCGACGCCGCCGATGTACAGGCCGACATGGTGGATGCGCCCGGCGGTGGCTTGGAAGACCAGGGCGCCCGGCAGCAGCGGAGCACCAGCAGGCACGCGCGGTCCGGCCGTGTACTGCTCGCGCGAGGTCCGCGGCAGCGGGACGCCGGCGGCCCCGCGGCCACCGTGGTCGAGGTTGCGCAGACCGAGTGCGCTTCACCGAACATCAGTTGACGAGAAAGAAACAAGCCCTTGGAGAACATGCGTTACCGGCGGACTGTAAGCCGGCATCCCATTGTCGGCACGCGTGGGTTCGTCACGACCTCGGCACGCCGTCGCCGATGCGGTACCAGCGTGTCGCAGCGAGATCGTCGAAGACCACCTCCGGCACAGGACCGCCGTCCATGACCTTCAAGAGCAGCTCCGAGGTAAGATCTTCGTTCGTCGGCTTCACCCACGTTCGCCACTCTTCACCAGGCAGCAGAACCTGTCGGCGCTCGCTCGTGGGCGCGCATTCGACGACGAATGTCTCGCTGCGGCCGATGACGTGCAGTGCAACGACGTCGATGTTCACGACAGGCTCGGGCCCGGTATTTCGGACGAACACCTGCACGCCGTTGCTGTCTTCGGATCCTGCTACTCCGCCGACGATGGAGAAGGCCTGTACGCGAAGCCGCTCGGCGTCTCGGCGGCTCTCGCGCCGCCGCTCGTCGCTGGCGATCCGGAGGGCCACCCACGCTGCGATCAACGCGCCCAGGCCGCCGAACCACTGGCCAACGCCGGCCCAGTCGCCGGGACTCAGCCACCGGCGGAGGGCGTATGTCACGAGAACGACAAAGGCAATCGTGCCGAAGATTGCCCACGTTGACTTTCTGACGTCCCTGATCGATCGGCGCTCTCGTCTCATGGTTACCGTCCTCGCGATGGCTGTCGGAGTACGCGAGCCAAGGATCTTGCTGTGCGTTGGTATCCGACGTGAATCTCGATGTTGAAGCGGACGTCCCCGACCCGGACGCCTACGGGGCCGTTCGGACGCGCTCAAGCCTTCCCTGATATCTCCCCTCGACGCCGTGGCGACGTCTTGCCGTACCGAGCGGCGGCTCCGACGGGTAACGCGGCCAAAGTTGCGATGGTCACCGCATACGGTGCGCGGCACGCCAGTTCGACTGCCCCGGCGATGCCCAGGACGGCATACGTGACACCCCACGCCGGACCAGGCAGCAGACGGAAAGCAAGGCGCCAGAAGGGTGGGTCGCTCGGTGCGGCGCCCGGTCCGGGGTTCGGCGCCCTTCTACGACAGTTCATGAGAAGAGAATCGCCGTGCACCGGCGAGGTGCCAAGCCTCACGCGTAATTTTTTCGATTGATCGCGGTGGGGCACGGCGCCTCAAGGCACCCGTGTACGCGCCGTGACGGTGCTGGTTCGCCTCGCATGTGCGCCGAAACGCAGTCGAACAGGGTGCCGCCGAGGAAATACCCGCTGCCTTGATCCAGGATTTCGCGTCGGTCGACGACGGTCACCGCACCCTCGACCCGCCCGGACTCGACGTAGAGAGCACCCGCTCTCGGTGCTCGTGCGTGACGAGCGGACCCATGTCGGTCCCGCCCCGGTCGCCGAACGCGGCACTCAGCAAAGCCTTGGCCGTGTGGTCGAGATTCACCGAAGGGTCGACGTGGTCTCGCTAGTCACCGGCCCGGATGGCAGCGTGGTGCGGGTCGTCGCCGGGCAGCCACCACGGGGCCGATGGTGAAGACGTCCAGTGGCGGCTCTCGGCGAACGCGGTCAAGGACTCGACGACGTGCGCCACCCCGGGGCGGCTGTCGTCGGCGCGGTGCAGCAGCGACCACGTCCACAGGGGAACCGGGTCGGCGATCGGTCGTCGGCCCAGGCTGGGCGGCACGGCCGCGGTGTGGCGCTTCGGTGAAGTGAGCACGGGAGCGCCCAGGCGGCGGATGTGGGCGTGGAACGCTTCACCGGTGATCCCGCCGTCGGAAATCCTCTCGACCCGCGCCCCCGTCCGCGCGGCGAACTCCGCGGCGAACCGGTTCCACGACGACCAAGCCGAAACGTCCGCGTCCACCAGCACCGTGACCTCGGCCGCGGCCACCGGCTCGGTGCCGCTGATCCCGGGCAAGGTGGCGGTGAGCGGCTCCGCTCGGACCAGGTGCGCGGTCAGGCCTCGCTCGGCGACCTCCGCGGCCGTGACCCACGCGAACGCGAGGTCGAGGCTGCCTTCTGCGACCCGGTCGGCTTGCGCGTGCGACGGCAGCACCCAGTCGTCGATGCGCAGCGCGACCACCGGGCCGACGAGTGAGTCCACATTGTCCGGTAGCCAGCTGACGTAACCCAGCCGCAGCGGGCTCGCCTCGGCCGCCTGGTTCCGAGCGCGCCGACCGGCGCCCTCGGCCAGCGCGAGGATCTGGCGGGCGTCGCCGAGCAGGGACCGGCCGGCCTCGGTCAAGCGGACGGTCCGCCGGTTCCGGACGAACAGCTGGACGTCGAGTTCCTTCTCCAGCGCGATGATCTGCTGGGACAAGGCCGGTCCCGAGATGTGCAGCTGCTCCGCGGCCCGCCCGAAGTGCAGTTCCTGGGCGACGGCGACGAAGTACCTCAGCTGCCGGAGTTCCATGTCGAGAGCTTAAGCCGGGTTTCCCGGGCACCGCGCGCCGTGAACGGCGGTGTAACCCGCGTGACACGCCACCGCGGCGACCAGCGGTGCGAAGCCAGGCCTACCACTCTTCGGCAGGCTGTCGTGGACTTCCGGTCCGACGGCGGCTTCGCTGGACCCAGTGACGTCGGTGCCGGAGGAGCGGGAATGCAGTTCCACAAGTACGACGTGGTGATCGCGGGCACCGGCATGCGCGCGGCCATCGAGTCCGGCCGGCGCGCCCGCACCGCGGCCCTCACCAAGCTCTACCCGGCC
This sequence comes from Amycolatopsis sp. Hca4, assembly GCF_013364075.1. Taxonomy (GTDB): domain Bacteria; phylum Actinomycetota; class Actinomycetes; order Mycobacteriales; family Pseudonocardiaceae; genus Amycolatopsis. The sequence goes on from NZ_CP054925.1 coordinate 10,474,630, forward strand.
CGGTCCCACACCGGCGCGGCCCAGGGCGGCATGTGCGCCGCGCCGCTACGCCGCGGACCGCGCCGATCACCTGATCTCCCGCACCTAACACTGAACCGCTCGATGGGAACCTCGATGAGCACGCTCTCCTTCCACCGTGGCCACCCGACGCAGCGGCGGGCGGCCTGGGCGCACGTGGTCCGCGCCGCCGCGGCGCTCGCCGCGGGCATGGGTGTCGGCCGGTTCGCCTACACGCCGATCCTCCCGCTGATGACCGCGTACGCCGGTCTCACCGCGACGGCGGCGGCCTCCCTGGCGACCGCGAACTACGTCGGGAACCTGCTCGGCGCGGTCGCCGGCATGCTGCCCGTGCTCGGCCGCTCCGCCCGCTTCCACCGCGGCTGGCTGCTCCTGCTCGTGGCCACCCTCGCCGCGATGCCGCTCACCACCGGCGTACCCGGCTGGATCGCGTTGCGCTTTCTCGCGGGTGTCGCGAGCGGCGCCGTGTTCGTCTTCGCGGTCAGCTCGGTCCTCAGCCACCTGCGCGACCACCCGGCGCACCTGCCCGGCTGGAGCTTCAGCGGCGTCGGGTTCGGTATCGTGCTGTCCGGCGCGCTCGTGTTGGGGATCCCCCTCGCCGGGAGCTGGCGCACCGCGTGGTGGGCCACGGCCGGGCTGTGCGCGGTGCTCGCCGCGGTGGCCTGGCGGCTCGCCCCGGAACCGCCTCCGGCCCTCGAACGGCAGCCCGGTTCCCGGCCGCGGACCCACCGGTGGTTCACCGCGCTGTTCGCCAGCTACACCCTCGAGGGCATCGGGTACATCATCGCCGGCACGTTCCTGGTGGCGGCCGTCGCCCGGACCACACCGCCCTGGCTCGGCGGCGTGGCGTGGATCGTCGTCGGGCTCGCCGCGATGCCGTCCTCGATCGTGTGGTCCCGGCTCGGCCGCCGCTGGGCCCGGCCCGACGTCCTCCTGGCCGCGCTGGTGGTCCAGGCGGCCGGGATCGCGCTTCCCGCCCTGTTCGGCGGCATGGTGGCGGCGCTGGTGGCGGCGGTCCTGTTCGGAGCGACCTTCATCGGGGTCAGCAACGTCGCGCTCGCCACCGGGAACCACCTGCGGTTCCCGCGTGCCGTCGCGCTGCTGACCGTCGGCTACTCGCTCGGGCAGATCCTCGGCCCGCTCGTCGTCGCGCCGCTCCTGCGCCATGGCTACGAGCCTGCGCTGCTGCTGGGCGCGGCGGTTGTGCTCGCCGCCGCCGGTGCCGCCGCGATCCTGCGGATCGGCTTCCCTCATGAGTCGTCGTGCGTACCCACCGTGTGAGCTGTCCTGACCGGACGGGGAGTGGGACACTCGGACCCATGAGTTCGTCACCGTCCGACCCGCACCGCGTCGTCGCGTTGGTGCTGCCCGGGGTGATCGCCTTCGACCTCGCCATCGCCGCGCAGGCGTTCGGGCACCAGGAGCAGGCGGACCTCTACCGCTTCGACGTCTGCGCCCCGCACCCGGGACACGTGGCGACCCAGTCGCCGTTCACCATCGATGTCGCAAGTGGACTGGAGGCGCTGGAACGGGCGGACACGATCGTCGTGCCGGGTTTCCGGCCGCTGGTGGACCCGCCGCGGGAGGTGCTGGAGGCGTTGCGGGCCGCGTACGCCCGCGGCGCGCGGATCGCGTCGGTGTGCATCGGGGCTTTCGCGTTGGCCGCCACGGGTTTGCTCGACGGTCACGTCGCGACCACGCACTGGCGGGAGGCGGCGGAGTTCCGGCGCCGGTTCCCCGCGGTCCGGCTGAATCCCGACGTTCTCTACGTCGACAACGGCCGGCTGCTGACCAGCGCCGGCCTCTCCGCCGGAATCGACCTGTGCCTGCACATGATCCGGCAGGACCACGGCGCGGCGGCCGCGTCCCGGGTTGCGCGGTACCTGGTGGTCGCGGCGCACCGGCCGGGCGGGCAAGCGCAGTTCGCGAGCCAGGTCAGCGAAGACGACGGACTGTCCGCGACGTTCGGGTGGATGGTCGGGGAGATGCACCGGCCACTGACTGTCGCGCAGATGGCCCGGCACGCGGGGATGCCGGAGCGCAGCTTCGCGCGCAAGTTCCGCGCCCGGACGGACATGACTCCGATGCGCTGGCTGGCCACCCAGCGGCTGCTGGAAGCGCAGCGGCTGCTCGAGTCGACCCCGTTGCCGGTCGAAGACATCGCGGAGCGCACCGGGCTGGGCACGGCGGCCAACCTGCGCTTGCACATGGCGCGCGAGCTCGGCACGACACCGACCGCTTACCGGAAGTCTCGCGCGGCGGGGGAGCCGCTGCGCGCGTCGTAGTGGCCGAAGCCTTTCGCGAAGTGGCTGTCCTGCCCCTGGTCCCGTCTTCGTCGCGTCGGCAGCCTGGAGGCATGAGCACCTTGAAGGAACTGCTGGACAACAACGCCCGTTTCGCCGAAACCGACGCCAAGGCCAAGGTTCCGGACATCCCGTTCATCCCGAACAAGCAGGTCTACGTCCTCACCTGCATCGACCCCCGGGTGGACCCGGCGGCCACGATGGGCCTCGAGCTGGGGGACGCCATCGTCGCCCGCACGGTCGGCGGCCGGGCGAACCAGTCCTTTCTGGACGATCTGGCGTGGATCAGCTACCTGCACGAGACCAAGACCCCGGACGCCGAGTGGTTCGAAATCGCGGTCGTCCACCACACGGACTGCGGGTCGGCGTTGATGGCCGACCCACAGCTGCGCAAGGGGTTCGCCGAACTCGGTTTCGACGACGAGGAGCTCCGGCGGACCGCGGTCGTCGACCCGGCGGACACCGTCCCGGTCGACGTTCAGGCGATCCTCGACGCACCGACCGTGTCCGGCCGCATCCGGGTGTCCGGCTACCGCTACGACGTGAAGACCGGCCGCATCGAGCAGCTCGTCGCGCCGCGGTCGCGGGACGGCCGGTAGGCACCGTGACCAGCCACCGTCCACTGAGGATCGGCTCGCTCCTTCACCACCTACGGCCCGGTCGCCGGCACGAGCGGCCTGGCTCTGCGGGGCGATGCGGTGCTCGAAGAGGCGCCGCAGCTGATGCACGACGAACGAGTGCCGGCCTCGCCTGTCAGGCGAGGCCGGCCGTTCCGTCGTTGCTACCGTAGCGATCCGCCCTGCTCGGCGACCCATTGCGCGAGCGCCGCCAGGGTGGTTTCGACGCTGGCGGCCATGTACTCGCGCAGCGCCTCCAGTTCGGCCAGGGTCCGGCCCAGCACGGGGTCGAAGCGCAGCAGCCGCCAGGACTGCCGGACCAGGCTCCCGCTGCCCTGGGCCCGGAAGTCCCACGCCCAGCGGACGATGCCGTCGCCGGTGCCGCCGACGACGAAGCTGAACGCGGTTCCCGGGTCGGCTTTCTCCACTTGGGACCGGGTGGTCCACTCGCGGTCTTCCCGGCGGTTGGCGCCGCTGAACCACGCGCCCGGCCACGGGCCGTCGCCGTCGTCGTAGGCGACGCCGCTCGCCGTGGGGCTCCACCGGCCGATCGCGGAGACGTCGCTGATCAGCTCGTAGACGCGGATGGGGGCGGCGTCGACCCACGCGCTCCTGGTGAAGGCGAAGCCGGTCACGTCGAGGTCACTGGTGATGGTCACGAGGTGAGTCCACCCGCGCGGGCGCCCGGCAACCAGCCCCGCCGTTACCCACCCCCGGCTGGGTCAGGCTGACGGCGGCGAGGCGAGGCGATACTGGAGCCATGACCGGAAAGACGCAGCTCGGAGCCTTCCTCCAGGCCCGGCGAGCCCAGGTGCGGCCCGAAGAACTCGGACTGCCGACCTACGGCGAACGCCGGCGCGTGCCGGGGCTGCGCCGGGAAGAGCTGGCCCTGCTGGCCGGGGTGAGTGCCTCGTACTACACCCGGCTGGAGCAGGGACAGTCCCTCAGCGCTTCGGCCGAGGTGCTCGACGCGATCGCCGGGGCGCTGCGGCTGGACGACTCGGAGCGGCGGCACCTGCACGACCTGGCCCGCGCCGACCGGCGCCGTCCCCGGTACCGGCGTCCCGCACCGGAACGGGTGACCGAGGCGGCCGGTCAGCTGCTGGAGGCACTGGCCGGGGTGCCCGCGATCGTGCTCGGCCGGCGCACCGACGTGCTGGCCTGGAACCGGCTGGGGCACGCGCTGTTCGCCGGCCACCTCGACTTCGCGGCCCCGGCGCGGCCCGCCGAGCGTCCGAACATGGCCCGGTTGGTATTCCTCGACGGCCACACCCGGGAGCTCTACGCCGACTGGGCGGCCAAAGCCCGCGCCGTGGTCGGGAACCTGCGGCTGGTGGCGGGGGAGCACCCGGACGACGCGGTGCTGCACGCCCTGGTGGGCGAGCTCAGCGCCAAGAGCCCCGAGTTCGCCGGCCTGTGGGCCGACCACCGGGTCAAGGCCTGCGCGGTCGCCCCGTACGAGATGCGGCACCCGCTCGTCGGCACCCTCACCGTGCTCCAGCAGACCCTGAGCAGCGGGCCGGGGCCCGCCGTCGTCGTCACGACGGCGGAACCGGGCTCGCCCGCCCAGGCCGCCCTGACGCTGCTCGCCCAGGCGGTCGAACGGGACACCGCCCCGGCCTCGACACCGGTCTGACCCGGCCCACCTGACCCCACCACACCCCCGCGCGCCGGTGTGTCGCCGACGCGCGCCCGAAAACAAGCGAAGGAACCACGTTGTCCAAGAAGCTGCCCTGGTCCATGACGTCCGCGTCCGTCCTGGCCGCCGCGAGCGTCGCGCTGACCGCCACGCCCGCGTCCGCCGTCTCCGCACCGCTGCGCGATGCGCGGATCGCCGCCCACTTCGACCTGGCCGCAGGGCAAACGCCGGAAAACGTCGCCTTGGCGCCCGGCGGGGCCGCCGACGTCACGTTCGCGGCCGGACGTCAGATCGCCGAAATCTCGCCGAGCGGCGCCGTCCGCGTGCTGGCCACCCTGGCCGCGCCCGCCGACGGCGGAGTCCACACGCCGGTGCTCGGGTTCCCGCTCACCGTCGGGATCACCCGCGCGGCCGACGGCACGCTGTACTTCCTCTACGCCACCGGCACGGCCGACCTCACCGGCGTGTGGCGGCTGCGGCCCGGCGGCCGGCCCCAGCGGATCGCCGCGCTCCCGGCCGAGGGCCTGCCCAACGGCCTGGCCCTCGACCAGGGCAGCGGCACCCTCTACGTCACCGACTCCGTGCTCGGCACCCTGTGGCGGGTGCCCGCGGCCGGCGGCACCCCGGTCGCCTGGTCGACCGCTCCCGAACTGGCTTCCACCGGCTTCCTCGGCGCCAACGGCCTGAAGCTGCACGCGGGTGCGGTCTGGGCCACGAACCTCGACCGGGGCACCGTGCTGCGCATCCCGATCCGGCGGGACGGCAGCGCCGGCGCGGTGCGCACGGTCGCCACCGGGCTGGAAGGCATCGACGACTTCGCGTTCACCGGCCGGGGGGACGAGCTGCTCGCCGCGCTCAACGGCCCCAGCGAGGTCGCGCTCGTCCGGCCCGACGGGAGCCACTCGATCGTGCTCACCCCGGCCGACGGCCTGCAGAACCCGACTTCGGTGGCCGTGCGCGGCCGCACGGCCTACGTGTTCAGCGCCGCCTACGTCACCGGGCGGGACCCGAACCTCGTCGTCGCCGACCTCGGCTGCTGACCGAACCCCTCACCGCAAGGAGAACCGTCATGGACCAGATCGCACTGGGCGAGGTCACCGTCACCCGCGTCGAGGAGACGCACGGCCCCATCATGCCCACCGATCAGTTCTTCCCCGACGTGCCCGAGGAGGCCTGGCAGGAGCACCGCGAGTGGCTGGTGCCCGACCACCTCGGCGCGGACGACACGATGGTGCACGTCGCCATGCAGTCGTGGGTGCTGCGCAGCGGCGGCCGGACCATCGTCGTGGACACCGGCGTCGGCAACGGCAAGGCCCGGCCCGCGGTGGCGGCGTGGGACCACCTCGACCTGGACTACCTGGGTGCCCTCGCCCGCGCCGGCGTCCGGCCGGAGGACGTGGACCTGGTGGTCAACACGCACTTGCACGTCGACCACGTCGGCTGGAACACCCGCTGGGACGGCGAAAACTGGGTGCCGACGTTCCCCAACGCCACCTACCTGATGCCCGAGGCGGACTTCGAGTTCTGGAACCCGGCGAACAACTCCGGGATCGCGGGCGGGGTCAACGAGAACGTCTTCGAGGACAGCGTGGCCCCGGTGCACGCCGCCGGCCAGGTGCAGTTGTGGGAAGCCGGCCACGTCATCGACGGCAACCTGCGCCTGGAGGCCGCGCCCGGCCACACCCCCGGATCGAGCGTGGTGAAGCTGGAGTCCGGCGGCGACCGGGCGCTGTTCGCGGGCGACCTCATGCACACCCCGCTCCAGGTCACCCACGCCGAGCACAACAGCTGCTTCTGCGAGGACCCGGCGCAGGCCCGCGCGACGCGCCGCCGGTTGCTGGGCTGGGCCGCGGACTCCGCCGCGCTGGTCCTGCCCGCCCACTTCAGCGGCCACAGCGCGCTCGAGGTCGAACACCGCGGCAGTGGGTTCGGGATCAAGAACTGGGCCCCGTTCCCCCGGTACTGAGCCAGACAGGAGACGCAGGATGACTCCGGCCGAATTCAGCACGGTCACCACCAGCGGGGGACCGGTCCGCGGTCGCCGGCACGACCACGGCACCGTCCACTTCGACGTGCCCTACGCCAAGGCACCCCTGGGGATCCGGCGGTTCGCCCCGCCGGATCCCCACCCGGGGTGGTCCGGAGTGCGCGACGGGACGCGGCCGGGCCCCACCGCGCCGCAGCCGGCCCGCGACTCCTTCGGCGTCCTCGACATGTCCCCGTACTTCGGCCCGGGCTGGCAGCGCGGCGACGACTACCTGACGGTGAACGTCTGGGCCCCGCCGGCGGACGGTTCGCCGCGTCCGGTGCTGGTGTTCGTCCACGGCGGCGGGTTCGTCGCGGGCTCCAACCGAGCACCGCTGTACGACGGCACGGCCTTCGCGCGGGACGGCGTCGTGCTGGTGACCGTCAACTACCGGCTGGGCATCCCCGGGTTCCTCCACCTCCCGGACGCGCCGGGCAACCGGGGCCTGCTCGACGTCATCGCCGCCTTGCGGTGGGTGCGGGACAACGTCGCGTCGTTCGGCGGCGACCCGGACAACGTCACGCTCGCCGGGCAGTCCGCCGGCGCCATCATCGTCGGTGGCGTGCTCGCCGAGCCGGCCGCGGCCGGTCTCTTCCGCCGGGCGATCGTCCAGAGCGGCAGCGGCACCGGGGCCTTCACACCCGAGCAGGCCGCCATGGTCACCGAGCGGGTGGGCCGGCACTTCGGTGTCGAGCCTTCCGCCGCGGCGCTGGCCGGCGTCCCGGAGGACCGGCTCGTCGCGGTCCTGGCCGACTTGGCGGGGCTGGCCCTGCGCACGCCCACGCACCACCACCCGCTGGGCGGCATCACGTCGTTCAGCCTGGTGAGCGAACGCCAGCCGGTCGCGGCCGCCGGTGGCAGTGCCGTCGACCTGCTGATCGGCGACAACCGCGACGAGGGCAGCCTTTACCTCGCGCCCGTGGGCAAGCTGGCGGGCAGCACCGACCTCGACGTCCGCGAGACGGCAGCGCTCTTCCACCACGACCCCGACGACGCCGTGCGCGGCTACCGGAGCCGGTACCCGCACGCCGGCCCGGCCGAGTTGCGCACCAGGGTGCTCAGTGACGGCCTGTTCCGCACCGGCACGCACGCGCTGGCCACGGCCCACACCGCCGGCCCGACCTACCGCTACGAGTTCGGCTGGCGGTCGGACGCGGTCGACGGGCAGCTGGGCGCCAGTCACGTGATGGAGCTGCCGTTCGTGTTCGACAACCTCGCGTTGCCCGCGTTGCGGGGGCCGCGGAAGCTGCTGGGCACCGGTGAACCACCCCCCGCGCTCGCCACCCGGATGCACCGGTCGTGGGTCGCGTTCGCCGGGTCGGGCGACCCCGGGTGGGCGGAGTACTCGCCGGGTGGGCACGTCGAAGAGCTGGCGTAGCCGCGCTCAGTCCCCGTCCTGCGCCGCCAGCCGGGCGTTGACCTTGGCGCTGATCGTGGTGAGCGCGTCGAGTTCCTCCGAGGTGAGGTGGTCGATGACGATCTCGCGGATGTCCGAGACGTGCTGGGGGGCCGCCGCTTCGATCAGCTTCGTGCCCTCGGCGGTGATGGCGATCACCGAGCCGCGCTGGTCGGTGTCGCAGCGCTCCCGGCGCACCAGGCCGCGTTTCTCCATGCGCGTCAAGTGCTGGGACAGGCGGCTCTTCTCCCAGTGCAGCAGCCGGCCGAGCTCGTAGGACCGCAGCGGGTCCGGCGCCTCCGACAGGTGCGCGAGCACCTGGTAGTCCGCATTGGACAGACCGCACCGGTGCCGCAGCTGCCGGTCGACGAACTCGGTCAGGCCCTCCTGCATCGCCATCAGGCTCCGCCAGGCCCGTTGTTCCCGTTCGTCCAGCCACCGCACCTGCGTCATGCTCCCGAGCCTACCGAAGTGGTTGACACGTTAACAAGTTGCGGCGTAGCTTTTGGTTAACACGTTAACCAAATGTGGGAGACAGAGATGAAGGCCGCGAACGTCTCGGGACGGCTGCACCCCCGTCCGCGACGGACGGGGGGCTACGCCCGGCGGGAAGAGCTGGCCGGGTGGGCGGCGGACCAGCCGGACGACGACCTGCTGCCGGAGGCGTACTGACGTGAAGTTCGGGATGATCGGGGCCGGGACGCTGTCCCAGGCCATCGCCAGCCACCCGCTCGAGGCGGGCCACGAAGTGGTCTTCAGCAACAGCCGGGGACCGGAAACCCTGACCGAGCTGGTCTCCCGGCTCGGTCCGGGAGCCTCCGCCGGCACCATCGCCGAAGCCGGCGAAGCCGACTTCGTCGTCCTGGCTGTGACTTGGCGCCGCGTGCGCGACGCACTGAAAGCGCTTCCCTCACGGCCCGGGCGGATCCTCATCGATGCGACCAACCAGTGGGCGGACCCGCCGCCGGCCGCCGTCCTCGACGTCTTGGATGTCGGCGGCAGCGAGTTCGTCGCCTCGCTCCTGCCGGACGCCCACGTGATCAAGGCGTTCGACAACCTCTACGGGCCGGTCATCGCGGCCGACCCGGTCACGCCGGCGGGCCGCCGCATCCTCTTCCACGCCGGGGACGACGCGGCCGCCAAGGCCCGGTTCCGGGCGGTGGCCGAGGAATTCGGCTACGCGCCGGTCGACCTCGGGCCGCTGACGATGGGCCGGCTCATGCAGGTCGACGGTCCACTGACCGGCCTGCACGCCATCCGGGAGGACATCGGCCACCCGGTCGGCCTGTCCGGATAACTCTTGTCACGAAAGGAAAACACGATGAACGCCGCCCTGAAGCGGTTGGCTCCCGACGCCACGCACGTGCTGTTCACCGGCGCCCGGACCGCGAACAGCTTCGCGGACACCCCCGTGAGCGACGAAGAGCTGTCGGAGATCTGGGAACTCGCCAGGTGGGCGCCCACGGCGGCCAACACCCAGCCGCTGCGCGTGCTGTTCGTCCGCCCGGGCGCGGGCCGCGACCGGCTCGTCAAACACCTGGACGAAGGCAACCGCGCCAAGACGCAGTCCGCGCCGGCGGTGGCCGTCCTTGCCGTGGACACCCGGTTCCACGAGCACATCCCGGCGCTGCTGCCCTACAAGCCGGAGCTGAAGGAGGTCTTCGCGGCGAACCAAGAGATGCGCGCGGACACCGCGACCTTCAACGCCACCCTGCAGGCCGGGTACTTCATCCTCGCCGTCCGCGCGGTCGGGCTGGCGGCCGGTCCGATGGCGGGCTTCGACGCGGCCGCCGTCGACGCCGAGTTCTTCCCGGAGGGGCGGTTCCGCTCGATCCTGGTCGTCAACATCGGGCACCCGGGGGAGAACCCGTGGTTCCCCCGGCTGCCGCGCCTGTCCCACGACGACGCGCTGCAGTGGGTCTGACGTGCCGGGCACCGTGCTGCTCACCGACCGGGCATCGCCGGCCCAGCCGAACCGGCCCGGCGGAGCTGATCGAGGACCTCATCCGCGAACACCGGCCCGCGGCGATCCTGACCAGCTGGGCGCCGGTGACCCGCGCGGCGATCCAGTCTGCGGGCGTGGGGATCGCCACCGGCAGTGCGCCTGAGGGTTCGATCCAGTGCCAGGCAGCGCGCGCGTCATCGGCGACGCACTGGAGACGACCGCCCGCCGTCGCGCCTGAAACGACGCCGGCTGGTGACGTCCCTTGCGACCGTCGGTACGAAAATTTCTGAAAGCGGTCCAACTCTTGCTAAGCATTGTCGGGACGCCTACATTCTGGCCACGTACTCGTGCACTGGCGGACGAGAGGGACCGGCATGGAGATCTCCCGGAGAACCTTCATCGGCTCGGCGGCGGCGGCATCGGCGTGGGGAGCGCTGTCCTTGGCGGGCGCACCAGGCGTCGCGTACGCCGCCAGCCCGCCCGGCGATGTCGTCGGCAAGGTCACCGTCGGCTACCAGGGATGGTTCGCCTGCGCCGGGGATGGCGCCCCGATCGGCGGCTGGTGGCACTGGAGCCAAGACTGGAGCCGGACGCCGTCGCCGGACAACAACGTGATCCGGGCGTGGCCGGACATGCGTGAGTACACCCGCAAGTACCCGACCGCGTATCAGAACTTCGGCAGCGGCGAGCCGGCCACGTTGTTCTCGTCGTACGACCAGCAAACCGTCGACACGCATTTCCTCTGGATGCAGCAGAACGGCTGCGACACCGCCGCGTTGCAGCGGTTCAACCCGAACAGCTCCGAAGGTGCCACCCGCGACGCGATGGCCGCGAAAGTGCGTAGCGCGGCCGAATCGCACGGGCGGAAGTTCTACATCATGTACGACGTCACCGGCTGGGCGAACATGCAGCCGGAGATCAAGACCGACTGGACGGCGAAGATGTCCGCCCACACGGCCTCTCCGGCCTACGCCCGGCAGAACGGCAAGCCGGTGGTCTGCATCTGGGGGTTCGGCTACAACGACGCGAACCACCCTTGGGATGCCGCGGCTTGCCTTGATGTCGTGAACTGGTTCAAGGGCCAGGGCTGCTACGTGATCGGCGGTGTCCCGCGCGAGTGGCGGAGCGGTACCGGCGGCTCGCGCCCGGGCTTTTCGGACGTTTACCACGCGTTCGACATGATCTCGCCGTGGATGGTCGGCGCGATCGGCACCGCGGCGGACTCGGACTGGATGTACACCAACATGAACGTCCCCGACGTCGCGGAGTGCGCCGCCCACGGCATCGACTACCAGCCGTGCGTGCTGCCCGGCGACGTCTCGGCGCGCCAGCGTGCACACGGCGACTTCATGTGGCGCCAGTTCTACAACATGATCCGCGCCGGCGCGCAGGGTCTCTACATCTCGATGTTCGACGAATACGGTGAAGGCAACCAGATCGCCAAGACGGCGGAGAACGCGTCGATGACGCCGGCCGGTTCCGGCCTGCTCGCCCTCGACGAGGACGGCACGCCCTGTTCGTCCGACTACTACTTGCGCCTCACCGCCGACGGCGGCCGGATGCTGAAAGGCCAGCTGCCGCTGACCGCGGTCCGGCCGACCTCACCCGGGCTGCCCACCAACAGCGGCACGGACCTGGCCAGGGGCCGGGCCACCACCGAAAGCAGCCACACCCAGGGCTACTCCTCGGGCAACGCCGTCGACGGGAATTCCGGTACCTACTGGGAAAGCACCAACAAGGCGTTCCCGCAATGGATCCAGGTCGACCTCGGCGTCGTGACCGCAGTCAGCCGGATCGTCCTGGGCCTGCCGCCCGTGAGTGCCTGGGCCGCCCGCACCCAGACCCTCTCGATCTCGGGATCCGCGAACGGCGGCACCTTCACCACGCTGGCCGGCCCGGCCGGGTACACCTTCGACCCGGCCCGCGGCAACAGCGTCACGGTCGGCGTGCCCAGCACGAACACGCGTTATGTCCGCATCACCTTCACCGCCAACACCGGCTGGCCCGCGGGGCAGCTCGCGCAGTTCGAGGTCTACGCCTGAACCGGGGACGTGCTCCGCGCCGGTCGCGGCCTGCTTGACGTGGGCGGCGACGGCCGCGGGCTGCGGGCTGACCTCGTCGGCGAAGGACTCGTGGCAATTCTCCCTGTCCAGAAACAGGAATCCGTCCTGCGGCGGCACCGGCGCACCGGGAACGCGGCGATGTAGGCGTGCGCGGCGACCTTCTCGTGGGTCCCGGCTTCGGTGATGACCGCGCCGCCGTTAGAGTGCCTGACCAGGACGGCGGGCCCGTCCTGCTGGTGGAGGGCCCGCCGGACGACGGCCGCGTCGCCTTCCGGTGACGGGGTCGAGTCAAATGACCGGGTGTTCCGATGCGCTCAACGCGTCGTGCAGCGCCGCGCGCGAGGATGATCCGCGGGTGTCCCGCTGTCAAGTTCACGCCGAGCACCCTGCGCGTTCGGAAAGTTACTTTACTAAGTGAACTTGCCGAGGTATGGTCGGCAGACCCGCCGCCTTCAAGCAGTCCTGGCCGAGCCAGCCCAGCTATGGAGGAATTTTGTCCGGATAGGCGATTGCCGCACACCGTGAACGAGGCGGGAGTGACGGTGGCCTTCAGCCGCGTTACCCGCTTTCGGCCGATGTCAACGTCCTCCGGTTCGCCCGGCCGGCACGCGCCGGACAGGCGGCGTGCCGTGCCGCGCCGAGCCGGAGTCGAATCGATCTGCGCCCTCAATCTCGGAGGTTTCTTTGTCGCGCAACAAAAAAGGTGCGGCCTTGGCGGCCGTCGCCGCCGCGTGCGTCGCGGCGGTCGGTTCGGGCCCAGCCGCGGTCGCCGCGCCCGGCCCGGGTGCACTGACCACACTGGACACGTCGGCGGGCAACCGCGCGGCGCCGGTGCCGGGCCTGTACGACTGGAGCAAGGCCGGTTTCCGCGGCGGGCTGAACCTGCCCGGCGCCGACGCCGTGAACCCCAGCGCGAGCTGCCGGATCACCGCGGCCCAGCTCGCGAGCACCTACAAGGTCAAGCCCGACGACGGTGTCGACGACACGGCCGGCATCCAGGCCGCCATCGACAAGATCCGTGCGTCGTGCTCGCCGTCGGGCAGCTACACGAAGCTCAGCCTGATCACCTTCCCGGCCGGCACGCTGAACGTCACCCACGAGATCCACGTCGACGCGAACTACCTGATCCTGCGCGGCGCCGGAATGGACAAGACGAAGTTCGTCTACGCCCCGGACAAGAACACCGAGTACGACGTGCTCACGCCGGACGGCGACCAGTGGGACCAGAAGAACATGAACTACGGGGACGCGTCCGGCGGCTGGCTGTGGCCGGGCCGTGGCCTCTTCCGCGTGCAGTCGCGCGGCGTCGACCCGAGCTACGCCAATGACTACAAGTCCGCCCCGGCCAACCGGAAGGACATCTTCGAGGGCACGATCAACGTGCACTGGAAGGCCGGCGCGAAGCTGCGCGAGAAGCCCGGTGACAAGGGCTTCGCGGCGCGGACCGGTGACAAGACCGTCTACCTGGCCACCAGCGCGAAAACGACGAACATGAAGGTCGGCGGCTTCATCAACATCCGGGCGGCGAACTCGATCGACTTCTACAAGTCGATGAGCGCGTACCCCACGACGTGGCCGCTGGAGAACCTGCACATGCGCCAGCAGTGGTTCACCATCACCGCGATCGACACCACGAACCACACGGTGTCGATCGACAAGCCGCTCGAGTACGACGTCCCGGTCGACTCCACTTCGGACGGTTCGCCCGCGATCGACGGCAGCGTCTACGCGTCGAAGGCGTCGCCGATCGTCGATCCGGTGGTCGGGGTCGGCTTCGAGGACTTCACGTTCGGCCAGGTGGCCCCGCCGGGCATCACCGAGGCGCAGGCCAAGGACAATTACGGCAACCTGGCGCCGTCGCTGGCCATGCAGGGCATCGTGTTCAAGTGGGCGGCGAACTCCTGGGTGCGCAACACGCACGCGACGATGACCGGCTCACACCCGATCGTCACCGAGGAGGCCAAGAACCTCCAGATCGTGAACAACGAGCTGGACGGCTCGTGGAACAAGGGCAAGGGCGGCAACGGCTACTTCCGCGGCTCCCGGGTCTGGGACTCGCTCTACGCTGGCAACACCACCCGCGACCTGCGGCACTTCACCTTCCAGTGGTCGGCGTCGGGCAACGTCGTGATCGGCAACGACATCGACTCCGACTTCAACATCCACGGCGGCTACGAGCGCAACAACCTGTTCGAGAACAACACGAACAAGGTCTCCTACGCCCACCGGTCGGGCAACTGCACCGCGCACTGCGGCGGCGAGGGCGGCGACGGGCCCGACGAATCGACGTGGTTCCCGATCTACTGGTCGACCGGGCAGAAGGCGGTCAAGTGGTCCGGATCTTCCCGTCCCCGCAACGTCTTCTTCAACAACACCATGACCAAGCAGGTCACCGCCGACGCCGCGTACACGCCGTACTACGCCGACCGCGCGAAGATCTACCAGTTCGGCTGGGACGGCTCCAGGTTCCACCACCTGGACGTCGGCGGTACACCGATCACGGACTGGGCCCACAACGAACAACGCGACTACACCCACGGCCACGGCGTCGACGACACGAAGACCAGCACCGCCAAATCCCTGTTCCTGAAGAACATCGGCTGAAAGGGGTCACCCGATGATCAAGCTACTCGCGGCGTTGTCCCTGGCCGGGCAGCTCGTGCACCCCGCGGCGACGACGATCAGCGTCGCCACCGCCACCCAGCTCTCCGCAGCGCTGTCCGCGGCGAAGCCGGGCGACACGATCGTGCTGGCCGACGGCGACTACAGCGGCGCGTTCGTGGCGACCAAGCCCGGCACCGCGTCCGCGCCGATCACCCTGACCGGCAGCGCCAAGGCCGTCCTGCACGACCCGCTGTTCAACCCCGGCGACACCGACTGCCCGTCCGGCCAGACCGGCTACGGGCTGTGGCTGCAGGGCGCGAGCTACTGGAACCTCAAGGGCTTCACGGTCAAGGACTCGAAGAAAGGCATCGTGCTCGACGGCGCCCAGCACGTCACCATCGACGGCGTCACCGTGCACGACGTCGGCGCCGAGGCCGTGCACTTCCGCAAGAGCAGCGCCTACGGCACCATCAAGAACTCCACCATCACCAACACCGGCAAGGAACAACCCGGCTACGGCGAGGGCGTCTACCTCGGCTCGGCCAACAGCAACTGGGAATGCTACGGCGCCAACGGCGGCCAGTCGCCCGACGGCGGCAACTACATCCAGGTGCTCGACAACAAAATCGGCCCCGGCGTCGCCGCCGAGGCCATCGACATCAAGGAAGGCACCCACGACGGCCTGATCTCCGGCAACACCCTCGACGGCACGGGCGAGAAGAACCAGAACTCGGCCGACTCCACCATCGACGTCAAGGGCGACAACTACACCATCACCGGCAACAAGATCAGCAACGGCTACCTCGACGGGATCCAGACCCACAACGTGTGGGAGAAAACCGGCTGTGGCAACACGTTCACCAAGAACACCTTCGTGGTGACCAACAAGTCGGGCTGGGGCATCAACTCGACGAACCAGAGCGACTGCGTGTCCCAGAACAAGCCGAACGTGATCGGCGCATCGAACACCGCCACCGGCGGCAAGGGGGTGTCCAAGACCCCCGTCACCCCCGGTACCTGACCGGCCGAGACGACGGCGCCACCTGCGGGAACCCGACGCAGGCGGCGCCGTGCCAGCCGGTCCGTGGACGGTGAACCGGCACGACGCCGGGTCCGGGTATGCGGCGCTTCGCTCGGCTCGCGAGCCAGACCCTCGAAGTGCGGGGGCCAGTAGTGCCGCTGGTGGAGGCCGAACGCTCTGCTGCGCCGGCTGACGACTGACCGGGTGAGGTCGCCGGCCTGCAGGCCGGCCTCAACGGAGCCGGCCGGAAGGCCGCCGGCCTCCACCGAAGTTCGACAACGACTCCTGGCTGGACAAGGACCGCAAGCACGAGTATCCGTGGGACTTCGTCAAGACGTTCGCCGCCGGCGGGTGGCTGGGAGCGATGATCCCGGAGGAGTACGGCGGAATCGGCCTGGGCCTCAAGGAAGCGGCCGCGATTTTAGCCGGTGGCTCCCCGGGAGCGTGCAAGGGTTCAGTGGATGGGCTGCAGAAGGGGACGCGGCTGGGAGAGGATCGCGCTGACCTGGCTGTGTTCCGGGGGTGGCGGCAATCCCGGGCCCGGCGTCATCACCGTCTCGGCGGGCGTCACCGGGTCGCCGCATCGCTGGCAGGTCCCCGACTGCGCGACTTCGCCGTCGCATCCCGCGTGGACGAACACGCGGCGGCGTCCGGCTGGCGCGTAGTGTTGGTCGCCCCAGGCGACCAAGGCGCGGATGACGGGCCAGAGCTCTCGTCCCTTTGCCGTCAGCGTGTACTCGCTTCGCTTGCCTGGTCCCGGCACGCGCTCCAGCACGCCTTCGCCGATGAGGAACTCGAGCCGTTCGGTCAGGACCGCGCGCGGGATGCCGAGGTGCTCGACGAAATCGCTGAAGCGGCGGACGCCGAAGAAGGCGTCGCGGACGATCAGCAGTGTCCAGCGCTCGCCGACGATCTCCAGTGCGCGGACCATCGAACAGGCTTGGTTCGTGTACTCGCGGGGCAGCGCCATGCGTCCAGTCTGCCACAGAAAAGTTCGTTCATCGAACCAAACTTGCTAGTCTTCGCGAGAAAGAGTTCGGTGACCGAACAAAGTAGGTGTTCGCATGGCCAGCCGTCCCGGAGCCGTCCTCGTCGCGTCCGGCGGCGCCACGCTGCTCGCGCTCTTCGTCTTCACCGCGCCCCTGTCGATCGTCCCGGCGGTGGCGGGCGGCCTCGGCGCCGGCGCGGTCGCGACCTCGTGGATCCTCAGCTCGATGAGCCTCGGGCTGGCCGTCGCGCTGCTGCCGGCCGGCGCGATCGGCGACGACTTCGGACGGCGGCGCGTCTTCGTCGCCGGCGCCGTCGTGACGGCCGCCGGATCGGTGCTGTGCGCGGTCGCGCCGGGACCGCTGACGTTCATCGGCGGCCGCGTCGTCGAAGGCCTCGGCTCTGCCGCGCTGATCGCGTGCGGGCTCGCTGTGCTCGGTCCGGCGTTCCCGGACGCGGCCGGCCGTGCCCGCGCGACCGGCCTGTGGGGTGCCTGCCTGGGCGCGGGCATCGCGACCGGCCCGCTGGCCGGCGCGGCACTCGACCACCACTGGCGCGTGCTCTACGTCGTGATCGCGGGCCTGGCGCTCGGCGTCGCCGCACTCGGCCGGGTCCTGCTGGCGGAGTCGGAGTCGGACCGCGTCCGGACGGTAGACCTACCGGGCGCGCTGCTGCTCGGCGGCGGTCTCGCGGCGCTGCTGGCCGCGCTCACCGAAGGCAGGCAGAGTTGGACGAGCCCCCTGGAGCTGGCTCTGATCGCGGCGGCGGTCGTGCTGCTCACAGCGTTCTTCACCCACCAGAACCGCTCCGGCGGCGGCATGCTCGACCTGACGCTCTTCCGCCGCCCGGCCCTGGTGTCGGCGACGACGGGCGCGTTCGTGGCGGGCGCCGGGGTCACCGCGCTGATGGCGTTCCTCTGCACCATGCTCGAAAACGGCCTGGCGCTGAGCCCGTTCACCTCGGCCCTGGTGGTGCTCGCCTGGTCGGCGACGAGCGTGGTCTCGGCGGTGCTGACGCGCCGCCTCCCCGCGGCGTTTTCCGGCGGTGCGCGACTGAGCGCCGGCCTGGTCGTGGTGGCGGCGGGCCTGGTGCCGCTGGCGTTCGCCACCCCCGCCGTGGCGCCGGCGTCCCTGCTGCCGGGCCTGGTGGTGGCCGGGGTCGGGACGGGCGTGGTGAACGCGTCCTTGGGGCGCGAGGCGGTGGCGAGCGTGCCGCCGGACCGGACTGGGATGGGCAGCGGCATCAACAACACGAGCCGCTACGTCGGCGCGGCGCTCGGCGTCACGGTGGTCAGCGTGCTGGCCGTCCACCCGTCCCCGGCCGGCTTGACCGCGGGGTGGAACACCGCGGTCGGGGTGGGCATCGCGGTGTCGCTGGTCGGGGCGGCGGCGATCGCGGCGCTGACGGTCCGGGCGAAGCGCGTCACGGCAACGGCGGCGCCGACTGCCTGAGTCCGGGCACTGCGTCAGCCGTCTCAATCAGCACGCTGAGGCGGCGGTTCCGTCATCGTCCGGCGCGACGCGAGCGAGGCGCCCGTGTCGCGAAGTCGGCCAGTGTCATCTTGACCGCGTCGTAGGGGGCGGGGCTGCGGCGAGCCCGCGAGGTGATCATCGCCCCTTCCACCCCGGCGATCACGGCGTCGGCGAGAGCGCGAGCCGCCGCCTGCTCGACGCCGAAGGTCATGAAGTGGAACGCGAGCCGGTCGATCATCTCCGAGAATGCTCGCCGGCCGGTTTCGCCGAGGTCCGCCGACTCCTGCGTCGCGCCTTCGGTCACGAGGGGCGCGATCGCGCAGCCCCGGGAGTAGCCGCTCGCCGCCATGCCGTCGCGGCCGAGGTCTACGTAGCGTTCAACCAGTTCGGCCGCCGAGGCGGCCTGCTCCGCCGCGCGGTCGATGATGTCGACCTGCTCCCGCGCGTGGGCCTCGACCGCCTCCGCCGCCAGTTGCGTTTTGCCGTCGGGGAAGTGGAAGTACACCGAGCCGCGGGGCGTCCCGCTGAGCTTGAGCACGTCGGAGAACGCCGTCGCGTGGTAGCCCCGCTCTCGCATGAGCTGCTTGGCCGCTTGGACCATCTTCACCTTGGCGTCCGAGCGCGCACCCACGGCGACCTACCTTCTTTATGTATGACGTCTTGCATATCTTAGCAACTCAGGCGTTCCACCACACGGCCAGCTCCGCCGCGACCGCACGCGCTCGCTGCGCGCCGGCCGCTTCGGCGACTTTCACGAACCGGGGGTTCATCAGGTCCGCGATCGTCTCGTAGAACGGCTCGGCGGTGATCACCGTGACGCGGTAACCGTGCTCGACGAGGACGGCCTCCTCGCGGGCGAGGCCGTCGTTCGGCAGGGGAGCCAGCACGAGTACCCGGCCACGAGCGGCCGAGCCGACGTCGCGAACCAAGTCGGCGTTGGTGCCGGACCGAACCGCGCCGTCGACCCAGACCGAATCGGCAAGTGTCACCGGGGGCGCGGCGCCGGGCGCCGCGGTGGAGCACGCCACGGCGGCCGCGAGCGGGACGCCGTCGGCCGCCGACCAGGCCTTGGCCGCCCCGGTGCCGGCGTTCACCGACGTCACCCTGAGCCGATCCGGCCACGGACCTTCGGGCAGCGTCGCGCGCCACAACCCTTCGGCCTGGTCCACGGAGATCGGCGGGATGGCGGCGATCGCCGCCTGACCGATACCCCGGGCGGATTCGGCGTCATGGGTGGACCCGGCGACGACCCGGCGCAGAAGATCCCGGTCGCCGTAGCCGGATTCGGTGTTGCGCGCATGCCATCCGGCCCGATCGAGCATCCGCTGGGGCAAGGTCGGGAGGCCGCCGGGCCGCATCGTGAGCCAGGCGCCGGCCACCGACCCGGCCGAGGTGCCCAGCACCACGTCGGACTCGGCCGCAGGCAGTCCGCCGGAGACAAGTTCGTGTAGCAAGGCGGACGTCCATGCGACACCGGCGGGGCCGCCGCCACCCAGCACGAGCGCGGTCATCGACCGCGGGGCGGTCATCGGTTCTACCAATCGAGTTCGGCCGGCAGGAACGGCACTGCCTCGGGGGCTTCCTTGCGGGCCTTCAGGAGCTGCTCGGCCGGCGCGCCGACGGGCACGCGCAGTGGGGGATCGGCGTGCTCGATCGTGTCGGCCACCGCGGTGGCGACTTCTTCCGGCGCGATGACCTCGCCGCGCAGGACACCGAGCTGACCGAGCAGGGGGAGGTAGGGGTCGTCATCGCCGAAGAACGACTTGGCTCCGGCGGCGCCGTCCGTGGCCACCGCCCCGGGCTGGACGATGCTCACCCGCACGCCGAAGTGGCCGACCTCCAATGCCAGTCCTTCGGCGATGGCCTCCAGCGCCCATTTGCTGGCTCCGTAGGGGGCGATGATCGGCAGCACGACCCGGCCCTGGACGCTGGAGACGAACACCAGCCGCCCCGCGCCCCGTTCCCGCATCTGCGGCAACACTCCTTGCGCCACCCGCAGCGCGCCCAGAGTGTTGAGCTGGAAGAGGTTCTCGATCTCGGCGAGCGGGACGCTTTCGAGCGGGGCGCGCACGGTCGCGCCGGCGTTGCTGACCAGGACGTCGATGTCACCGGCGTCCCGGATAGCCCGGTCGACACTGTCCTGGTCGGTCACGTCGAGCCGTAGCCGCTGGTCGACGGGCAGATCGACCAGCATTTCCGGCCGCCGGGCAGTGGCGACCACCCGGTGGCCCCTGGCCGCCAGCTCGACGGCGATGGCGCGGCCGATGCCCTTGGACGCGCCGGTGATGAGCACGGATGACATGGCGAATCTCCTTGTGGGTGACTTGGCCGAGGGCTGAGGAGCCGCCCGCGGTCCTGAGTGGGCACGAGCTCTCAGCGGCGTCTCAGGTCCTACGGCAAACCCATACTATGTCGTACGACATACTTGTCAAACGCGCATGGCGCTGCCCGCCGGTGCCAAGTGGCCCAGGCGTGAGGGCCAGGATCAGAGTGATGGCCAGGAGTCGATGCGGAACGCCCTGCCGGCGATGGTGATGCCGGCACCGCGGGCGCCGGGGAAGTGAGCGCCGAACACGGGTGCGGCGTTGTCCGCCGCCCAGGTCGGCGGCCGGCACGTCGGCGTGCCGGGCGGACTACTCGCTGCTTCCGTACAAACACCACGCGATCGCAGGGGTGTGGGCAAGTTGGTCGAGGAGGCCGCCGATCGCTCGCGCTGCGGGCCGGCACCGCGGGCGGCGACGTCGCCACGGTCGTGGCGGTGATGACCACGGCGACCCCGCAGGTCCTCGCCGAAGTCCGCGCCGCCCTCGGCGGCGAGCGGCCGGTGTTCTGACGTGGGTGGCACTGAGTGTCGTCCAGGCGGTGCGGTGCTGCTGTTCGCCGGGCTGGTGCCGGCGGTCTCGGCTGTCTTCCTGATCGGCGGGCCGCTGTGACCTCCGGCCGATCTTCGGGGCGAGGTGTAGCGGCTACCGACACCCACCGCCCGGGCGATACCGTGGTGGCAATGCCTCCTCGGCCTTCACCGCGGTCCGGACCACGAAATTTCCCTCCAACGCAACAACTTCAGTTCGTCCAATGTGGACCAGAGCACTTCGTGACCGCGCGTGCGTGACATTGCCGTGACACGTCACCTGATTGGCGGGTTGGCATCCCTTCGGTGCTCGGTATGGTTTTTACCGACTGACATCGGAGTGGACCGGCGGTGCCGGGGAACTTCTGGGGGCTCGCTCGGGGGAACAGCAGGCAGGGTGTCTTCCGCACTTCGCCGTCGGCGCAGGGTCGCGCCCGCGGTCTGCCGCTCGGCGCTGAGCTTGGGCGGCGCGCCTGCACGTCGATTCCCTTTCACCGCAGCGGCTTTCGGAGCTGATCCGTTCCCCGGGTGGGAGGAGCGACAGTGGACCAAGCCGGAACGGTACCGGCGCTCGTCGGGCAGTGGGTGAGCCGCACGCCGGAGGCCGAAGCGGTCGCCGACGCGCGCACCGGCGCGAGTCTGACCTACGCCGAGCTGTGGCGGCGTTCCGGCCGGTTCGCCGGCGAGCTCGCGGCCGCCGGCGTGGGCCGCGGCGACGTCGTCGGCGTCACCGCGCCGCGGTCCCCGGAGTTCGTGGTGGCCGTGCTCGGCATCCTCCGGGCCGGTGCCGCCTACCTGCCGGTCGACCCCCAGGCGCCGCCCGGCCGGGTCGCGACGATCCTCGGGGACGCCGGCGTGCGTGTCGTGGCCGGGCCGCCCGCCGCCGGCCGGCCGTCGCTGCCGGTCCCGGACACCGGTGGCGGCCCGGAGGCGCCGGAGATCGTGCTGACCGGGGAAGACGTCGCCTACGTCTGTTCCACGTCCGGGTCCACCGGCACGCCGAAGGGGGTGCTGGTCCCTCACCGGGCGGTCCGCCGGCTCGCGACCGGGGCGCGGTTCTGCACCCTCGGCCCCGGGGACCGCGTCGCCAACACGGCCAACCCGGCCTTCGACGCCACCACGTTCGAGCTGTGGAACGCCCTCGGCAACGGCGCCACCGTGGTCGTCCTGCCGACCGTGGCCGAGCTGCCGCCACCGGAGTGGGCCCGGCTGGCGCGGGCCGACCGGGTGTCCGCGGCCTTCCTGACCACGTCGTTGTTCCACGCGGTGGCGCGGGAACACCCCGCCGCCTTCGGGTTCCTGGACACGCTCGTGGTCGGCGGCGAACAGCTCGACCTCGGCGCGGTGCGCGCGGTGCTCGCCCACGGCGCGCCCGGCCGGCTGGTCAACGGCTACGGGCCGACCGAGACGACGACCTTCGCCACCTTCTTCGACTGCACGCCGGATTCCCTGGCCGGGCTGGAGCGCATCCCGATCGGGTTCGCGCTGCAGGAAACCACCCTCGCGGTCGTCGGCGAAGACGGCGAGCCGGTCGCACCGGGCGAGACCGGCGAGCTGCTCGTCGGCGGCGCGGGGGTCGCGCTCGGCTACCTCGGGCGGCCCGACCTGACGGCGCAACGGTTCGTGCCCGACGAGACCGGCGCCCCGCGCTACCGCACCGGCGACCTGGTGCGCGCGCTGCCCGGCGGTGCCCTGGAGCTGGTCGGGCGGCGCGATCGCCAGGTGAAGCTGCGCGGGTACCGGATCGAGCTGGAAGAGATCGAAAAGGTCACCGCGGCCGTCGACGGGGTGGCCGCGGCGTTCGTGGAGAAGGTCGGCGACGGCCCCTCCGCGTGGCTGGCCGGGTTCGTGCTGCCGGCGGCCGGTGGCGGACCCGGCCCGGCGGAGCTGTCGGCCGCGCTCGGCCGGGTGCTCCCGGCCTACATGGTGCCCGCCCGCTGGGTCGTGCTCGACGAGGTTCCGCTGGGCCCCACCGGGAAAGCCGACCGCGCGGCCCTGCTCGCGTCACTGGACCGGCCGGCCGGGGAGCCGGTCGCGGAGCCGGCGGGTGACGTGCTGGAGCGGGCGTGGCGCGAGGTGCTGGGGGTGAGCGGGACCCCGGCCGACGCGAACTTCCTCGACCTGGGCGGCAATTCCATCCTGGCCATGCAGGTGGCGTCCCGGGTGCGCCGCGGCCTCGGGATCGTGCTGGAACCGGCCGACGTGCTGCTGGCGGAGTCGTTCGGCGAGCTCGCCACGCGGGTTCGCGAGCTGCACCGGCCCTGAACGGCCCCGCTCCGGTCGCCGTGGTCCGGCGGCCGGAGCGGGGTGATCACGACCGGACGGCGTCCCGGTGGGCTTCGGCGGCCGCGCGCAGCTCCGGCGAATAGCGCACCCGGCCGCCCGGGCCGCCGTAGCGGCGCTTCCGCGTACCACCGGTCCGCCGGATCATCGTCAGGCTGTTCTGGGTCAGCTTCTGCGATTCGAGGAGGTTGACGACTTCCAGCTCGCCCGGATTCGTGCGGGCGAACTCGCTGATGTACCGGACAATGGCCTCACCCTCCGGATAAGTCAGCAGATAATGCATCAACACCATTCCGCCGTCCGGGTTGATCTGTTCCCAGAAATTGTCGAAGAAGTACAAACACTCCCAGGCGTCGACCCACGCGAAGTCGATCGGCGCGAAACCGGCGGGCAGCCGCTGCGCGCAGTCGCGGATATCGGCGTTGACGACCGTCACCAGGTCGTCCAGCCCCAGCTCCCGGAGTACCCCGAGCACCCGTTCGGCCGAGGACTCGGGGATCGACAGGTCGTCGACGGCGACCAGGGACGGCCGGTACGGCCGGAGGTGGAACTCCGGGGTGACCAGTGCCGGTGCGGCATTGAGCCAGGTGTCGTCGAGTTCGTCGTGCTCGGCGAGGTGGCGGCTGGTCTTCTCGGCCAGCGCCGCCGACTCGGCGGCCACCTGGTCCCGCACGTCGGCCAGCGCCGCGGCCAGGAACGGAGTCGTGTACCCCATGCCGACCTCCAGCACCCGGCTCGGCCGGTGCAGGCAGACGAGGTCGGCCAGCAGCCGGGCGATGACCTCGGTGCCCATCTCCGGCACCCGCAGGCGTTCGGCGGCGGCATGGAACTCGGCAGTGACAAAGCGGTTGAGCTGCACTTTTCCCCCTGGTGCGTGGCCGCGGGTCAGCGGTGCCGGACGACCGCGGTGACCTCGATCTCGATCAGTGCCTCGGGCCGGAACAGGGCGGCCACGGCGACGGTGGTGCTGGTCGGCAGGTCGCCGGTGAAGTACCGCGCGCGCACCTGCGCGTAGGCCGCCCGGTCGGCCATGTCGGTGAGGTAGGTCCGGATGTTGACGACGTCGGCGAACCCGGCGCCGTGCGCCTTCAGGATGGCTCCGATGACCTCCAGAGTCCGTTCGGCCTGCACCGCGATGTCGCCCTCGCCGACGATCGCGGCGTTGTCGTCGTCGAGGGCGAGCTGGCCGGAGAGGATCAGGAGCGCGCCGTCGCCGAAGTCCAGCCGGGCCACCTGGGAGTAGGGGCCGGCGGGGGCGGGTGCGGTCGCCGGGTTGCTGAGCTCGGTGCGCATGTCGGTCCTTTGTTCACCGGCCGGGAATTCCGATTAATCGGCGGGGCCCCGGCCATTTCGATCACGTCCGCGTGGCACAATACCCGATCGGACTCGGGAGTGGACTGATGATCGCGGAAGTATCGACGCGTGGACGGTGATCCAGATCACATAATGATCTACGAAAACGTTGCCTATGGTGGTTGGCAGGGGGTGTGAAAGTTGCGCGAAATTCGCGAACAAGGTCGAATTCCGGTGTCCTCGCCCATTGCTTCGCCCGATCGGCCGCACAGCGGTTCCGGCCCCGGGGCGGCGCCGCTGTCGGCGGCCCAGCGCCGCCTGTGGCTGGTGGACCAGGCCGCCCCCGGCGCGGCGACCTACAACGTCCCGGTCTTCCTGCGGTGGCACGGCCGGGTGGACGTGCCCGCCCTGCGGGCCGCGCTCACCGAGGTCGTCCGGCGGCACGAAGTGCTGCGCACCCGGTACCTCTTGCGGGACGGCGATCCCGTCCAGCAGGTGGTCCCGGCGGCCCCGGTCGACGTCGAGGTCGTCGCGACCGAAGACGCCCGTGAAAGCGCTTCACACCGCGTGGCGCTGCCGTTCGACCTCGCCGCCGGGCCGGTCCTGCGCGCCACCGTCTTCCACGGCGCCGAGGACGCGGTGTTGCTGGTGCTGCACCACATCGCCTTCGACGGCTGGTCGCTCGGCCGCCTCGGCGCCGACCTCGCGCTGGCCTACGACGCCGCCGTGCACGGCCGGCCGGTGCGGCTGCCCCTCCTCGGCGAGCAGTACGCCGGCTTCGCGCGGCGGGACGCCGCGGAAGCCGGGTCGGCCGAAACCGCGGACCGGATCGGGCGACGGCTGGCCGAACTGGCCGGGGTGCCTGCCGGGCTGACCCTCGCCGGGGCGCTGCCGCGCGGACCCGGCCGCCGGGTCGTGCGCGACGGTGCCGAGCAGGCCGCCGTCCTATCCGAGCCGCTCTGGCAGTCGGTGGCGGACTACGCGCGGGCCCACCGGTCGACGCCGTTCGTGGTGCTGTTCGCGGCGTTCCAGCTGCTGCTGCGGCTGCGTTCGGCGCGCACGGAGTTCCTGGCCGCCGCGATCACCGCCAACCGGAGTTCGGTCGAGGTCGAGGACCTGGTGGGGTTCTTCGTCAACACGGTTCCGCTGCGGTGCTCGGTGCCGGACGGCGCCGACTTCACCGAGCTGTGCCACCGGGTGCGCGGCGAGGCCTACCGGGCGCTGACCCACCAGCGCATCCCGTTCGACCGGCTCACCGCGGCCGCCCGGACCGAGCTCGTCGACGTCGCCTTCGCGCTGCAGAACTTCCCCCGGCCGCCCGCGGACGTCCCGGTCCGCTGGGACCAGCCGGAGATCCTGCCGACCGGCACGGCCAAGTTCGACCTCCTGCTCACCGTCGAGCCGCGCGGCGACGGGGCCCGGGTGACCCTGGAGCACGACACCGGCCGGTACCCCGCCGACGTCGCCGCCGCGTTGCTGGAGTCCTATGTGGACATCCTGGCTCTGGTTCTCGCCGACCCGGCAGCGGACCTCTCGCGGTTCGCCGCGGAGCCGGCCGCCGAAGAGCCCGTCCGGGCGGAGGAGCCCGGCACCACTGCGTTGTCCGGCACGCAGCACCGTGCCGCGGAGCTGTTCGTCGCCGCGCTCGGCGAGCTGGGGGCCGAGGTGGGCGAGCTCGGGCCGCGGGCGGACTTCTTCGCCCTCGGCGGGCATTCGCTGCTGGTGGTGCGCATGCTCCGCCGGATCGAGGACGAGACCGGGGTGGCCCTGTCCGCCCGCCGGTTCCTGGCCGACCCGACGGTGGCCGGGCTGGCCGCCCTGCTCGCCGAACCGGCGCCCGCCGCGGCGGCCCCGGTCCCGGCCGACTCGGGGCCGGAGCGGCCGGCGACCGCGGCGCAGCAGCGGTTCTGGTCACTGGACCGGCTCCCGTGGCTGCGGCAGGCCTACGTCGTCCCCGCCGTCGTCGAGCTGCCCGCGGGCACCGACCCGGACCGGCTGCGGGACGTCACCGCCGCGGTGCTGGCCCACCACGGTGCGTTCCGCTCGGTCTTCCGGCTGGACCGCAAGCGCCGCCGGGTCGTGGTCCGGACCGGCGACGCGGAACCGCCGGTGACCGTGACCGACGCGCGGGCGTGGGACGCCGATCGGCTGGCGGCCCACCTCGCCGAGGCCTGCTGGGCGGGGTTCGACCTCGCCGCGGGACCGCTCGCCCGGGCCGAGGCCGTGTGCCACCGCGACGGTGTCTCGCTGGTGGTCGTGGCCCACCACATCGTCTGCGACGGGCCGTCGATGGACCTGGTGCTGCGGCAGATCGACGCACTGGGCCGCGGCGAGCCGCTCGCCCCGGCCGTCTCGCCTTCCCCCGCCGAGGAAGACGGCGCCGACCGGGACACCGAGGCCGTCATCGCCCGGCTGACCGGGGCACCGGTGGACGTCGCGCTGCCCCACGACCGGCCCCGGCCGCCCGAGCAGAGCACCGAAGCGCTCGTGGTCCGGGCGTCGCTCGGCCCCGAGCGGGCCGCCGCCCTGCGCGCCACCGCGACCGCCGCCGGCTGCACGCCGTTCATGCTCGGTGCGGCCCTGCTCGGCGTCGCCCTCGCCCGCGCGAGCGCCCAGCGCGACTTTCTCTTCGCCTTCCCGTGGTCGACCCGGTCGGCGCGGGACGCCGGCACCGTCGGGATGTTCGTCGACACCCTGCTGCTGCGCGTCGACCTGCGGGACGACCCGTCCTGGACCGCACTGCTGGGCCGCGTCCGCGCGGCGAGCCAGGCCGCGTTCGGCACGTCGCTGGCGCGTTTCGACGCCGTCGCGGCCGCACTGGACCCCGGGCGCGACACCAGCAGGCCGCCGGTGACCCCGGTGTACCTGACCGTGCGCGACACGCCGCCACCCGGCCGGCTGCGGCCACTGAAACCCTTGCACATCAAGTACGAGCTCGAGCTCACCGTCGTCGACGACGGGGAGGAGCTGGCCTTCGAGCTCGCGGGCCTGACCGCCCTGTTCGACCGCGGCACCGCGGAAACCCTGCTCGCCGCGATAGTCACCGCCGCCGAGGACCTCAGCACCGGTCCGTCGGCCCGGCCACTGGAGGAGATGTGACGACCAGCGAAGGAACCGGCACCGAACTGGAGGAGCGGGTCCGCGCGGTGTGGGCGGAGATCCTGGACCTCGCCGACCCGGCGGCGCTGCCGCTCGACCGCAACTTCCTCGACGCGGGTGGCTCGTCGTTGCTGCTCGTGATGCTCTGGGAGGACCTGCGCGAGCTGACCGACCGGCAGCTGCGGGTGTCGGACCTGTTCCGGCACTCGACGATCCGCGCCCAGGCGGCGTTCCTCGCCGGCGCCGAAGACCGGGTCGCCGCCCCGGCGGGACCGGCCGCGCGGGGCGCTCTGCTCGGCCGGGCCGGTGGGCGGGCATGAGCAACAGCAGCCCTTCGGAGGGGCCGGGTGGCGGAGCCGCCGTCCCGGCGCAGAGCGCCGGCAACAGCACAGATATTGCCGTCATCGGCGTCGGGTGCCGGTTCCCGGATGCCTGGACGCCCGCGCAGTACTGGCGCAACATCGAGCGCGGTGTCGTGTCGATGCGGGAGCTGAGCGACGAGCAGCTGCGGGCGGCCGGGCACTCGGAGGAGGCCCTCGACGCGCCCGGGTTCGTCCGGGTCGGCGCGTCGCTGCCGGGCGTGGCCGACTTCGCCGCGGAGTTCTTCGGTTACAAAGCCCGCGAAGTCGACGCCATCGACCCGCAGCAGCGGATCTTCCTCGAAGCCTGCTGGGAGGCCCTGGAGTCGGCCGGGCACCCGCCGCGCCCGGACGGTCCGGTCACCGGGGTCTTCGCCAGCAGCGCGGCCGGCAACTACTCGGCCGCGGTGTTCGCGGCGCGCGTGCGCGACGAAGGCCTCGCCGCGGCGGTCGGCGACCTGGACCTGACCCTCGGCGGCCAGGCGGACTTCATGACCTCCCGGGCCGCCTACAAGCTGGGCCTGCGCGGTCCTTCGGTGAGCGTGCAGACCGGGTGTTCGTCGTCGCTGACGGCGGTGCACTACGGGACGCTCAGCCTGCTGTCCGGCGAGAGCGACCTGGTGCTCGCGGGCGGGGCGACGGTGCTCGACCCGCTGCTCGGCTACCAGCCGGCGCCCGGCGGGTGGGTGTCCGAAGACGGGTACGTGCGGTCGTTCGACGCGAAGTCGAGCGGAACGACGTACGGCTCGGGCGTCGGCGTCGTCGTGCTGCGGCGGCTGGCCGACGCGCTCGCCGACGGCGATCCCGTGCTGGCCGTGCTGCGCGGCACGGCGGTCGGCAACGACGGCGGCGACCGGCTCGGGTACGTCGCTCCCAACCTGGACGGTGTCGCGGACGTCGTGGCGGCCGCCTTGCGCGTCTCCGGCGTCCCGGCCGGGCTCGTCCGCTACGTCGAGGCGCACGGCACCGGCACCCCGCTGGGGGACCACGTCGAGCTGCTGGCGCTGGCCAAGGCGTTCCGGCTGAGCACCACCGAAACCGGCTACTGCGGGCTCGGCTCGGTGATGGCGAACATCGGGCACCTGGGCCCGGCGGCGGGCATCGCCGGCTTCATCAAGGCCGTGCACGTCGCCCGCACCGGCGTCCTGCCCCCGCACCCGGCGTTCGATTCCCCGCGCGACCCGGCCGAGCTGGCCGCGAGCCCGTTCCACGTGCCGACCGAGCGGGTCGTCGACCCGGCCGCCGACCGGCACGTCCTGGTGAACTCGATGGGCGTGGGCGGGACCAACGCGGTCGCGGTGCTCGGCGCGCCGCCGGCGCCGTCGCGTCCGCCGGCCGAAGCGGGCGACACGGTCCGGCTGGTGCTGTCCGCGCGGACCCGGGCCGAGCTGGACGCGCTGTCGCGGCAGCTCGCCGACGAGCTCGACGCGCCGGACGCCCCGGTCGGCGACATCGCGCACACGCTGCGGGTCGGCCGGGCCGCGTTCGGCGAACGGCGGGTCGTGACGGCCCCGCCCGGCCGGCTCGCCGCGGCGCTGCGGCTGCCCCGGCCCCCGCTGGCCGCCACCGCGCGCCCGGTGCCGCGCCGCGCGGTCGTCGTCGGGACGCAGCCGCCCGCCGGCCTGCTCGCCGCCCTCCCGCCGGACACCACCGTGTCCACTGTGGACCCCGGCGAGGCGGACGGGATCCACCGGATCTTCGCCGACGGGCCGGGCGAGCTCGACGAGCTGCTGGCCACGGCGTGGCTCAACGGCGTCGACGTCGACTGGGCAGCCGCCGCGGGCGGGACCGGCCGCCGGGTCCCGCTGCCGACCTACCCCTTCCAGCGCAAGCGGTTCTGGCCGCTGGACCGGCTGGACGTGTTCGCGCCCGCCCGCCCGGCGGCCGAGCAGCCGGCGGCGACCGGGTCCCTGGAAGACGACATCGCCGCCCTGTGGGGTGAGCTGTTCGACCGCGAGACCGTCGGCGTCGACGAGGAGTTCGGCGCGCTGGGCGGGACTTCGCTGCTGTCGGTGCAGATGGCGCTGCGGCTGCAGCAGCGCCACGGGGTGCTGGTCAACGTCCACCGCGCGGGCGGCAGCCGGGCCACCGTGCGGCGGCTGGCGGGGATCGTGCGCGCGCAGCTGGCGGACGGCACCACTGAGCAGTCCGAAGTGGACGATCACGGCCCGCTGGTCGACGCCGACCTGAAGCTGCCGCTCGTGCCGATGTCGCGGCGGCGGGCCCCGGGCCGGGACGTCCTGCTCACCGGCGCCACCGGCTACCTCGGCGCGTTCCTGCTGCACGAGCTGCTGAAGACGACGCAGGGCCGGGTGTACTGCCTGGTACGGGCCGCGGATCCGGCGGAGGCAGCCGCCCGGTTGCGGGAGGCGGCCGCCGCGGTGGCGCTGCCGGCACCCGATCCGGACCGTGCCGTCGCCGTGCCCGCGGACCTGCGTACCTTCGGCGGGACCGCGGACTCGCTGGCCGGGGGCGTACTGGCGGACCGGATCGGGCACGTCGTGCACTGCGCGGCCCGGGTGGTGTTCACCGAGCCGTACCGGGTGCTGCGCGAGGACAACGTCCTGCCGCTGGTGGATCTGCTCAACTGGGTGCGCCGCCACGGCATCCGCGACTTCAGCCTGGTCTCGACGCTGGCCGCGACCGCACCGGCGAGCGGGACCGACGGCACCCGGCTGGAGACGCGGCGCCAGCCGCTGCACCCCGACCTCGGCGGCTACGGGATCAGCAAGTGGGTCGGCGAGCGGCTGCTGGAGCGGGCCGAAGAGGACGGCATCCGGGCGCGGGTGTTCCGGCCGGGCCTGATCATGGCGGCCGGCGGCACGGGCGCGTGCAACGCCCGGGACCTGGTGTGGCTGATGCTCGCCAGCGGCCTGGCCACCGGCACCCACCCGCTCGACGACCGCGCCGAGCCGGTCGCCCCCGTCGACGTCATCGCGCGGGCGATCGCCGAGCTGGCGCTGAGCCCGGCGTCGGCGGGCCGGGTCTACCACCTCGCCGACGAGCGCTCGATCGGCACCCGGGACCTGTTCGGCCTGCTGGCCGGCACCGGGCTGGAGACCGACCCGATGCCGTTGCCGGACTGGCGGGCGATGGTGGCCAAGGAGGCGCTCGCCCGCGACAGCCGCGTGCTGTCGGCGGTCGCGCTGTACGAGCTCGAGGGCCACGAGCTGGCCGAGGACGCGGTCCAGGTCCGCGCCTGGCAGCCCTGGCTGCGCCGCCGAGGTCTCAGCTCGGCGATCGACGGCGCACAGCTGCGCCGCGGTCTGGAATTCCTGGCCGCGCACGACGAAGCGTTCGGTGAGTTGCTGCCCGAACTGGCGAAGGAGGGCAAGTGAGCGGGGAACGGCTGGCGGTGCTCGGTGCCGGGGTCATGGGTACCGCGATCACGACGCTGGCGGCGGGGCACGGCCTGCCGGTGACCGTCGTCGACGTCGACCCCGCGCGGCTTGCCGCGGTCGAGGCCGATGTGCGGGGGCAGCTGCGGCTGGCGCAGCTGATGGGGAAGCTGCCCGGTGATGTCACGGCCGGGGAGATCACGCCCGCGGACAACGTCGCCGCCGTCGCGGAGGCCGATGTGGTGATCGAGTCGATCACCGAACGGCCCGAGCTGAAGGCGAAGGTGCTCGCCGAGGTCTCGGCCGTCGTGCGGCCGGGGGCGCTGCTGGTGTCCAACACCTCGGCCATCCCGATCGACGAGCTCGCCGGCTCGGTCACCCATCCCGGGCGACTCGTCGGCATCCACTTCATGAACCCGCCCTACCTGATCCACGCGGTCGAGCTGATCCGCGGGCCGCGCAGCACCGATGCGGCGATGGCCGCCGCGGCCGCTCTGCTGGACCGGCTCGGCCGGGCCCCCGTCGTCGTCGGTGACGGTCCGGGCTTCGTGATCAACCGGATCCTGCAGCGGACGATCAACGAGGCGGCGCGGATCGTCGAGGAGGGCATCGCGAGCCCGGAGGCGGTGGACGCGGCGTTCACCGGCTGCCTCGGGCACACGACCGGGCCGCTGGCCACCGCCGACCTGATCGGGCTCGACAACGTCGTCGACTCGCTGCGCGTGCTGCACGAACGCACCGGCGACGCGGGCTACGAACCGTGCGCGCTGCTGCTGCGCAAGGTCGCCGACGGCGACTTCGGCCGCAAGACCGGCCAGGGCTTCCACCGACACTGACCCGAGGAGAGCTGTGAGCACAACGACCAACCAGGAACCGGTCACCGCGGACGCGGTCCGGGCGGATCTGCTGACCTTCCTGGAGCAGCGCACGAAACAGGCCGTCGACCCGGACCTCGACCTGTTCGCCTCCGGGCTCGTCTCCTCGATGTTCGCGATGGAGCTGGTGGTGCACCTGGAGAGCGCGTTCGGCCTGACGATCGGCGGCCCCGACCTCAAGCTGGACCACTTCCGCACCGTGACCGCGATGACCGCGCTGGTGCTGCGGCTGCGGGAGACCGCCGATGGCTGAGCTGCACACCGAAGCGGCGGCTCTCGCCACCGAGCTCGCCGCGGACGCCGCCGCGGGCTGGGACCTCGCCGGGGAACTGCCCCGGCCGGTGCTGCGCGAGCTCGGCATCAAGGGCGTCCTGTGCGCGCAGGTGCCGTCGGACCACGGCGGCCTCGGACTGTCCAGTGTGGACAACGGGAAACTGACCGCGCACGTGGGGACGTTGTGCGGTTCGCTGCGCAGCGTGCTGACGTCGCAGGGCATGGCCGCATGGGCGGTGCAGCGGCTGGGCACCGCCCGCCAGCGCGCCGCCCACCTGACCGCGCTCACCGGGGGTTCGCTCGCAGGCGTGGCGTTCAGCGAGCCCGGTGCCGGCAGCGACCTCGCCGCGATGGCGACGACGCTGACCGTCGAGGGCGACGAGGTCGTCGTCGACGGCGCGAAGGTGTGGGTCACCGTCGGGGCCTACGCCGACCTGCTGGTGGTGATCGGGAAGCTGGACGGCCAGGCCGGGTGCGTGGTCGTGCCCGCCGACGCGCCGGGGGTCCGCGTGACGCGGGTGCCCGACCCGCTCGGGTGCCGCGCCGCCGGGCACGCCGACGTCCGGTTCGACCGGGTCCGGCTGCCCGCCGACGCGCTGCTCGGCGGCACGGCCCTCCCGCTCGGCATGCTCGTGACGACCGTGCTCACCTACGGCCGGATCTCCGTCGCGTGGGGCTGCGCCGGCATCCTCCGCACCTGCCTGGCCGAGGCCGCCCGGCACGTCTCGGCGCGGCGGCAGGGCGGGGTGGCGCTGAGCGAGCACCAGCTCGTGCGCCGGCACCTGGCCGGCCTGTACGTCGCCGAACGGTCCGCGACGCTGGCGTGTGCCCGGGCCAGCCGGTGCTGGGACGAGGGCGACCCGGATCTGGGCGGGGCCGCCGTGCTGGCCAAGCACCTCGCCGCGACCGGGGCGGCCGCGGGCGCGGCCACCGCCGTGCAGCTGCTGGCCTCGGCCGGCGCCCGGGACGGTCACCCGGTCGCGCGCGCGTACCGGGACGCGAAGCTGATGGAAATCATCGAGGGCAGCAACGAGATCAGCGAACTCGTGCTGGCCGAAGAAGCCCTGCGGACGTGGGCATGACGGGAGCGGACGTGATCGGGATCGGCACCGTCCACTGTGTCCTGCCCGAGGACTTCACCGAGGTGCCCGCCCTGCCCGAACTGGACTCCCTGCCGTCCGAAGAGGCCGAGTTCGCCACGGCCAGCGGGATTTCCCGGGTCGGCGTCTTCCCCGAGGCCGACACGGCGGAGTACGCGACGCGGGCGTGCCAGGAGCTGCTCAAGGAAGCACCCGGCGAACCCGACGTGCTCGTCATGGTCGGCCCGCGGGCGCCGGACGTCCTGCTGGGCTCGGACGTCGGCCGGGTCCAGGCCGGCTGCGGGCTGGAGAAGACGTTCTCCTTCACCGTCGACGGCCTCGGGTGCGCGGGCTCGAGCGTGGCGTGGGCGCTGGCCCGGGACCTGCTGCTCGCGGACCCGGCGAAGCAGAGCGTCCTGATCACGCACGCGAGCCGCCCGGCCGGCGCCGACCGCGTCCGCTATCCGGTCACCGTGATCGGGGACGGCGCCTACGCCATGACGGTGGTCCGCGGCGGCCGGCCGGAGCTGGTGGCGCACCGGCAGGAGACCGACGGCAGCTTCCACGACCTGTTCCGCGTCGACTACAAGCAGGCGCCGTGGTACGAGTGGCGCGAAGAGTGCCAGTCGCCCGACCGCTACCGGTTCGAGCTCGCCATGCACAGCAGGCTGCGGTTGAGCCGGCTGGTCGACGAGGTGCTCGCGGAGGCGGGACTGGGCAAGGACGGTGTCGCCGCCACGCTGATGCAGAACGTGACCGCGAGCGCCTTCGACTTCTACGAAACCCTGCTGGGCCTGCCGATCCACCCGGTGTGCGCGCGGAACCTGGCCGGGTACGGGCACGTCGGGGCGATGGACGTGGTGCTCAACCTCGACGCGCTGCTCGGCTCGGGCGAGGTCTCGGCGGGGGAACACGTGCTGGTGTTGAACAACAGCCCGGTGGCCGCGTGGGCGGTGTCGCTGTGGCGGGTCTGAGCGGGAAGGGAACAGCCGTGACTACGGTGAAGTGCCTGGTCTGGGACCTCGACAACACGTTGTGGCGGGGCACCCTGCTGGAAGACGCCGAGGTGGGCGTGGCCGAGGAGGTCCGCGCGGTGGTGCGCGAGCTGGACGCGCGGGGCATCCTGCAGTCGGTGGCCAGCCGCAACGACCACGACCACGCCTGGCAGCGGCTGGAGGCGGTCGGCCTGGCCGAGTACTTCGTGCTGCCGAAGATCGGCTGGGGCCGCAAGTCCGATTCGGTGCGCGAAATCGCCGACGAGCTGAAGTTCGCGCTCGGCACCATCGCCTTCGTCGACGACCAGCCCGCCGAACGGGCGGAGGTCGCCCACCACCTGCCCGAGGTGCGCTGCTACGACGCCACGGACGTCCTGGAGCTGCTCGGACGGCCGGAGTTCAGCCCGGCCACCGTCACGGTCGACGCGCGGCGGCGCCGCACGATGTACCAGGCCTCGTTCCGCCGCGACGCCGCTCGCGACCGCTTCGACGGGCCCGACGAGGACTTCCTGCGCTCCCTCGAGCTGGAGCTCGGGATCCGGCGGGCGGGGGAGGAGGAGCTCTCCCGCGTCGAGGAGCTGACCCTGCGCACCAGCCAGATGAACGCCACCGGCGTGCACTACCCGGACGCCGTGCTGCGCGACCTGCTCTCCGACGAGCGGCACGAGGTCCTGGTGACCACGCTGACCGATCGGTTCGGGCCGCACGGCGCGGTCGGGGTGCTGCTGGTGGCGAAGGACGCCGAAGCGTGGCACCTCAAGCTGCTCGCGACCTCCTGCCGGGTGGTCTCGTTCGGCGTCGGCGCGATCGTGCTCGGCTGGCTCGCCGACCAGGCCGCGCGGGCCGGGGCGCACCTGGTCGCCGACTTCCGGCCGACCGCGCGCAACCGGATGATGGAGATCGCCTACCGGTTCGCCGGTTACACCGAAGCCCCATGCGGTTGCCAGGCCGGCCTGGCGCCGGCCGAAGAGGGCGTCCAGCGGCTGCACCTCGTCCCGCGGCGCACGGATCCGCCGTCGACGATGAAGGTCACCGCGCCTTCGCTGACCGGTGTGGCGGTGACGGCGTGACGCTCTACGAGATCTTCGCCGGCACCGCCGCCCGCACACCCGACGCCGTGGCGGTCGAAATCGGTGCGACCACGCTGACCTACGCGCAGCTGCACCGCTGTGCGCTCGGGCTGGCCGGGCGGATGGTGGCCGAGCACGGCGGTCCGCCGGCCCGGGTGGCGCTGCTGGCCGCGCACACCGTGACGACGTTCGCCGGCTACCTCGCCGCGCAACGGCTGGGCGCCGCGGTACTGCCGCTGAACCCGGCCTACCCGGTGCGGCGCAACCGGACGGTCTGCGACCTGGCGCGTCCGGACGTGCTGATCGCCGACGAGTCGGGCGCCCCGCAGCTGGCCGGCCTCGCGGACGCGGTGCCGACCGTGCTGGCCCCCGCCGACACCGAGGTGCTCGCCGGGGCCGGGGAACCGCCGCTGCCCCCGCACCCGGCCGACGACGACGCCGTCGCCTACCTGCTGTTCACCTCCGGCTCCACCGGGCGGCCGAAGGGCGTGCCGATCCGCCACCGCAACGTGGTGCCCTACGTCCGGCACAACGTCGAGCGGTTCGCCGTGGGCCCGGGCTGCCGGATGTCGCACACCTTCGACCTGACCTTCGACCCGTCGGTGTACGACCTGTTCGTCACCTGGGCGGGTGGCGCGACGCTGGTCGTGCCGGGCAAGGCGGAGCTGCTCAGCCCGGTCGACTACCTGGTGGACCGGGGGATCACGCACTGGTTCTCGGTGCCGTCGGTGGTCTCGGTCGGCGACGAGCTCGGCACCCTGCCCAAGGGGCGCGCGACCGGCGTGCGGCACAGCGTGTTCATCGGCGAGCCGCTCACCTACGACCAGGCCGAGAGCTGGCAGGCCGTGGCGCCGGACGCGGTGATCACCAACGTGTACGGCCCGACCGAGCTGACCGTGGCCTGCACCGAGTTCCGGCTCGGCCTCGACCCGCTGAGCTGGCCGCCGACGTCGAACGACACGGTGCCGATCGGCCCGGTCTACGGCTTCCTCGACCACGTGGTGCTCGGCGACGACGGGCGGCCCGCCGAGGAGGGCGAGCTGTGCGTCCGGGGGCCGCAGCGGTTCGACGGCTACCTCGACCCCGCCGACGACGCCGGCCGCTTCCTGGCCCACGGCCCGGACGGCACGACGCCCTACGAAGGCGGCGGCCTGACCCCCGAGCACTACTACCGCACCGGGGACCGCGTCCGGTTCGAGGAGGGCGGGCTGGTGCACCTGGGCCGGCTCGACAACCAGGTGAAGGTGCGCGGCTACCGGGTCGAGCTGGGCGAGATCGAGGCCGCCCTCCGCCGCCACGAGCGGATCGGCCAGGCCGTGGTGCTCGCCCGACCGGTCGCCGGCGAGACCGTGCTCGTCGGGTTCTACACCGGCGACGAGCAGCCGTCCGGGGAGCTGCGGCGCTGGTTGCGCAAGCACGTCCCGCTGCACATGGTGCCGCGGCGCCTGGTGCACCTGGCCGCGCTGCCGCTCAACGCCAACGGCAAGATCGACCGCCCGGCGCTGCGCGAGCAGCCCGCGTTCACCGGTGTCGAGCTCGAGCCGAGCGGCCGGTGACGGCCGGGACCCGGCTGCGCGCCGCGCTGGCCGAGCTCGTGCCGCCCGCGGGCGTCGTGCGCGTGATCAGCGTCAGCAACCTGGCCAAGACGACCGCGCACGGCATCATCATGTCCGTCAGCGTCCTGTACTTCACCGGGTCGCTGGGCCTCGCCGCCGCGCAGGTCGGGCTGGCTCTCACCATCGGCGCGCTGGCCGGGATGGTGGTGGCGGTGCCCGCCGGGCACGCGGCCGACCTGCTCGGCCCGCGCAACGCCACGGTCATCGCCCTGTGCGCCCTCGGCGTCACCGCGTGCGGCTACGCGTTCGTCGGCAGCTTCGCCTGGCTCACGGTGACCGCCTGCCTGGTGCTGATGGGCGAATCCGCGACCGACGCCTCGCGCGGCACGCTGGTGGCGGCCGTGGTCCCGCCCGAAGACCGCGTGCGCGCGTGGTCGTACTTCCGCTCCATCGCGAACATCGGCGTCTCCGCGGGCGCGGTGCTCGGCGGGGTCGGTCTCTACCTCGACTCCCGCACCGGGTACGTCGTGCTGCTCCTGCTCGCCGGGGTGCTGTTCGCCGTCGCCGGGCTCTGCTACCTGCGGGTGCCGAGCGTCGAGCCGGTGGCCCAGCCGGCAGGCGGGCCGCGCCTGCGGGTGCTGCGCGACCGGCCGTACGCGGTGTTCGCGCTGATCAACGCCGTGCTGATCATGAACGGCCCGCTGCTGACGGTCGCGCTGCCGCTGTGGATCGCCCGCCGCACGGCGGCGCCGTCGTCGCTGTTCTCCGCGCTGCTGGTGCTCAACACCGTGTGCGTCGTGCTGCTGCAGGTCCGGGTCTCCAAGGGGGCGGAGAAGCCGGACGGCGGCGCGAAGTCGTTGCGGCGTGCGGGTTTCGTCCTCGCCGTCACCTGCGGGCTGTACGCCTTCGCGGCCGGGTTGCCGGTCTGGGCCGCGGTGGTGGTGCTCGTTTCCGGCGCGCTGGCGCACGTGCTGGGGGAGATGCTGCACAGCGCCGGTGCCTGGTCGCTGGCCTACGGCCTGGCGCCCGACCACGCCCAAGGCCAGTACCAGGGCCTGTTCGGCATGTCGACCCAGCTGGGGTCGACCGTGGCGCCGTTCGCGGTGACCGTGCTGATCATCGGCGGCGGCGCACCGGGCTGGCTGGTCTTCGGTGCGGTGATGCTGCTCGCCGGGCTGGCCGCGCCCGCCGTCGTCCGCTGGGCCGGCGCCACCGCCGCGGACCGGGCCGCGGTGGCGGCCGCCCCGGCAACCGACAACTGACCGCTCTGGAGGGGATTCCCGGTGGATTTCAGCCTGTTCTACTTCGCCAACGACAGCACCGCCGAGTCCGGTGACCGTTACGAACTGCTTCTGGAAGGCGCGAAGTTCGCCGACGGCAACGACTTCGCGGCGGTGTGGACGCCGGAGCGGCACTTCCACCCGTTCGGGGGGCTCTACCCGAACCCGGCGGTGACCGGGGCCGCGGTCGCCGCGGTGACCGAGCGGGTGGCCATCCGCGCCGGCAGCGTCGTCGCGCCGCTGCACCACCCGGCCCGCATCGCCGAAGAGTGGGCGGTGGTCGACAACATCTCCGGCGGCCGGGTCGGGCTGTCGTTCGCGTCGGGGTGGCACGCGTCGGACTTCGTCCTCAACCCGGACGGCTACGCCGACCGCCGCCGGCTCGTCGTCGAGCACGCCGAGCAGGTGCGCGCGCTGTGGCGCGGCGAGGAGATGTCCGGCAAGGACGGCGCCGGCACCCTGCAGCGGTTCCGCACCTACCCGCGCCCGGTGCAGGCGAACCTGCCGATCTGGCTGACCAGCGGCGGCTCGGTGGACACCTTCCGCGCGGCCGGCACGCTGGGGGCCGGGCTGCTGACGCACCTGCTCGGCCAGGACGTCGGGCAGCTGGCGGAAAAGATCGCCGCCTACCGGGAAGCGGTGGCGCAGCGGCCGGACGCCGACGGCTGGCCCGGGCACGTCGTGCTCATGGTCCACACCTTCCTCGGCACCGACGAAGACCACGTGCGCGACCGGGTCCGCCCCGCCCTGAGCGAGTACATCCGCAGCTCGCTGGGCTTGATCCTGGGTTCGCAGCTGGACGGTAAACGCCGGGTCGACCCGGCGAAGCTGCCGCCGGACGAGCTGGACTTCCTGGTCGAGCACTCGTTCCGCCGCTACTTCGACGACGGCGGGCTGCTCGGCACCGTGCCCAAGGCGCTCGGCATCGCGCGGCGGCTGGCGGACATCGGCGTCGACGAGGTGGCCTGCCTGGTCGACTTCGGCCTCGACACCAAGACCGTTCTCGCCGGCTTCGACCACCTCGACGAGCTGCGGCGTCAGCTGCCGTAGCGCAGTGCGGTCACGCCCCAGCTGAACCCCATGCCGCTGCTGGCGACGAGCACCGTGTCCCCCTCGGTGAGGCGGTGCTCGTCGAGCAGGCCGCGCAGGGCGATGAACGGGTCCGACCCGCCCATGTGCCCGAGGCGGTCGTAGTTGAACACCGATTTCGCGGCCGGAACGCCGAGCGTGTCGAGCAGCCGTTCGTGCATGCCGCGGTCGCCCTGGTTCATCAGCAGGAACGCGATTTCGCCGAGCGGCAGCTCGAGTTCGCCGAGGATTTCGGAAACGAGCTCGACGAAATTGCGGACATAGGCGTCGCCGAGCCCTTTCCGGTGCCCGCGCCGGCGCATGAGGATGCGGTCGTCGACGATTTCCCCGCGGTAGTAGTCGGCCCACGCGGGATCGGTCCGCATGGCCGAGTGCACGACCTCGAACCGGACGTCGTGGGCGCCGAGCAGGACGGCCGCGGGCGCGTCCCCGAAGTTGAACAGCGGTTTCGAGTCGGGGTCGGCGTGGTCGACGAGCCCGGCGAGCCGGTCACCGGACAGCACGAGGACGTGCTCGGCGCGGCCGAGGGCGATCTTGTCCGCCGCGAGCTGGACCGCGGTCATGGTGGCGTTGCAGAAGTTGGCGACCTCGAAGCAGTGCGCCCGCCGGATGTCCAGCTCCTCGGCCACCCGGGCGGCCGGCGACCAGAAGGGGACGTCCCATTCGCCGGACCCGGCGTAGAGCACGTACCCCACCGAGCGCGGGTCGACCCCGCACCGCTCGAGCACCTCCCGCCCGGCGTCGGCGGCGAGCTCCCAGGCCTGTTCGTGGTCGTCGAGGACCGGAATGGTCTCCGTGTGCGTGATTTCGAGGATTTCCGGCAGCGGCACGCCCGAAGCGGCCTGCAGATCCGGGACCTTGAGCACGCCGCTCGGAAAACGGACGGAAAAATCGATGATTCCGGGCACCGGAAACCCCCTGGTGTCGATTCGCGTCGACCCCATCTTAACGTGTTTGCGCGGGTTTACGGAGACTTTCAGGGAAGGGGAACGCCGGTGTGCTCGGCGAGCGCGTCGAGGAGCCGGTCCTGGAAACCGGGATCGCCGGCCGCCGGATGCCGGTCGTCGTGCCGCCGGTGGTACCAGTAGCCGCCGCTGGTGCGCGCTTCCGGATCATCGGCGGTCGCGAGCCACACCTGCGTCAGGCGGCCCTCGCGCAGATCGTCGGGAGCGCCCGCGCCACCCATCCGGGTCGGAACCCAGCCGGGATCGACGGCGTTGCTGAACACCCGCGCCCACCGGCGGGCCACCGCGGCGGCGAGGGTGGTCACGAACAGCTTGCTGTCCGAATAGGACGCTGTCGGGCGCGTTCCCGACCAGTCGAGCCCGGCGAGACCGGCCCGGCCACCGCGGTGCATGCCGCTGCTGAGGTAGACCAGGCGCCCGGGCGTGCCGACGAGGGCGGTGAGCAGGTAGGGCGCGACGACGTTGACGGGCAGCACCGTGGGGCCGGTCATGACGCCGGCGTTGTGGATCACGGCGTCCACCGGCCCGAGGCGGTTGACCTGCTCGGCGACGTCCCGGGTCTGCTCCGGGTCGGCGAGGTCGCCGAGGACGACGTCGGCGCCGCGGTCGGCGAGGTCGTCCAGCCGTCCGGCACCCCGCCCGTGGGCGACGACGTGGTGACCGCCGGCAAGCAGCTCTTCGGCAGTGCCGCGGCCGAGGCCCTGGGTGGCGCCGGTGACGAGGATCCGGGCCATCGGTTCAGGAGCCCGGTTCGGTGTTGGTCATGCCGCCTAGCCTCGCCGACGCCGACGTCTCGGGCAAGTTCCGCGGCGCCCGCCCGCCAGGTTCGCGGGCTGCCCCG
The DNA here is from genome assembly GCF_013364075.1 of Amycolatopsis sp. Hca4. Taxonomy (GTDB): domain Bacteria; phylum Actinomycetota; class Actinomycetes; order Mycobacteriales; family Pseudonocardiaceae; genus Amycolatopsis. The sequence continues at coordinate 10,515,967 of NZ_CP054925.1, forward strand.
AACAGCTTCGAGGCAATCGCTCACTCCTGAAGGCTGGTTCGAAAACAACTGAAGCAGGTGGTCGTAGGTCGCCCAGCATAGGGCAGACTCCCGGTGCTTGCGGGCTGCTCCTTCCGTGCCGACCTGGTGTGTGTCGTGTGCCGAGTCGGCGGGGGACACCGTTGCGTTACGACGTCGCCCGGATCCCCGCGGCGTCGTAACGCCCGAGGACGCCGACGACAGTGGGGGAGATCGGACTGACATTCCTAGTGCTCAGGACACGGGAAGTTCGAGGAGGACTTGTGGGGCACCATCGGAGACCGCGCGTCATCGTCACCTCGTGGTGGTGTTGGTTCTGGTCGTAGCGCTGGTGGCTGGCGGAGTGACGGCCTGGCTGCTCAGCGGCGGATCGCTGCCGGGCGGTTTGAACGCGACCGCGGGCGAGGCGTTCCATGACCTCGGCAGCGGGGTCAGCGTCGCCGACGGCGCGCCGGAGACGCTGAAAGCGGTCGCTGACGACCACGTCGCGAAGCCGCCCTTCGTGGAAACCGAATCGCTGGGCGGAGTCGTGCACGTCACCCCGGACGGGGATCTTTTCCCAGCCGGTCACGCTGCGGTTCGCGCTGAACCGGCCGGTCGACGCGGCCGACGTGGTCATCGCAGTCAACCGGACGGGCGCGGCCGAAGGCTGGGAGCTTGTCAGGCCGTCCAAAGTGGAAGGTGGGTTCGCCTTCGTCACGACGAATCACCTGCCGTGGTGGGATCCTCTTTTCCGGAGTAAGCCCACGGCGCGGATCGTCGACAAACGCCGGTACCCGATCCTGGTGAACTACGCGGGGATCACCGTGGCGCAGCGGCCGAAGGACCGGTTCGGCGTCGAGTGGCTGCCGTTCGCCGTCTCTCGCGACTGGCCAGGTCGAGGTTCACGGGCCCGGGACGGTGCAGTCGATCAGGGCTTGGGCGATGTCACGCAGTTTGATGTTGGTGTGCTGGGACAGCCCGACGAGGATGGCGAACGCCTCATCGGCGCTACAGCCACGTTGGCCGATCAGAATTCCTTTGGCCTGCTCGATCACTCCCCGCGTCCGCAAGGCCCCGCGCAGCTGGCGATTCTCCCGCAATGTCGCGCGGTGAGCGTGCTGCAGCCGGGCGAGGGCCTTCGCGGCTTCGTGCGGCGGCCGTGGGGCCGCCTGCACCAGGTCGGTGACGTCCTCGACGTGGTGCAGGATGCCGACGACTCGGCCGTCGGGGTCGCGTAGCGGCACGTTGATCGGCGCCCACACCTTCGGCACGAACGTCCTGCGGTCGGCCGGGGCTGGAACGTCGTAGCGCTGCAGGCCCATGTTGTGGGACCGGCCCTCGCGCAGGACACGCTCGAGCGAGCCGGAGAGGTTGGCGACGCCGTCGGCGTCGGCATCGGTGAGATTGTCGGGGAACGCGTCGAACAGGTACGCCCGATCCAGATCGGTGGAACTGGTCAGCGTGGCCGTGGTGTAGGCCGGGTTGGCGGCGTGGATCCTGAGGTCGGGGTCGAGGACGAGGTACGCGGCGGGGGCGGCTTGGAACGCCGGGTCCGTCTTGAGCTGATCGAGTATCGCGTAGGTCATGGTTGTTCTCCGGCGGGCGGTCTGACGCCCCGCGCTGTTCGGGCTCCCCTGCGAGCAGACGGCCCCCGGCTCGGAAGTGTGCTCGACAGGCTCGACCGATTCCGGTTCGGATGGTTGCACAGAGTCTCATCAGGCCTACCCGATCGTGATGATGCTGCAGGCCACAACGACGGGCCCCGAGGTGATTCGGGCAAGTACCGGTTGATCGCCGGTGCCGGGTGCGCCGCACGCGGCACCGGACCCCCGGACTCGGGTGCCCCACGGCGTTGCGGATCACTGCGCGCAGCACCTCGGTCGACTTCACCCGTAGTCTTCATCGCGCTGCCCTCGACGATGACGAGCGCGCATGGCGTGTCGTCGGTGTCGAGCACCCCAGACCGGACGACGTGGCATCGGCCGCCCCGGAGGGGTATGGCCGCTTCGCCGTCCGGCTACCCGCCGCCAGGAAGGCGCGGCACCCCGAAGGGATCTCGGGGCTGTTTTCGCCCCTCCTTATTTCAGCTTCGATGCCAGCACATCGAGTTGCGCGATGTCCGGCGGCTTCGAGAACAGCTCGTCGGCCCGCGCCCCGAGGGCTTGGCCGACTTTTCCCTGCAGGTGGGCTGTGCGGCCGGCGTCGTCGGGGAAGAAGTCCACGATCGCGTAGGTCGTCGGTCCGAGTTTGACGGCGAACCAGGGGTAGGTGTCCGGCTCGTCCTCGACCAGCGAACGGCCGGTGTTGAGGAATTCTTCGACGTCGGCCTCCTTGCCCGGCTGTGCCTCCAGCGTGACGAGCAGTCCCACCGTGACGGCCATGTCTGCCTCCTGCGGTTCGTTCGGTCTCCGGACCGGTCCCAGCATCGGGCGGGGTGGCGGGCGGGGCTTCGGCCCGCCGGGCCCGAGATCGACCGCGGTTGTGGGCCTGCCGGGCGGAGGCGCCCGGGGCCGGACGGCACCAAGCTGGGGGCTCACCACCGCGTACCAACGGCAGGAGGCCCTGGCCATGACCGTCAAAACGGAGTCCGTGTCCCTTGAGGACGCCCGGCGCGTCGTCGCCGCGGGGGAGGCCAAGGCCGGCGAGATCGGCTCGCCCAGCAACATCGCCGTCGTCGACGCCGGCGGCAACCTCGTCGCGCACATCCGGATGGACGAGGCGTGGATCGGGAGCGTCGACATCTCCATCAACAAGGCCTTCACGTCCCGGGCCTTCGACATCAGCACCGTCGACCTGGCCGCCAGCGCGGGTCCCGGTGAGCAGTTCTTCGGGATCAACGCGTCGAACAACGGACGCGTCATGATCTTCGCGGGCGGGATCCCGCTGCGGCACGACGGCCGGGTCGTCGGTGCGGTGGGCGTCAGCGGCGGTAGCGGTGAGCAGGACCAGACCGTGGCCGAGGCCGCGGCGAAGGCCTTCTGACGACCGTCCCCGCGGCGAGATCGGCGGAGCTGCAGCGCGAGCACTCGTCGGACTTTCCAAATGGGGGCCGCCCCGACCGCAGTGAACGCCTGATTCCGCGGTCGGGGTGGCGAACCGGCTGCTGGACCGGGGCGCAACGGCGGCTACGACCGTGTCGCCGGCCTCGCCTCCCGCTGCTGGGACGTGGGTGGAGGCTCGCTCACGTTGCCGGTGCCCGGTGTGGGCCGGGGATGGTCGGTACGACGGCGTCGAGCACGGGGCTGGGGATCGCCAGAACGGTAGCGCGGTTACACCAGGGTCGCCGGGGGCAGGTAGTACGGGTTCTCCAGCAGTACTCCGCACATCAGCACCTGTGGGTGGGTCTTGAGTAAGTCAAAGACGATGTTCTCGCGGTACCGCGTGATGTCGTAGACGCACAGGATCGCTTGCGGGTAGCGGCTGGTGAAGTCGTTCAGCGCGGCCTCGTAGCGGAACAGTTCGGTCAGTCCGGGCAGCTGGGGGTGCCACCAGCGTGCCTCGGCGCCGAGCCGGACGAAGGGGTAGCCCGCGGCCATGGCGGCGGACACGGCCTTATCCCAGAATTCGATGATCCGGTCGATGCTGAATTCCTCCGGCGACAGCAGCCGGTTTCCTGCCGCCCGGATGTCCAGTTGCGCGGAGCCGACGCGCCCTTCGATGTCGTCGACATTCTCGGCGAGCCGGTCCAGGAAATCGGCGACTTCGTTCTCGTGCACGCCGAAGAGGCATTTTTCGCCGGCCTGCAGGCCTTCGCTCAGGAAGGGCAGGAGGACGCTGTCGCGGTCTTCTTCGCCCACGTGCAGTGCGCAGATGTGCTGTCCCGGTTCGATGACGACGCCGGGGGTGCCGAACTTGCGGGGACTGGTCATGAGGGATGCTCCGTTCGCTGTCGGGGTCGTGACCGTTTTCCGGTGACGAGAGGTAGTAGGGGTGTTCGACGAGCGTTCCGGCCATCGAGACTTTCGGGCGTGCCTTGATCATCGGGGTGATCAGGTCGCCGCCGAAGAGGTCCAGGTCGTAGAAGCACAGGGTGTGCCCGAACGGACGGTCACGGCGCAGAGCTTGCGCCGTGACCAGCTGTCGAGCATCGCGAAGCCCGGCGCCAGCGCGGCGTCGTCGAGGAGCACGTTGCGATCGGTCCGGTCCTTCAGGTCCATCGGCACCTCTCTGGTCATTGCGATCCGCGCAGCACTTGCCACGTCCGGGTGGCGAGGTGCAGGTTCAGCCTGCTGTCCACGTCGTTGAGGTCGAGTTCGGTGATTTCGCGGATCCGGCCGAGCCGGTAGCGCAGGGTGCTGCGGTGAATCGTCAGCGCGGCGGCGGTGTCGTCGTAGTTGCCGCCGCATTCGAGGTACTGCGCGAGCGTCGGGACCAGGTCGGCGTTGCGCTGGGTGTCGTAGTCAAGGAGTTTGCCGAGCCATTCGCGGACGAACTCGAGGACGTCGCCGTGGTTCTGCCCGGTGTCGAGGATGCGGTAGATCCCCAGCTGTTCGAACGTGGTGAAGCCGTTGGAGGCCTGCGAGGTGCGCCGGATCTCGAGCGCGCGTACCGCTTCGGTGTAGGACTTGGGCAGCCGTCCCGGGGTGTCGCAGCGGCTGCCGATGCCGATCGCGCCGTCGGCGCCGAGGCTTTTCGACAGTGAGGCGTAGAGCGCCGCGCCGTCCAGGTGCCCGGCGGTCAGCAGTACGACCGTGCCCGAGTGGCGCGACACGAGTGACGGGAGCCCGAGGGTGGTGACGGCGCGTGCGGTGGCTTCGGCGACGACGTCGTCGGCGATGTCATCGGACCACTTGAGCACGGCCACGTGGTGTGGGCGGCGGAGGTCGTGTCCGATCGCGTCGGCGCGGGCGTAGGCGCTTCCGTCGTCGGTTCCGGCGATGAGGTCGTCCACCAGGTCGCGGTGCAGGCGCAATTCGGCCTCGGCCAGGCTGCGCTGGTGCGAGAGTTCCAGCGCCAGCACGGTCGTGCCGTATTCGAGAGCGAACACCTCGTCGGCGCCGGCGGTCCGTGCGGGGTCGATCAGGGCGAGCACGCCGAGCACCTCGTGCCGCGGCCGCACCAGGGAGATGAGCCGGTCCTTCACGCGGACCGGCACGGGCAGGGTCGCGGCGTGGCGGAGCAGTTCCTCGCGTCGGTGGACGCCGACTTTCGGGTACGGCTCGGGCCGGCCGGGGCCGCCCCAGGCACGCAGGTTGCCGAACTGATCCTCGATCGCCACCGGCAGCGCGGTCAGCTGGTGCAGCGCGTGCGCGATGCCCGGCTCGCCGGCCCCGGAGGCCGAGATGGTGGACAGCACGTCGTGCACCAGCTTCTGCTGCTTGAGCCGCTCGACGGACGTGGAGAGCTGCTCGTTGAGCTCCCGCAGCGCCACGGCCTGGCGCCGTTCCCGTTTGAGCAGTGCCGCGGTGGCCAGTGCTGTTGCGGTGTGCTGGCAGAGTGAGTTGAGCAGGAAGGTTTCGTCTCGTGAGGGGGGTCGCTCGGCTCGGACCACGAGGTGGCCGGTCAGGCCGCCGAGCCCACGCAGTGCGTGGCACCAGCGCCAGTGGCCGTCGCCCAGTTCGATCGCCCCGCTGTGCCCGTCGAGCTTGCCGACTTCCGCGCCGAGGCCGGGGTGAGCCTGCTCCGCGCCTATCTGCGGGATGACCATGCCGTTCTCGTCGATGAGGTACGCCGCATCGGTCGTGCATCCACTCAGCGATGACACCGAAGTCGCGGCGAGCCGGAAGATGTCCGCGGCTTCGCGGCCGTCGGACATCATCATCGAAATCGCGGAGAGACCGTAGAGATTCGACAGCTGGGCCCGCCACCAACTGTCGGTTCTGGCTTCGGGGTCCCGTGGGGCCGCGTCGTGCTCGGGCATCACTTCCGGCCTCCCCGACGCGGACCTGGTGTTGCGCACCCTACGCCGTCGGCGGCTGTTCCGCTTCCGCGATTGCGACGCCTGAGCGAACGTGTAACGCCCGGGGTGCGGCTCGGACTCCGATGGCATCGGCGAGGCGCCGAAGTGCCGCCGCGACGTGGTAGTTCCGATGCCCCAGCCCCGATGCCGGCGGGTCACCCGAAACTCAGCCGTCCCCGACGCCTCCGGCGGGCCAAAACTGATCGACTCCGCCCCAGACCTCGGCGGCGCCATCGGCACGTGGCCGATCTGGGCGGAGGGCCGTGATGATCACTGCGTCACCAGGGACGCCTGAGTCGTCATCGCCAACTGGCCACGGTCGCCGGGCGAGTATGGCCGGGCCCACCGACCGTGTCCTCTCGGTCAGCTACTGCCTAACCGAGAAGGGGTACGCCGTCGCTGCCACTGTCGGGTCCGGTCTTGGTCCGGGACACTGGAGCGGGCACGTGACTACCGACAACGGTCTGCTCGCGGTACTGCAGTACCGGACGGTGATCGCCAGGCGGATTGATAACTGGCCGGGAATCCCGTTCACGGTGGTGACCGACCGCGCGGACAGCGCCGGGAGCGCCACCTCGGCTTCGAGGCGGGCCGGCGGTGCGCCTGGGCAGTGGTGCACGCCGTAGCCGAAGGTGAGGTGCGGTGCGGCCACACGGGTGATGTCGAACTTGGCGGCGGTGTCGCCGTGCTGGGCGGGGTCGCGCCCGGCGGCGCCGAAGCCGACCGGGGTCGGGTCGCCGCGGCGGATCAAAGTGCCGTCCACCTCGATGTCCTCGACCGCGTACCGCAGCGGCGTGTACGGGATCGGCGCCTCCAACGCGAGGTGGACAACCGCCTGTCCGCTCTTCTGCTGGTCGGCGAGCTGACGCCCGGCCGCTTGGTCCGGGTGCGTGTCGCCCACGGGGCGCTGGAGGTGCAGGTGGAGGACCCGGCTCCCGCGGGCGTCAGCTGCGCGGCCGGGCCGGCTCGTCGGGCCGGCGTGCCCGGGCTCGCACGATCCGTCACGGCCCCGTTCGACACGAGCGCGATCAGCACCGCCGGCTCGCGAGTTCAGAGCACCTCGAGTGCCCGACGGGTCCGGGGCGGCGGGAACGCCTGGTCCAGCAGCCGGACGTCGTCTTCATCGAGCTGGACCTCGAGCGCTGCGGCGTTGTCCCGGACGTGTTCGGGCGACCCCGCCCGCGGGATCGCGATCATCCCGTCGGACCGCAGCACCCAGGCCAACGCCGCCCGGGCCGGAGTGATCCCGTGCCGGCTCGCGACCTCCGCCAGGGCCGGGTGCTCCAGCAGCCGTCCCTGCTCCACCGGCGAGTAGGCCATCACCGGCAGGCCACGCTGCCGGCAGTGCGGGATCAGGTCGAACTCGGGCCCGCGCCGCTGCAGGTTGTAGAGGATCTGGTCGGTCGCGACGTCGCCACCACCGGCGACGGCGGCGAGATCGGCGAGATCACGGGTGTCGAAGTTGCTGACGCCCCAGTGCCGGATCTGGCCGCCGCGCACCAGCTCGTCGAACGCCGCCACCGTCTCGCCGAGCGGCACCCGTCCCCGCCAGTGCAGCAGGTACAGGTCGATCCGGTCGGTGCGCAGGCGGCCCAGGCTGCGGCGGCAGGCGTCCAGGGTGCCCTGCCGGTCGGCGTTGCCGGGCAACACCTTGTCGACGAGGAACACCTCGTCGCGCCGTCCCGCGATCGCCTCGCCGACCAGCTCCTCCGATCCGCCGTCGGCGTACATCTCCGCGGTGTCGACGAGCGTCATCCCGAGGTCGAGGCCCAGGCGCAGCGCTGCCATCTCGTCGGCACGGCTGTCGGGGTGCTCCGCCCAGCCCCACGTGCCCTGTCCCAGCGCCGGCACCAGCTCCCCCGAGGGGAGCGCGACCGACCGTCGTGGGCTCACCAGTTGGCCGGTGGGTCGCTCGCGGGGAACGACTGCTTCCCCCACTCGTCGACGATGTCGCCGCCGACCCGGGTGGCGGCGACGTCGCCGGACAGCGGCTCGGTCTCCGGTGGCGCGTCGGTCACGGTCGTCGCTCTGCACACGGTCATCGCGGTACTCACGGGGGAGCCCTTCCGGTCGTGGTCGTCGGTCATCGCACCGAGTGTGCCCGGGCTCTGCCCGCGGCGCCTCGCCCCGGTGGAGCCATTGCTGTGCGGGCGAACCGGCCCGTGGGGCCGACTTCCGCCCCCTGGAGTGTCGGGTACCGCGACGCCGTGTCGGGTCGATGCACATCGTGGCGCCCTCCCCGTCAACCGGTCGGGCCGACGAGCTTCCAGCCGTCCTGCCACGGCCATCCGTTGCTGATGTTGAGCCTGATGTTCAGCATGGCCATCGCCTCCAGTGCCCTTGCCATGATCAGCCCGCCTGCGTCGATCGGCCGGAACCCCATCGAGGCGACCAGGTCCAGGATCGCCTGCTTGGCCTGCTCGTCGTCGCCGGCGACGAAACCGTCGAGCTGCACGCCGTCGACAACCGGGTCCGCCTGACGCGCGGCCAGCACGGTGTTGAACGCCTTGACCACGTGGGCCGCGGGCACCAGGGCCGCGGTGGCCTCGGCGTTGGACGTCCCGTCGAGCTGCTGCGGATCCATCCGATTGGTGACGTCGACGACGATCTTGCCCTCGACGGCCCGGCCGAGCTCGTCCAGGACCGGACCGACCGCGTCGAAGGAGACGGCGAGCACGACCACCTGCGCGGCATCCGCGGCGCTCCGGTTCGAGCCGGCCGTGGTGGCGCCGGTCGCGTCGGCCGTGGCCTTGGCCGTCTCGCCGTCGACGTCACTGACCCACACTGCATGTCCCGCCCGCACCATCGTCGAGGCCAGCGCCCGTCCGACGGTGCCCGCTCCGATCACCGCGATATCCATACCTTGCACACTGCTCGGCAGGCCGCCCGCCGCCCTCGGCCCGATGGGTCCATCCGTTGCCTCTCCAACCGGCCTGTTGGGTCGGTGCCATGGCAGAGGTGGTCGCCGTATGGCCGCTGACATCCGGCAATTCGTCAGAATCGTGACGTCGGCATCGCGCAGCGCGATGTAGGCCAGCCCTGGCCTGCCTCGCCGTCTGCGCCACCGCGATGACGCCACCTATGGCCGCGTGTGCCCGGCCCGGGCTGTAGGGGATGACCACCGCCCTTGCGACCGTGCCTGCTCCGAATGGTGGCAGCGTCCAGGGGGCCATCCCGTGTGGAGCGACACCGCGGGTCGTCCCGTCAGGGCGGTGGACGGCCCACACCGCAGACCCGGCAGGCCGGTGCCCGAAGCGGGGCCGCGAACCAGGCTGGTCTCCACGAAGAGCAGCGAGGAGAGCGTCATGGCGGACAATCGTGCAGTGGTCTACCAAGGTCCGGGCAAGGTGAGCGTCGAGACGATCGACTACCCCGAGCTGGTCCTGCGACCGGGCCCGGGCGTCCCGCCGGGCAACGAGAACCGCAAGTGCCCGCACGGGGTGATCCTGAAGGTGGTGTCGTCCAACATCTGCGGCAGCGACCAGCACATGGTCCGCGGGCGCACCACCGCGCCGGTCGGGTTGATCCTCGGCCACGAGATCACCGGCGAGGTCATCGAGAAAGGACCCGACGTCGAGAACCTCACCATCGGCGACATCGTCTCGGTGCCGTTCAACGTCTCCTGCGGGCGCTGCCGCACCTGCCACGAGGGCGACACCGGGATCTGCCTGAACGTCAACCCCGACCGTCCCGGCGGCGCCTACGGCTACGTCGACATGGGCGGCTGGCCCGGTGGTCAGGCCGAGTACGTGATGGTGCCCTATGCGGACTGGACCGCGCTGCGCTTCCCCGACCGGGACCGGGCACTGGCGAAGATCCGCGACCTGACGATGCTCACCGACATCTTCCCGACCGGCTTCCACGGCTGCGTCACGGCGGGGGTGGGCACTGGCTCGACGGTGTACATCGCCGGAGCCGGACCGGTCGGGCTCGCCGCAGCGACCTCGGCGTTCCTGCTCGGGGCCGCCGTGGTGATCGTCGGCGACCTGAACGCCGAGCGGCTCGCGCACGCGCGCACCTTCGGCTGCGCCACGCTGGACCCGTCGGCGGGGCCGATGCCCGACCAGATCGCCGAGATCCTGGGCGTGCCCGAAGTGGACGCCACTGTCGACTGCGTCGGCTTCGAGGCCAAGGGCCATACCGAGGACGGCCGCGAGGCGCCGGCGACCGTACTCAACACCGCGATGGCGATCACCCGGGCCGGTGGGCGGATCGGCATCCCCGGGCTGTACGTGACCGACGACCCCGGCGCCGCCGACGAGGACAGCAGGGTCGGTGCGCTGTCGATGCGGTTCGGGTTGGGCTGGGCCAAGTCCCACTCCTTCGCTACCGGCCAGTGCCCGGTGCTGCGCTACAACCGCGGGCTGATGATGGCGATCCTCAACGACCGGGTGCAGATCGCCCGCAATGTCAACGCCACCGTGATCTCGCTGGACGACGCACCGGACGGCTACGCGCAGTTCGACGCCGGCGTCCCTCGGAAGTTCATCCTCGACCCGCACGGCATGATCCCCGCCAGCTGACGGGCCGCGCATCGACCCGTGCGCCGACGCCCCGCATCGTGCGTGTTGCGACGGGTCCGGCCATGACCGTGGCCGATTCGCGTCGTGGTCCGCACCGCCCGTCACGTGACCCTCCTGACGAGTCCAGCGCGCCGCAGGGACGCGCGCCGCCGCCGTGGAAACCGGCGTGCCCGGGGTTGCCGCCGCGGGCGACATGCGCATCGGATCGGTCGAACGAGCCGCCACGGCCGTGGACAGGGTGCGACGGCGGTCCGGCTGGTGCACGATCACCTGTCGAGGCCGCACCCGGCGCAGCTGTGTCGTGCCGGGTCGGCGCAGCCGGCGGCCGTGAGGAGGCCGAATGGACGGGGAGGGGCTCCCGGGATGTCAGATCAGGCCGCATGGCCCGCGCACGTCGTCGAGTGGGCGACCGAACGCATCGGGGGAAGGTCGCTGTCCGAGGAGTGGGAACGCGGCCCGATGCTTCTCGGCCGCAGCGACTTCCACGGGTTCTACCAGGCAGCGAACACCCGCCACAGCGAACTGCTCGGCTGGACGATCGCCGAGCTGGCCTCGGTGTCGTGGTGGGAGTTCGTGCACCCCGACGACCGGGACGGGATGGTCGAGGGCATCGAGCTGCTGATGAAGATCGGCCGCTGGGACGACGCCGAGGTGGGCTTCCTGATCCGCGACGGGCACTACCGGCGGACCCGGTGGAGCTTCCTCGCCGACCCGGACGACGAGTTCATCTACTGCGTCGGCCAGGACGACGGCGTGGATTTCCGGGAGTGGGTCAGGGTGCGCGTGGGCATCTGGCAATGGCATCCGAGCGCCGGCACGATGACCTGGTCCGGTCTGCTGTTCGATCCCCACCCGCCGACGACCTACGCGGGGTTCCTGGCGCTTGTGGACGACACCGACCGTTCCCGACTCGACGAGCAGGTGCGCGCAAGCCTGCTCACCGACGACCCGATCGAAGACACCGTGCGGGTCGGCCTGGTGCTCGGTCCGACCCCCGTGCGGTTCGCGGGGACCGCCCACCGTGGCCCGGACGGCAACATTCACGTCTGCGGGATCGCGCAAGCCATCGACGAGCGGGCCGCGTCCGGCGGTCAAGGTGGATGACGAGACTGCCGACGTCTGGGCAAGACCCGGCGAATGCCGCCCTCCGGCCCGCCGCCGAGATGAGCAGCCCGCCCGCGCCGGGCCGACCGCCCGCCTGACGTTCGCATTGATCTCGTCGAGTAGCGCTGCCGCGGGGATCTGGTCGCTGCCGACGAGCTCCGGCTGCATCGCCTGGAACGACAGTGACAGCTCACGCCTGACGCCCAAGCGTGGAGGTCGAGTGCCATCGTGGGTGGTCGTTCGCCCTCCGGCATGATCGCGTCTCGTGCTGGTTCGGTTCGCTTGTCTCGCCGTTGCCCACGCCTTCGCGGCACTACGACTTTTGCTGAGGGCTGAACGGAAAGACGTCGAGATCCTCGCTCTGCGCCACCAGCTCACCATCTTGCAACGACAGCTCGGCGGCCGACGTCCGCAACTTCGGCCCGAGGACAGGATGTTCCTCTCGATATTGCTGGTGCCGCTGTCCCGCGCGGCGTTACGTCGGCTCCGGCTCTTGGTCAGCCCGGATACGGTGTTGCGGTGGCATCGCAACCTGCTGAAACGCCGTGATGCCCGCGCAAGCGTGAATCGAAGGCCTGGGCGCCCGCGTACCCGCACCTCGATCCGTCGTCTCGTTCTGCGCCTGGCGGCCGAGAACCCAGCATGGGGCTACCGGCGCATCCATGGCGAACTCGCGCTGCCCGGTATCAAGCTGACTTTCTGCGCTCTCAAGCCGAGGCGGTTCTGGCGATGGACTTCGTCGAGACCATCACGCTCACTGGACAGCGGCAGTACATTCTCGCGGCTATCCACCACGCGGGCAGGCGGATCCGCATTCTCGGTACTACGGCGCACCCGACACAGGCTTGGGTGACGCAGGCCGTCCGCAACCTGCTCATGGACCTCGAAGGGGTAGGAGACGTCCCGCGGGTGAAGTTCCTTGTCCGCGCGACCGCGACGACCGCCGATCCTCCCGACGTTCACCTTCCACGAAGGCTGCCACACGCACAGCACGTGGCTGACCGAGGACGGCATCCCGGAGGTCGCTCGGCGCGCGCGGCTGGGGCAGAAGATGAAGGGCATCGCCCGGGTCTACGACCACGTGACCCCGGCGATGGTCAACCAGATCCCGGAAGCCAGGAGGGTTCCGGAGGCCGCCTACGAGAGGCGACCGGACCGGGGGTCCGGGGGCTTGCCCCCGGCGGGGGTGTGGGGGCTCGGCCCCCACAGGACACGACGAAGAGAGCCCTGCTTGCGCGTTCCGCAAGCAGGGCTCTCCCGCGATCGAGTGCGCGATACTGGGATTGAACCAGTGACCTCTTCCGTGTCAGGGAAGTGCGACGCATGGCTCGACCAGGCGAAGCGTATCCTTCCGCAGCTCACAGGCTCGTGTTGGTCCCCGGAGGGGCAGCTTCTCGGAAATTGCTTCGGGTTGTGATCGCCGATGAATCGCCAGATTTCGGACCGCAGTCGACAACCACAACTGGTACCGATGGCGCCAGTGGTCCAGCGATTGGCCCGACCGTCGAAGATCGCATGGGTCGTCATTCCTCCACGGCTTTGATCCACCTCACCTGCAGACGTTCTCCCTGTGCGAACTGAGGGGGGGGGGGTGGACCTCCGCGCCGACGGTCCATTCATTGGGGAGGGCGGTCAGGCCAACCGAGTCCGCTACGACCGTGCAGTCCTTGAATCTGATTCCGGCGCCGTCGTGCTTGCAATCCGAGAAGGTCACGCAACCGAACGTGCACTTCTGGAAAGTGTCCCGTTTTCGCACTTCCGCTCCGACGAAACTCAGCACGCCGCTGGGATGCGAATCTGACATGCCGATGCCTGCTTCGAAGATCGCGCTCTCGAAGCTGGTCATGAGAGTCCTGAGGCCGTCCACTATGACCCAACCGCAGAACATCGTCCGCTTGCAGCTGACCTTCTCCCGTACCTCCGTGCCGTCGAGGGCTGTTTTGCCAGCAATCGTCGCCCGGTCCAAGGTCAGGGACCGACACTTGCAGAGCACTAGGTCGAGCTCGTCGAGCTGGGCGCCGGACAGGTCGAGGTCCAGGTCGGGCCAGAAGTCCTCACTTAACACGTCTTCGTTTTCCCGATTTGATTTCCCGACGGTGTGGATGTGGCGGATGATCAGCTTCTGGGCAGCGCGGCGAACCTCGAGCTCGGCTTCCCGAGCTGCCCCGGACTCGGTCGCTGCGGCATCCTCGCGCAGCGGCATGCGCAGGTACGCGCATACGACGTCGATGATGGTCTGCCGCAACGTCGGGTGCTCCGAATCCCGGCCAAGCCGCTCGAGCGCGTACAATTCGGCCAGACGCACGGCTGGCTGATCGGAGCCGAGTTGCTCGGTCGCGCTTGTATATAGCTCGGTGATCCGCCGTTTGGTGGCGTCGTGGATGGTGTGCTGGCCGGTGATTTCACTCGACCGCTGACGGTGGAATGCGAGCCAGAGCGCGAGACCGCCGCCGGTACCGGCGGCGGTCGTCAGGCTCAGCCTCAGGACGTCGACTCGCACCGACGCCGGGTCTAATGCTCCGACGTAGCTGTCGGCCCAGTAGTAGACACCTAGGCTGATCGCCGCTACGACCATCAGTGCGGGCACAGTCCACAACCAAGACAGCGGCCGGAGGTCGGGCAGGGACTTTCTCTCCACAACTTCCCTTCGAACAAGATCGCTTGGTGATGACCAGGTCGATTTCTGCGGAGTCACCGATTTCCGCGCATCATCATCTCCGCTGTCTCGGCCAGCTGTCGGCTGATCCCGGGAAGGGTCTGCGCTGCTTCGCCTAGTTGTCGTGCGCTGAGGACGAAGTCTCTCGTGCCGAGCACTTCTGCGGCGTGCGCAAGGCTCCTTGCGGTCTGCGCGTCGATTCCGGCACTAGAGTCGGAGATCGATGCGATGACCTGCTTCAGTTCGTTCACAGTATCTGCGCTCGCGGTTCCGGTCTCCTCGAGACGTTTGGTGATCGCTTCGAGGCGGTTCAGCGGCGGCTCGGCAATCTTCGCCAGTGCGGCCAGCGCGGCCTCCGGATTATTTACCTGAAGAGATTTGAGTACTCTGTTTTGGTCTCCTTCATGGGCGAGCTTCCACTCGTGGAGCTTTTCGGGTGGGTACCGGTCCTCGTCACCGTCGACTTCTTCGTGATGCGCCAGACATAGGATAATGAGATTTTCGAAGGAATCTCGTTGGTCCTCACTCAATTCTCCGCGATAGCGTGCAGCTTTAGGCCTTACTCCGTAGATGTGTGCTATCTGGGAGTTCTTGCGGTACACGCCTGGCCGAACTTCGAGCACAACCGGTATGGGGCAGCCTGGTGCGTAGCAGTGGCCGTTGCTGACTGTCCAGAGTGCGGCCTGCATTGCCGGGTGCAGGCCCTTTCGCTTTCCGGCGCCCTGCGCGGCCTGCCCTGAGTTATGTGCCATCCCTTTAGCGTGCCAGGATGTGACGCCATAGAGAAGCGCGAAGTATCGCGGCAGCCAGTGGTCCGCTGACGCCTGCAGGCGGCTCCACTGGCCCTGCGCTGCGGCGCGCCGGTGGAAGCGGATACTCCTGACCGCTGTCTACCGCTCGGCGGGACTCAGGTATTCATCCCGGCGAGATTGTCTGAGCGGGCGCCGGACAAAGTCAACGAGTGCGAACGAGCCGCGCAAAGGCGCTGGTCAGCGCCGTGACCGACTCATGGAAGCGGGCAAAATCTCGCCTGGTGCCAGGTGGCGGAAGGAAAGCCATTCAGGTGGATCATCTCATTGTCGGACCAAAATGATCACGCTGGCGTTTCGGTGGAACAGCGTCCCGGCAGCGAATTGATCATTTCGCCGCCCTTCGACGGTGGTTCCGGAAGTAGGCTGTTCGAGTGGTCGTCACGATCTGTCAGTGAAGTGCCTCCCTTTGCTGGCCGGTGGCCGGTGACACTGTTTCGGTGGTCGATGAAGCGAACGCGGGCAACAAGGTGAGCGGCGGGGTGACGGGAACCGTGGTGCAGGCGGGCACCATCCACCGCCTCATCCTGCCCCGGAATCGGCAGGCACCGCCGCGGCCCTGGCAATTGCCGGCAACCGTTCGCGGCTTCGCCGGGCGGGGAGAGTCCGTGAAGGCACTGGATGCTCTCTTGGACGCGGATTCCGCCGGCTCGCCCGTGTGCCTGACGCTGGACGGGGTCGCCGGTGTCGGGAAGACTGCGCTGGCCGTCTGGTGGGCGCACCGGGTGCACCACCGCTTCCCGGACGGTGCTCTGTTCGCGGAACTCGGCGGACACGCGCCCGATGCACCACGGGCGCCGGCTGTGGTGCTCACTTCTTTCCTGCAGGCCTTCGGGGTCACTGACGAGGTGATTCCGCGGGAGATTGGAGCTCTGACCGGCTTGT
The DNA here is from genome assembly GCF_013364075.1 of Amycolatopsis sp. Hca4. GTDB lineage: Bacteria > Actinomycetota > Actinomycetes > Mycobacteriales > Pseudonocardiaceae > Amycolatopsis. Next base: position 10,531,843 of record NZ_CP054925.1, read on the forward strand.
ACCGGTCGGTGCTCGGGCAGCGTCGGGTACTAGTGCTGCTGGACAACGCCGCGGACGCCGGGCAGGTTCGGCCGCTGCTGCCGGGGTCGCAGGGGTCGCTGGTGGTCGTGACCAGCCGAAACGCGTTGAACGGGCTTGTCGTCACCGAAGGCGCACGGCGCCTCTGCCTCGACGTCCTCGAACCGGCCGATGCCACAGCCCTGGTCACTACGGTGATCGGCTCCGATCGAGCCACCGCCGAGCCCGCCGCGGTGGCTGAACTGGTCCGCCTGTGCGGCCGGTTGCCGCTTGCGCTGCGTGTTGCGGCGAGCCGCATCGCCAGCCGACGTCACACCCGTGTCGCGGATGTCGTCGAAGATCTCGCGGTCGCCGAGAACCGGTTGGATGCTTTGCGGGTCGCGAAGGACGAGGCCACGGCAGTGAGGACGGTGTTCGACTGGTCCTACGCCCGCCTGCCCGCGGCGGAGGCCCGCTTGTTCCGGCTCCTCGGCCTGCACCCCGCCCCGGAGTTTGACGCGAACGCGGCGGCCGCGTTCGCCGGTACAGACCCGACCGCCGCCCGCCGGATTCTGGATGGCCTCGCCGAAAGTCACATGGTGGAAGAAATCGCCCACCGGCGTTATCGCTGCCACGACCTCCTCCACCTGTACGCGGCCAGCCGTGCCGAATCCGACGAAACCGCGACCGGCCGCCTCTGCGCCTCGGCGGCCGGACTGTCCTGGTACGCCCAAGCCGCCACCGACGCCGACAAACTGGTCTTTCCGGCTCAGCCGGGGCCGGTGGCCGACCTCGGACCGGTGCGCCACCGGCTCGTCGTGGCGGATCGTGCTCGGGCGTGGACCTGGCTCACCACGGAGTGCTCCACACTGTTCGCGGCCCTGAAGGAAGCCTTCAAGCAGGAGCTCCACCAGATCTCGCTGGCGCTGGCCGCCGGCTTCAGGTTCCTGGCCCTGCAGCCGGGTGCGTTGTGGCCCGTTCGCCTGGAGGCCGAGACCTACGGGTTGGCCGCGGCGCGCGCCGCGGGCCACCGGACCGCGGAAGCTGTCTTCCTGCGCAGAAGGGCCGACACTCGCCAGATGCTGGGCCACTGGTGTGAGTCCGATTCCGATCTGCGCGAAGCTGCCGTGCTGGCCGTTGAACTGGGTGACAGCGCATTGCGTGGAGAAGTGCTGTGCGGCCTGGGGCGCAACCTGAAGCTTCAACGCCGCTACGCCGCGGCCCAGGCGTGTTACGAGCAGGCACTGCCCCTGGTCCGCGGTGTCGGGACGCGGTACGTCGAAGCCGTGGTGGAATGCAACCTCAGCCAGCTCAGCGGGTTCCTCGGGCAGCACGACCGTGCGTTGGCCCACGCCGAGCGGGAACTTGCACTGCGGCAGGAACAGGGGGAGCCGCGGGGCGAAGGCTACGCCTGGCACGATCTGGCAGTGGCCAGGCAAGGGCTTGGATGGCACGAGGTGGCGGCCGAGGCAGGCGAGCGGTCGATCGCGGCCTACCGCGCGGCCGTCGGCGCGGACGAGTACCTCGCCCGTGCTCTCGAAACGACGGCGATCTCGCTTCGGCACACCGGAGAGCACGCGCGTGCAGCGGAGTACCTCGCGGAGGCGAAGGAAATACATGACCGCTACACCGAGTGATCCGCCGTGCACCGAGGACTGACGGTGTCGAGATCAACGATCCGGCTGTCCGGCATGCTCGCGAGGTTTAGCCCGACCTGCCGGTTCGCGCGAATCTCGCGGATGCCGGTGAGCAGGCCCAGCGACGCATTCTCGACGAACGACCCGGTCACGCCCGCTGTGACGGCAGCGGCGGTCTGGAAGGCTTGGCGATCGCGGTCGTGGCTGGGCTATGGTTCGTAGCGTTCCTCGACAAGCCGTACCTGCGCCTGGTGGTGGGCTTTGTGATGGCCGCGGCGGTCACCGGTATACACCACGCGGGCATGGCGGCCGTCCGGACGAACCTGGACATGGACGCTCCCGACCCGACCGGAGTCGAGGTGTCCTCGTTCTTGGTCCGGTGTTCGTTCTCATGGCGATAACGATGGCGGTCCCGTTGTGCGCGATCATGATCGCTCCGGCGGTGCAGCCCACGGAGGAACCCGCGCCCGCCGAGGCGGAGGCCGGTGTCCTGGCGGTGTGAGTCCTGGGTTCGCCGTTCCTGCTCGGTGACGGCCCTGGCGCGTTGCAGCGACGTGACGTTCACTGTGACTGTCCATCGCGCCAGCGACAATTGTCCACTAACTGTCCTTGCCGCCTCTGTTGTGATCGGGCTACCACTGGAAGGCCCAGGTTCCGTGCATTTCGGGACTACTGACGTAGTGGAGTCCGAGCTTGCCGTTCATGTCCAGGTCGCCGAATGGTGCTCTGCTCACGCGGACGACTTATCGGCTGATCCGTCCGTTCGAGGCGATGGCACTGCTGCTGCAGGCGACGAACTTGTTCGCCAGCACTGTCAATGACCGCTACGAGGGGGTCGGAATCCCGATCGTCCTGGGGCTGGGTGTGGGACACCTCGTGCTCGCCGGCTTCGTCCTGCGCTACCGGGGGCCGCTCACCCGGGGGCGAGCCTGGACAGCGGCGTGGGTAGCGATGATCTTCACTGTGCAGATGCTACTGGCGCACCTCCTCGCGCCGGGGGATTTCGCCGCGTACGGCGTCGGTGTGCCGATGGGCAACTACGCACTGATTCCCTTGGCGGTTTTCGCGTTCTACCCGTGGGGAGGTTTTCGCGACGCGACGAAGCGCCGCCTGATCGAAGGTGCACTGATCATCTCGATCGTGCTGCACCCGCTGCTGATCGTCGAGCTGATGACGAGGGGGGTGCCCACCGGGCTGCACCTGCTCAGCATCGGGCAGTACGGGGTGTGGGCGATCGTATGGTTCCTCGTCGGCAAAGGACTGGCATGGCTGTGCCGCATTGCGGTCGAGGTGGAGACCGAGGCGCTGTCACAAAGTTACGAAACCACTTTGGGTGATCTGCACACCCACTTGGAAGCCGCGGCACAGCAGATCGAAACCGGGCGCGACGTCCGTGAACTTGCGCAGCAGTTCCGAGAGCTGACCGCGACCCGGCGTAGACAGCTTTTGCTGACGGAGGAAAACGTCGGCGCGGTGGATTTGTTCAAGAATGCCGTCCGTGCGCACGGGGATCGGCTTACGCTGCGGGCCACGCCGCATCTGGGTGGCCTGACCGTGCCCCGTGCCCAGGCGATCCTGCTGGAGCAGGGTCTGGCGGATCTGCTCAAGAACGCTGTCGATCACGGCGGTGGGATCGTCGAAATCGGGTTCGCTGTGGAGGGTGCAACGATGACGCTGGACGTACGGGACTTCGGGCCGGGCCTGCCGCCGGAGCGCTTCGCGGAACCGGGCGGCAAACTGGAGCACCTTCGGGCACGCCTGCGCGACGAGGGCGGCGACCTGTCGCTGCTGCCCTCCGGTGCCGGGGGCGGAACTCTGGTCCGGCTGACTTTGCCGTTGCGGCCGATCCGGGTCCCGCGATGAGCGGCATGCGAGTCCTGGTGGTGGAGGATGAAGGAGTATCTGCCGCGACGGCGGAGGCCGAGCTCAGGAACTCCGTTGCGAGTGAGGTCGTCGTGGTCGCTGATCCGGTCGAAGCGCTTCGCCGCTTGAAGCGGACGTGCTTCGACGTGGTCGTGGTGGATATGCTCTACCGGCCGCATTCAGAGGACTTCGAACGCCGGCGGCGGCTGGGCGAGGTCGGGCTGACGGGCACGAGATTGCACCTGAGCGGGCTTGCTGTGCTCCACGTGGCGGCCGGCACCGGAACTGCGGCGGTGCTGTGGACCGGTGGCGAAGCCAACCGGCGGCTGCACATGCTGTTCGCGTACGAGCAGCTTGCCTGTCGGGCCATGTGCCCGAAGGACTCCGCCGGCAGGCTTGTCACCGCAGTCAGGAGCGCTGCTTCCGGCCGCGAGTACCTCGACCCGGTGGTGCGCATGCATCTGCCGCCGCGGTCGACACCGTCGTTGCGGGAGACTTTTCTGCACTCCGGCTCTCGGCTCGCCGTGTGGCGCGCGATGGCCCTGGGCCTGCATGACCATTCCCGGATCGGCAAGGCCGTCGGTATTTCTCCAGGGACGGTGCGCAGGGGAGTGGAAGACATGCGTGCCCGGCTCGTGCGATTCGACCCGGGTTGTTCGCTCGAAGGGCCGCCGACACCGGAACTGGTGCGGTACGCGAGCCAAAACTGGCACTTCTTCCTCGACGAAACCGTTCGGGAGCTACACCCGTGAGAGCCTCAGTCGAACGTCCCGGACACCTCGTGTTTCCCCTTGCTGTTTCGGCCGTGCTGGTGATTGTCTGGGCGGCTCTCGCCGTCACGCTCCCTGTGGCCGTTTATCGTGACTTGACCACCGACGTGTCCTGTACTTCGGGAAACCCCGTCGTCGCGGTCTGGATAGAGTCCAGTTCCGGAGGCTCGGGATTCGCCCGCGCGGGCCAGCCAGGCAGTGCCGCGGCCGCTCGCTACCTCTTCCGGCAGAACTTCGCCGCCCGTTACCAGATCCGCGTCGGATGTGGCGGCTCGGTGGAGCAGTGGGGGATCACGGCCAAGTCCACCTACTCGGAAGAACCCTACCGGCGGATCGTGTGTGACGACGTCCACCTCGACGGCCTCCTGACCGGTAACTGCCGGGACGGCGAACGGCGCTAGCCACATTTGTCCGCTGCCCCAATGTCTTCGGCCGGTCAAAGTGATTGGTGAGCGGCACTGGGCCGCGGAGAACCAAGAGGAGGAACCATGCGGAAACTGGTCAAGGCAGCCGCAGTCGCTGCCGCGGCGGCCGGACTCGTCGTAGGTGGCGCCGGCGTGGCGAGCGCCAGCTGGGCGAGTGCGACCGTCGGCGGCTACACAACCGGCGGAGTCAGCCTGCGCGACTGCTACCACCCGAGTGTGCACCTGCCGCCCAGTCAGGCGTGCACGTACCTCAAGACCATCGCGCCGGGCACTCCGGCCCACGTGGTCTGCCAGACCGTCGGCCAGGACATCTACGGCGATTGGCTGTGGGACTACGTAGTCACGTCGGCCGGCGAAGGGTTCATGGCCGACTACTACGTCAATACGGGCTACGCGGGCTGGATCCCCGGCATCGACCACTGCTCCTGACTCGCGCCGGGTGTCTCCGCCGGTGACCGCGGAGACACCCGTCCGGGTGGGCGCAGCCATTCCTTGATCGATCAGTAATGACTTCGCCGGATCGCACGATACTGGGGATCGTGCCGCCGGAAGCCTGCGAAGTGGAGGGAGAGATCGGTGTACCGCATCGAAGTTCCCGGCTACGAAGCCGACCGGCTGCGACCTGCGCTGGGGCCACGGCGTGCCGCCGTGTTCGCCGCGAAGCTCGGCTTGGCTGCCAGGGCGCTCGCGGGTCGGAGACTGGTCAACGTCACCGGGGACGACCGCCGCAAAGGTGGGGTCTATGAAGTCATGCGGAGTGTGCTTCCGTACCTGGTCGGTGCCGGGATCGAGGTGGAATGGCTGAATCTCGGCACCCCTCCGGAAGCGCGTCCGGCTCTGGAGTACTTCCACGTCCTGGCCCACGGGATACCGCCCGCCGAAGACTGGTACGGCCTGCTGGCCCGCGAACTGCGGAACTGGCCCGGTTCGGCCGGGCTGCCGCCGCCGAGCTGGCGGCGGTTCTCCGGCCGGACGACGTGATCGTCCTGAACGACACTCAGACGGCGCCGCTGGCGGCCGAGCTCGGCCGGTGGCGTGGGTCGATGCTCTGGCACGCCCACATCGGCACCGCCGAACGCAGCGAAATCGTCGACGAGTATTGGAAGGTCATCGGGCCGAGCGTCGCCGAAGCCGCGGTGAAGGTTTTTTACAGACCGGAATTCATGCCGCGGTCGCTTGCTGCGGGAAGTGTCTTCGCGTCACCCGGAGTCGATCCGTCCACGGTCAAGAACTGCTCGCTGGATCCCGCCGAGGCGCGCCGCGCATTGACCGCGCCGCGGGTGGGGCCGATCACGTGGCTCTCCGAAGGGCTTGCGATCGCCCACGGAGACGTTCTCGGACTACAGATCTCCCGCTGGGACCCGCTCAAGGACATGGCGGGCGCAGTCCGTGTGTTCCTCCAGACCGTGCGGCAGGCACCGGCCTTCCGCGGCCTCGTCGTCGGCCCGAAAGCCGAGTCGGCTTCGGAGCAGGCGGTGCTCGCGCAGTGTTCCGCAGCATGGGAGGGGGCTCCGGCGGATGTGCGGTCAAGGGTCCACATCGGCGTGATCGATCGGAGCGGCTCGGAAGAGCACGACCTTCTCGTCCGCCAAATCCAATCCGCTGTTGACGTCGTGCTCCAGAAAAGTATCCAAGAGGGATTCGGGTTGACTGTCACGGAGGCGATGTTGCGCGCGAAACCTGTGGTGGCGTCGGCGATCGGGGGAATTCCGTTGCAGATCGGCCATGATATGAACGGGGTTCTGGTCCAGCCAGGTTCCCCCGACGAAGTGTGGGTGGAGCAGTTGTGCTCACTAGTCGCCGACGAAGGTTCAAGGGCCCGGCTGGGTGCTCGCGCTCGGGCCGACGTGCTCGCCCGGCACACCGTCGTTGACCATCTGACCGCTGTCATCGACGGGGTCGCGAGGAACTCGCGCAGCTGTCGGACAGCCTGATCAGCCTATCGAGTCGCCAGATTGGTTGTTGCGATGTCCTATACGACATCTCTGCCCCAAAGTCCCCTTCCGTCCGTGGCTCGTTTCGGCGACCCGATGGGGCGCCGTAAACCCGCGGAAAGTACTTCCTACGACTTGGATGGACTCAGGAAGGCTTTCGCGGCGTTCGAGGGGTTTCACACGGCCGAGCGGCGGATAACCGGCGTCGCCGCCGTGGCCGCGGCGGCGCGTGCGTGTCTCCTGCCGGGGCAGCACGTCGGCTCTGGTGCGCTGCCGGAACCCAAGTCCGAGGTGCAGCGGTACTTCCGGATCAGGACCGCGGAGCTAGCCGAAACCGAAGCGCTGGCGGAGTGCCTACGCGTCATAGGTGACGCGGCCGGAGATCTGATCCACGCGCCGGTCGCGGGTAGTGATCTCGTGCGTGTGGTGTCGGCGATGTCGGCGGTGATCGAGTCCTTCCCTGCGGGCGGGATGCCCGTTTCCGCCGGGGAAACGCCTGACCAGGCATGCCGCGAACCCGCGGTCGACGAAATGTGGATGTGGCGATGGATCGTCGGGCATCAACTGCACGCGATGTTCAACGTCTACGCGGCGTATGCCCTAGGCGACGCGGCGGACGCGTTGCGGGCGGGCTGCGATGATGAAGCGATCGAGGCTCTGGAAACTGCGACGCGTATTGTGGGTGGTTTTGCCGGAGCTCGGGCGCAGGCCCTGGCCGTGCCCGGCTGGTTCTATCAGGAGGTTCTCCGCCCGAGCATGCTGCCGCCGCTGACCGGTGCGCCGCTGAGCGGCCGGATGCACACGGAATACCGCGGTTACCGGAAGCGGCTCGGTGAAGTCCTCGAGCTGGTGCCGCAGACCAGCGTGGAGCTCGCGTCCACCCGCCCCCGGCTGGCGTTCGCTCGCGAACGGTTGCTCGAGGCGGATCTGGTCGAAGCCGAGCGGCATGTCACGCTGGTCGAGCCGGTGGTGTCGATGTCCCGGTCACTGATCCAGACCGGCCGGAGTTCGGACAACGCCGTGTCGGCGCTGCGCCGGATCCGCCATCGCCGGGCCGCGGAGATCGAACCGTACGTCCGCTTTCCGGACGGTGCGAGTTCGACCGGGACGGTGAGCGCGAAATGAGCGATGCCCGGATGGACCTGTGCGGCTCGCGGGTGCGGCGTCTGGGGTTCGGTACCCTGCGTCTCCTCGGCCCCGCCGCCTTCGGGCAACCACCGTCCCGCACCGACGCCGAGCGGCTTCTTGCGGCGGCGGCGAACCACTCCGACGTCATCGACACGGCCGACTGCTACGGTCCTGAGACAGCCGAGAACCTGATCGCGAGTGTGCTCCACCCGTACCGGCACGGACTGGTCGTCGCGACGAAGGGAGGGCTGACGTGCCCGGCCCCCGGGGTGTGGATTCCAAGCGCCGCGCCGGATCGTCTTCGCCGTTGTTGCGAGGATTCCCTGCGGCGCCTGCGGACGGATCGCATCGATCTCTACCAGCTGCACGGGCCCGATCCCATGGTCACCTACGAGCACTCGATCGAAGCGCTGGCCCGGCTGCGGGCGGAGGGATTGATCATGGACGTCGGTCTGTGCAACGTTTCCGCGGACCAGCTCAGGCGAGCACAACGGATAGTGCCGATTTCGTCGGTGCAGAACAGGTACAACGTCGGTTACCGGGCTGACGACTCGCTGGTCGCGCTGGCCGCGTCCGAGGGGCTGCCCTTTCTGGCCTGGTTTCCTCTGGAGCGCGGCAGCCTGGCGGCCGGCGCGGCGGCTTCCTTGACCATGGTGGCCGAGAAGCACGGGGCTTCCCGCGCGCAGATCGCTCTCGCGTGGTTGCTGCATCGCTCGGGCAACCTGGTCCCGATTCCGGGAACTGGGTCCGTACGCCACCTGGAAGAGAATGCGGGAGCTGTCTCGGTCGACCTTGATCCCGAGGACATGCGTGCTCTTGAGGGGATCACGGTATGACGATGGTGGCCGTTGCAGCGTCCGACCTGCATTGGGAAGTGCACCGGGTGACAGCCGATGGTGCGGTCGAGCACCGCTGGCTCGACACGGCCACCGGTGCATCCGAGTGGACTGGCTGGCGGCGGTCGCCGTTCCATGGCACGGCGGCGGCGCTGAGTGCGCTCAGCGGCTGGGACCGGCAGCTCGAAGTCTTCGTACTGGACGTCGAGGGCCGGGTATGGAACCGGTGGTGGTGGCAGGACCGGGGCTGGTCGCCTGTGGGCGGCTACAACGGGCTCGGCCGGCCGTTCTCCGATGGGGCACGGCACATCTCCGCGGTGAACGCCGGGCAAGGGCACTTCACCGTTTTCGTCGAGGCCGCCGACGGGAAGATCGCGATGCTGCCGCACGTTGTCGGCCCCGGCGGGCCACACTGGCGTCGATGCCCGCACGCGGATTCGCTGGGCGATGGCTGGTGGCCGGCGTTCGCGCCCGGCTCCGGTGCGGCCTACCGCCATGAACCCACCGGAGGGCGGCCTTGAACGACACAGCAGCGGGGCGGGCCCGGTTTCGGTCCTTCGGGGAGAAGATCCGCCGGTCCTCGCCCCTCTACTCGGCCATCGCGCTGGCGGCGGCCGACGACGAGGACATGCTCGGCTTGGTCTCCGAGGTGCCGGACGACGACGGGGTGGCTACGCTGCTGCTAGCCGCGGTGCATTATCTCGCGCGGCGGAGTGACAGCAAGCTCGCCGCCTTCTACCCCACGCTGGGCGGTACGCTCGAACCCGGCTACCGCGCCTGGCAGGCCTTCCGGGACTTTGCACTCGATCACCGGCACCAGATCGGCGTGCTCCTGAGGACCAAGTCGGTCCAGACCAACGAAGTGCGGCGGGCGGCGGTCATCCGGCCGGCGCTGGCCCGGATAGCTCGTCGTGTGCGTGGACCGGTCAGTCTCGTGGAGGTTGGCTGCAGCGCGGGATTGCTGCTGTCCCTGGACCGGTATTCTTACCGCTACCGTGTGGCCGGCGGTGAGGAGATTCGGGTCGGCCGGCCGGAATCCGGTCTGCGGCTCGACTGCGACGTCTATGGGAGTTTCCCGCTCGACGTGGCGGAGGGCCTGTCCTTTGTGAGCAGGGTTGGCCTCGACCGGAATCCACTCGATTGCCGGGATCCTGAGCAACTCGCGTGGCTCGAGGCGTGCGTCTGGGCGGATCAGCCCGCGCGGCTCAAGCGGCTGAGGGAGGCCATCCGGGAACATCGTCCGCAGGACGTAGTCATGCTCGCCGGCGACGCGATCGGCCATCTCAGCACCGCGATCAGTGCAACCGCGGACGACAGCACGGTTGTCGTGCTCACAAGCTGGCTGTTCACTTACCTCGTGCCGGATGGGCAACTGGCCTTCCGTGCCGCCCTTCGGAACGCAGCGCATGGCCGGGAGCTGTGGTGGGCAGGCAACGAAACCTACGAGAGCTGCCTGGGCCACGGGTATCCCCAGGCCGGGCATCTGAGCTACCGGGCATCGGGGCGGTGCGTGGTGGCTGTCGCACCGGTGCATGAGCCCGGAGCAGGCGCGGAGATCCTCGGGACCGCCGACGTGCACGGCGCCTCGCTCCACGGGTTCAGCGGTCCCTCGATCCGGGTGAGCTGGTGAACATGCTGCTTAGCACGTCGGCGTACAGTGCGGCGGCGATGCGGAAGTTCTCGTCCGAGGACGCGCTGAAGAAGATCAGCGAGAACGCGTCGTTGACCTCTAGCACCGTGCTTGTGTTCCTGTGTACGACTATGTCCACGGCTCCGAACCGGATCCCCAGCTCGTCGCTGGCCCTGACGGCGAGCCTGGCGAGCGGGCCGTACTCCGCCGAGGCCGGCCGGACGACCCTCGGCGTGCCACCGAGGTTGAGATTGAACTTCCACGGCTGCTCGCTGCCTCCGAATCTGAGCTTCTCGAAGACCAGCCGCGCTTTTCTGTCGAGCACCACGACGCGGTACTCGGCGTCGAACGGCGTGAACGGCGAGTACGCTAAGGTCTGGTATTTCGCCGAAAGCGCAGCGAAGTTCGCGAGCAGTTCTTCCTGGTTCCGGCAGAGCAGCACGTCCGCGCCTCCCGAGCCACGGTTCGGTTTGAGCACCAGGGGAGGTTGGACGTCCGGGGACAGGTTGGGTCCCCTGCTGCGCCGGTCTTTGGGAATCTCGATCAACGTGTGTTCGACCGCGGGAATGCCCGCGGCGTGCAGGAGACCGAAGGTGCAGACCTTGTCCAAAGCGGCCTCCGCCGCGGACGCGTCGTTCAGCCCGAACGTGTAGCCGATGATCCTGGTCGACCGGATCCCGTCCGAAACCGACGCGATCCAGCGGTCGGGGCTCCACCCGACATCCAGTCCCAGTTCGCCGCAAGCTTCCGTCACTTGCCGCACGAAGTGGAGTCTTAAGCCGTCTTCCGCAGACCTCACGTTCGTTCCTCGCTTCGCGTGTGCGACGCAGTGCGTTCTCGTCCCCGCGGGCTTTGTCCGGACTGCATCCGTTCAAAGGACGATGCTCTCATGAGCCGGATGGATTTCTCGGGCTCGGACGCATGGGTTTGCCGGTGGCGGAGCGCCTAGCGTCCGCCGGCCACGAGGTGACGGTGTGGAACCGCACGGCCGATCTCGGCGGCTCAACGGGCTCGAATGGCCGGAGCCGGGACGGCACGATCGGCCGTCGCGGGCCAGGAGGTGGTCATCACGATGCTGAGCGGCTTCGCTGGGGTCCGCAAGGTCCACGCTCCCGTGTGCGGCAGCGTTCTGCAGTCTGCCGCTGGCGATCTGCGCATCTTCGCCGGCGGCGATCCGCCGGTTCGGCCGTGAAGCTGGTGGGAAACGCGGCCATCATTTGAGCCATGGTGGCCGTCGGCGAGGCGCCGTTGCGCCCGACGCAGGGGGTGCTGTTGCCGGTGGCGAGGCGTTGGTTGATGTTGGCGCGCAGGCTCATGAGGTAGCCGTCGCGGGTGGCGTTGATGAACATGTCGGCTGGTCGGCTGTCGGTGCTGAGTGTCCAGCCGTGGCCGGCCCACCAGGTCTTGAGGGCGTCGAAGTAGGTGTTGTTGTTCTGGGTGGTGGGGAGTCCGTTGATCCAGAAGGTGACTCCGAGCAGGACCTGTCCGGTGGGTTTGTCGGCGGAGTCGGTGCAGTTCAGCGGCTGGGGCGGCAACTCTTCCAGGCTGAAGCCGGGCGGGAACGCGCCGGTGGCCGCTTCGCGGATCTGGTCGGTGGCGGCTGCTTGAGCCTGGGCGAGCGTGATGGTGGGGTTCATGGGTGGGTTGTCTCCGCATCCGGCGGTGGTGGCCAGTAGGACCGCGAGGACCGGGAGCCACCGAAGCGTCTTCGGGGTTCCTTTGTGTCCTCGCGTCACGGCGTGGATGCACCTGCTATGACTTTGGCCATTCCTTGCAGCGACTTCGAGTTGGGATCCCAGTATTCGGTATGGCCTGTGGCCGGGTCGGAGTCGAACGGGTGCCCGCTGAACCAGTTGGTAGCGGGGTCGCGGCCGAGCGGGTCGATGCGGTCGAAGGCCGGGCTGTGCAGGTTGGTCCACGCGGGGACCATGTCCGCGGCCGATTTGGTGGCGAAGAAGTGGTTGCACATCTGGTCGGACGGGACGCCGTCGAGGTGCAGGTCGGTGGCGTGCTGGACGCCGACGCCGGGGCTGGCGACCATGACGAGGTTGTCCACCGGGAGGCCGAGGTCGCGCGCGGTTTGGCCAACGACGTGGTGCCGTAGCTGTGGCCGATCACGGTGGAGTTGACCGGGATCGCATCGTGGCTGGCGCCGAGCTCGTCCTGGAAGCGGCGCAGCCCGGGTTCGGCGTGATCGGCGAAGCTGGTGCTGGCCGCGTCGGGCAGGATGCTCTGCGGGCCAACAGCACGGCGGCCAACCAGGTGATCATCGAAACCACGCCACCGCAGTCGAAGCGGCGGCGGCCGCCGGCGGCTACGAGCTCGACGCCATGGACCGCTGGCCGACCGCTCGGCCGATCTCGGCGACGGCTGCTCCCTCTCGGCGACGTCGCGGATCACCGAGAAGCTGACGTACCCGGCGAGCGGCCGATGCGGCGCGCAGTACCCGGTGGCGGGCGACACCCGGATGGTCGCAGGGGAGAGCCTGGCCCTCGAGGGCTAAAGTGCCGGCTGAAGCCACTGGACTTCCGCGACTACCCGGTCACCTTCACCGCAGCCGACCGGGACCGCCTGCGAGCAGCGTTCCTTGGCGGAGTGCGCGACTACAGCCACCCGGACATCGGCCACCACGCCCGATCGGCGCCTGGCTGAGCGACGGCGACAAACGCACCGGCACCGCCCCGCCGACAAAGCTGCGGTGACCGGCATCGGTGGGTTCCACTACCGCCAGTCGCCCACGAGCGCGAACGGCGCCCAGTAGTACGGATTGGCGAAGACCCGCGGATCCGGCGTCCCGGCGACGCCGTCCTGAGCCGAGACGAGCGACTGGTCACGCAGGCCGGTGACGCTCCGGCGTTGCGCGGCGGTGAGTTCGGGGTCGCCGAGGGCGAGATCGCACAGGTCGACCACCGCCCGGAACTGACCGGCGCGGAGGCGATACCGGGCTTCTTCGATGCGGAGATGACTGTCGTCCCGGTAGGCATGGACCGACCGGATGTACTCCGCCGCCCTCGTGGCCGTGCAGTTGCGTAGTTCCGTCTGGGCCCGCTGCAGCGCGACCGCGCTCGCGGTGCCCGCGGCCAGTTCCCGGTAGAAGCGGTCGAACAGGATGCCAGCCGCCAGCTGGGAAACCTTCCACAGACCGACCAACACCGCGGACGCTCCGGCGTACAGCAACGCGCGGACCAGGCCGAGTTGCTCGTCGCCACCGCCGCCCACGGCGGAGACACCGGTCCGGCACGCGCACAGCACGGCGAGGGCGCCCGCCAGGGACACACCGAGCAGATCCTCGGCGGTCAGATCGCCGTCGGTGAGCCGGATCCCGGACGACATCGGCCGACTCGCGATGAACCGGCCGTGCGCGGTCAGGTGCAGTAACCGCGGTACCGGTCCGCCGGGTGCGAGGCGGGCCAGCACCGCCGCGCGGGCAGCGTGGTCCCCGGTGAGCTCTTCGGTGGGGAAGTGCCGGGCGATGGCGTGGGTCTGCGCTCGTGCGTAGCGCAACGGCGGTCCGGCGGCGGGTTCGGTGACGACGAGCGCGTCGCCGGTCGTGCCGCGGCGGCCCGCGAGGCAGTAGCCGAGCACCGACGCGCTCGGCGTGCTCACCAGGGGATTTCGCTCCCCGAACGGGCGACCGTCGACGTGGACGGCAGCGAACGGCAGCCGGTGCAGGGCCCCGTGCGGCACGAGGCAGATCTGCTGTCCGGGACGCGACCGCCGCGCCACCGGTTCGAGCATCGCGGTCAGCAGCGGATCGGTGACGCCCTCGGCGACCGCGGCCAGATCGTCGGTGCTGCAAGCCGTGACGACCCGTTCGACCACGTCGATCACCTCGTCGGTGTCGCAGGGCACCTTGGCGTGCCAGGGGATCTCGTCGGTGGCCGTGAGCCCGAGAAGGTGGATCGCCGTCTCGGTTCCGTGCATGACGACCAGCAGGGCGTCCGGATCATGAGCTCGCAGGGTGGCGCGGATCCGGGCGACCGTGGACCGGTCCCCGCGGCGGAGCGCGCTGAACTGCTCGTCGTGCTCGGCGATCGCGTCGACGGCCTCCTGCCACCGGGCTTCGGCTGACGCGTATCGCCGGGCGGACTCCGGGTCGGCGGCGTCCGGGCCGGTGAACGCGGCCGCCGCGAGCCGCAGCTCGCGCAGCGCCGATGCTTCCGCGTCGACGAGGTCAGCAGGCACCCGGTGGGTGGCGGGTACGCGCAGCCGGGACAGCCGGCGCACCATCTCGCTCGCCCTCGCCTGTTCGACCCGCTCGAACGCGACCGATGGATCGTGGTGGTCCAAGGCCAGCCGGGCCAGGTGCTCCCGAGCCGCGAGTCGGCTGTTCCCGAAGTAAGCGAGCGCGTCGGCCTCGTCGAACAGCCACGCTCGCGGGGCCTCGGCGGCCTCGGCCGCGCGCGCGTAGGCCGCCTCGGCCGAGGAAAAGCGGCCCCGCGCCCGGTGCACGTCACCGAGGACGACGCCGACCAGTTCGACCAGGCGCAGTTCGCCGGTCTGCACCGCCAACGCCTCGGCCTGAGCCAGGTGGGCCAGCGCGGTGGCGTCGTCCTCGGCCAGTTCGGCAAGGTCGGCCAGTGACTGCACGGCGGCCGGCACATCGCCGCACTCGACCAGGATCGGCAGCGCTTCGGCGTGCAGCGCGCGAGCGTGCTCGTGATCGCCGACGGCCTTCGCGACACTGGCCAGGCCGCTGAGGTCGTTGGCCTCACCGATCGGCCAGCCCGCACGGCGGTTCAGCACGCGGGCGGCCTCGTAGAACCGTCGGGCTGCGGCGTGGTGTCCCTCGTTGAGCTCCACCGCGGCGGCGTTGTGCGCGGCCACCGCGGCCGCGCCGTACTGCCCGCAGCCGGCGAGCAGGCGCAGCGCGATGGACTGCGAACGCAGCGCGGGCCGTCGTTTCCCCAGCAGTTCGTACACCAGGCCGAGCACGACCATGGCGTGCCCGGCGACGTCGTCCGCGCCCGCCGACCGGGCGAGCGCGAGCGCCAGCCGCGCGACGGTGCGAGCCGGCGCGATCCGGTCGGTGTCCTTCAGCACGACAGCCAGGTCGACCAGCGCCCGCGCTTCGTCGTCGACGTCACCGATCTGTGCAAAGAGTTCCGCCGCCCGCTCGGCTTCACCCCCGGCCGTCCGCAGATCGCCGAGTGCTCTGGCCACCTGACCGCGGGTCGCGTGCACGCCGGCGCGAACCCGGACCGAGTCGACGTCCGAGCCTTCCCGGACGAGCGCCAGTGCGTCGTCGAGAAGCGGCACAGCGCCCGCCCGGTCGCCCCGGTTCTGCTTGACCAGGGCCAGCCGTTGCAGAATGGCGGCGCGCGACGGCCGACCGATTCCCGCCCGGCCGGCGCGATCGGCGGCGGCGGCATAACGCAGTTCCGCCGACGACGTCAGCCCGCATTCCACATACAGCTGGGCGAGGTCCACATCGACTTCCCAGTCCACCGCGCGGACCACGCATTGCTTACCCTCTGCCCAGGTCATCGCTTCCTCGCCGGATCGTCTCGCGCCGACGCGCAGCTTACCCGCCGATCTGGTGGACACTGGCCAGTGAAATCGCGGGAGGCCGGGATGTCCGACATCTTCATCAACTACCGATCGCGGGATGCGAAGTACGGTGCGGTGGCCACTTACGAACTGCTCGCCGCGAGGTTCGGCGCGGACCGGGTCTTCCTCGACAACCAGTCGATCATCCTGGGAACGGGATATCCCGCGCAGCTGCGGCTGGCGCTGGAGTCGATGCGGGTGCTCCTGGTCCTGATCGGCCCACGGTGGCTGGTCCCGGACGCGACGGACCAGCAGCGGTTGCCGATCGAGCGCGACGACGACTGGGTCCGGTACGAGATCCGCCGGGTGCTGGCCCGCGGGACCTCGATCGTGCCGGTGCTGCTGGACGGCGCGAGCCTGTCGGCGGCGTCGCGACTGCCCGCCGACGTCCGCAAGCTGGTGCACTACCAGGCCGCCGAAATCCGGCACCGGTCGCTGGGCCGCGACGTCGCGCCTGGCCGACGGCCTCGAACGACTGGGGTTGACCGGGCAGCGTCCGGCGAGCGACGGCTCGCAGCGGCTTCCGGCGCTGTTGCCGCCCCGGCAGCTTCCCCCGGCGGTGCGCACCTTCGTGGGGCGCGCCGCCGAAGGTGCCGAACTGGATGAGGCGGCCCAGTCTGCCGCAGCTGCGGCGGCGATCGTGACGCTGGACGGCACCGCAGGGGTCGGCAAGACGTGCTTGACCGTGTGGTGGGGCCACCTGGTCCAGGACTCCTTCCCGGACGGCACGCTGTTCGCCGACCTCGGCGGCTACGGTCCGGGCGCGCCGGTGGCGCCGTCGGTGGTGTGCTCAGCACCTTCGTCCAGGTGCTCGGCGTGCCGGAAAGCCGGGTGCCCGGCGGCGCCGACGCCCTGGTCGGCCTGTACCGGTCGCTGCTCGCGGGCCGGCGGGTCCTGGTGGTGCTCGACAACGCCGCGGACGCGAGCCAGGTGCGGCCGTTGCTGCCGACGGCCGCGGGCTGCCTGGCCGTGGTCACCAGCCGCGCCGTGCTGACCAGCCTGGCCGTCGTCGACGGCGCCCATCGGGTCGGACTCGGGTTGTTCACCCGGGACGAGGCCGAGGAACCCGTCGCCACCGCGGTGGGACCGGACCGGGCGAAGGCCGAACCGGCAGCGGTCGCCGAGCTTGCCCGGTTGTGCGCCCGGCTGCCGCTGGCGTTGCGCGTCGCGGCCGCCCGGGTTGCCGTCCGCCGGCACCAGCCGATCGGTGAGCACGTCGTCGAACTCGGCCAGTCGACCTGGCTCCTGGAGGCGCTGAGCCGTACCGGCGACGAACGGATCGCCGTGCGCACGCTGTTCGACTGGTCCTACGACCAGCTCGACTCCGGCCAGACCCGGATGTTCCTCCGCCTCGGGCTGCAGCCGGCGCTGGAGTTCGGTGTGCACGCGGCAGCCGTGGTCGACGGAACCGGCACGCAGGCGGCGCACCGCTCGCTCGAGTCGCTGGCCGACCTCCACCTCGTCGAGCCCGCCGGCCGTGGCCGCTATCGCGTGCATGCGCTCCTGCACGCCCACACCCTCGACCGGGTCCACCAGGAGGAGACCCCGGCGGAGCGGCAAGCGGCCTTCGACGCGGCCCTCGGCTGGTACGCCAGTGCGGCGGCGACCGCGGACCGGCTGGTCTTCCCCGCCCAGCCCAGGGTGAACGTGGCCCGGGACGCGGTGGACGTCGCGGCGCCGTGCGCCGACCGCGCCGGCGCGTGGGAGTGGTTGACCACGGAACGCCCCACGCTGCTCGAGGTGCTCCGGCTCAGCGCGGAACACGGCAGGCACCGGACGACAGTAGTGCTGGCGGCGGCGATGCGGTTCCTGGCCTTGACGTCGTCCGCGCAGGGGAGGCGCGTCTCGAAGTGGATTCCCAGGGCCTCGCCGCGGCCGGGGCCCTCGGTTATCCGGCGGAGGAGGCGATCTTCTACCGGCGCCGAGCGGAAACCCACCAGGGGAGGGAGAACTGGGCCGGGTCGGCGGCGGACCTGCGGAGCAGCCTCGCGCTCGCGACCCGGCGCGGCGACTCCGTGCTGCGGGTGAGGCGTTGTGCGGCTTCGGGCGCAGCTACAAGCTCCAACGTCGGTACGGGGAGGCCATGGCCTGCTACCGGCAGGCGTTGCGGCTGGTGCGGGGGACCCGGACCGGGTACGTGGAGTCGAACCTCAGCTGGCTGTGCCTGCGCCTGGGAAGGCCCGACGACGCCGTCCGGCACGCCGAACGCGAACTGCGGCTCCGGCGGACGGCCGGAGACGCGGTCGGCGAGGCGTACGCGACGCAGAACCTGGCGGCCGCGCTGCACGAACGGGTGACTACGGCGCGGGGGCACGGTCCGGCGAGCGGGCGATCGAGCTCTTCCGGGCCGCGGCGGGCGTCGAGCGTTACCTGGCCGCCGCGCTCGAGACGACCGCGGAAGCGCTCGTCCGCCTCGACGCCCGGGAAGCCGCTGCAGCCCACCTGCGCGAGGCCGTCGCGATCCTCGTCGCCACCGACGACCCGCGGGCCGACGTTCTGCGGCGGCGTGCGCGCGAACTGCGGCCGTCGCCGGGCGGTGAGCCGGTCACGCCGGCGGTCGGCAGGCCGGGCACTCCGGGTCCGGTGACTCGAGCACCCGGACCGGCACGCTCGCGAGGGTAACGAGGTTGAACGCGTATTCGCGGTTGACCGGCAGCGCGGGCACGCCGGTGATCAGACTGGCCGCGGCGTGCGCGGCGAAGTGCCCGGCGAGTCCGGCGCTGGTCGCGTTGGCAGCCTGCACGTCAGACGGGCCGGGCGGCGGCCCGGCCTGCCCAGGCGTTCGTTCCCGCCCCTTGACGGTGCGCAGGCAGTCCGAGCAGGGTCCGGTGCCCGGCCGGTACAGCCCGACGCTGACCAGCGGCCCGTGGTAGCCGACGTGAACCCACGGCGTGCCGGTGGCCAGGCACGCGCGGTTCGTCCACGAGCGGATGTCGCCCGGCCGGTCCGCCGCGAGCACGACGACGTCGAAGCGCTCGACCAGCGCACCCAGGAACGCGGGCCCATCGACGTCGTGACGCTCACCGGTGACGTCGACGGCGGGGTTGGCGGCGCGGAGCTTCCGCACCGCCACGTCGGTCTTGAACTGCCCGATGTCCGCGTCGTCGTAGAGCGGCTGCCGGTTGAGGTTGGACCTTTCCACGACGTCGCCGTCGACGCAGTGGAGCCGCCCGACACCGGAGAGCACGAGATTCTCCGCGGTGACGCACCCGGCGCCGCCCACGCCGACCAGCGCCACGCTCGCGTGGGCCAGCAGGCGCTGGGTGTCCCATCCGGTGCGGCGGGGCACCGGGTCCATCCACTGGAGCAGCTCACGGCCGCGGCTGTGGCGCTCACGGGCCGCCGGCGCCAGTCCGCTGTCCGGCTCGTCGGCGTCCTCGACGTACCCGGCGGCCATCAAATCGTCGACGGCGGCGCGCACGACGACGCCGGGGAGGCCGTCGAAGCGGCTCGTCAGCACCGCCACCACCTCCTCGACGCTCCGCGAGCCGTCCAGCAGCCCGAGCAACGTCCAGACCCACCCGCCGGGGTCGAGCAGGTCCCGGCCGATGCCGGGCACCAGGCCGCCGATCCGGATCCGTCCACTGCGGGAGCGGCTGGGCCGGTGCGGGCGCTTGATCCGTGGCCGGTGCACGGCGCGCCCTACGCGTCCACCGAGTCGGGGCAGTACATCGCCTCGCACTCGGGCTCGACGAACCGGAGCACCCGGAAGCCGGGCAGCACCCGGCGGCCCGCTTGCCGGTCGGCTTCCGGGTAAGCTGCGCCCGCCGGAGCGAGATCGAAAGGACCGCGATGTGGTTGTCGGTTGGTGAATCCGGAGGACGGGTTCATCGTGGCTGCTCCGTTGCCACCTGGGTCCGCGACTTGGTGTCGCGAACGGAAACCACGATGATCGTTTTCCCGTTTCCGGTGCTTTCCGCCTTGCCGCAGCTTTCCGGTGATTTCCGGAAACACCCGGGAAGGCGACTGGGCCGACGTGGTTGACCTGGCAGCCGCGCGAGCTGCTTTCAAGACCGCCGTCGCCGATGAGGAAGCCGCCCGCGCCGCGCTCAGAGCGGCAGGCATCGAGGCGAAGCTCGCCATCGACGAGATGGACGGCGAGCTGGGCACGATCGCGAAGAAGCACCGCCTCACCCCGTCCACGCTGTCCAAACTGAACCCCGACAAGACGACCACCGAGTGGGCGCCACTGGGGCTCGGCAGTTACCGGTCGATCGATGCGATCACGGGCGGGCGGCACCGGCTCGCCGCGCTGCGGGAAAAGCTGGACGAAGCCAAGCAGAAGGTGAAGAAGGCCCGAAACGAGCTTCTACGGGCGGACGCGCGTGCCGATCTCGAGGAGACCGCGCAGGCGGCCCGGACCGAGGTAGCGGAGAGCACGCTGGTCGTCGACGATGTCCAGGTGACGCGGGAGGACGACCACGTGGTGCTCGACATCCGGGTGCGCAACACGGGTGACCGGGCGGCCGACATCACCCGGGCCGCGATCAGGATCCTCACGCGTGCCGAGTTCTTGACCGCGTACGAGACGACCGCGCGGTACGACCTGCTGGTGGACGGTGACTACAGCGAGGTCGGCGTCGCCCACTTCGTCAAGCCGGACGAGGTGGACCGGTTCACGCTGGTGCTGGGGTTCGCCGAACCCGAACGCGGGTGTGTCTTCACCGCGGAGCTGGAGCTGCGGTTCAACCGCGATCACGTCACCGTTTCGAAGCCCTTCAGCCTCAGCTCCTGTTTCGAATGACCGACGAAGACCAAGCGGCGCAGGTCAAGGAGATCACGGCCACCGTGACGGCGGTGTGCACACTGCTGGTGCGGCGGTGCCTCGGTGCCCCCCGGCTTACGGACGCCGACGCGGCGCGCGAGCTGTCCCGGCACCTCGTGGCGATCAAGGCGCCCGCCGAGGTCATGGCCGTCGCGACCGTCGGGGTGTGGGCGGGCTACGGCGCCGACGAGGCACTGGACGACGAAACGCTCGCCGAAGTCGCCGAGGTCGCCAGGGCATTGCTGGCCGCCGACGAGCTCGACGGCCTGACGTTGCTGTGCGCGGTCACCCTGGTCCTGCTCGCGCGCCGCGGGCGTTCGGGCAACCCGGCCCACGACCTGGTGCTCGCGGCCCGCGTGCTCTGGTCGCTCGAACACCACGACCTGGCCGTGCCGGCGTGCCGCGAGGCGCTGGCCGCACCTCGGCTCGAACCGCTGGACGAGGCCGTGGCGCTGATGCTCCTCGCCCGGATCACCGGCGACCCGGACGACGTCAGCCGGTTGCGGACGGCGAGCCGTGCCTGGCCGGCCGAGGTCACGGCCCGGGTCGACGTGCGCAGCCTGGTGGTGCGGTCCGAGAGCCGGGACGACCGGCTGTGGGACCGGGCACGGGACGCCGTCGTGCGTGGTGACCGGCGCGAGGCGGCGCGCCTGATGGCCGAGACCACCGGGCAGCTGATCGAGCAGAGCGGTCAGGACCGCGGCTTCCTCGAAGGACTGCGGACCGGGTTCCTCGCGATGGCGGGACCGGAGATCGACGTCGAGAAGCTGCGGCGAGGACTGATCGAGGTCGTCCGGCAGGTGCGGACCCGGCAACGGTTCGGGAACGTCCCGCCCGCCGCGCGCAGCGGCCTGGAACTGCTGGTGTACGTCCTCCACAGCGACCAGAACGCGGTGCAGGGCAGCGTTCTGGCCGAACTGCTGGAGGCGCTCGCCGACGCCGGGCTCTCCGAGCTCGACCTGCCGATGTCAGACGCCCTTCCCCAGCTCGCCGAAGCCGAGCTCGCCGAGCAGGCGCAGTACTTCGCCTTGTGGCCGGACCTGCGTGCGTGCGTCGACGGCCTGGGCGGCAACTTCGGCCTGCTGACCCGCCGGATCGGTGGTGGGCGCTCGACCGCCGAGCGGTGGCTCGCGATGTTCGTCTCCCCGCCGGACGGGGTCTTGATCCGGTCGGCGCCCCTCGTCGCCAGCGGCGCCTCGGTCCTGGACCGGCTCAACCCGGCCGGCGGGCCGGTCACCGACCTGACCCAGCCGGAGCTAGACGACGTCGTGGCCGCGTTCCTGCACCGCCGGGCCGCGGAGATGCTGGCGGCGGAACCGGCCAGGGGCCTGGTGGTGGTCCCGGACGGCCCGCTGTGGCGGGTCCCGTGGCAGGCGGCTTCACCACTGCGAACGCGGCCCGTCACCATCGCGCCGTCGATGACCTTCTACGCCGGCCTCCGGCGGGCTCCGGCGCGGATCCGTTCGGTCGTGGCGTTGCTCGATCCGGCGGTCCGCGACGCCGAACTCGTCGAGCAGGCGCTCGCGTCCGCGCGCGACCAGGGCGTGCTCGACGTCGACTTCGGCGTGTCGGCGCTGGACCAGGAGTGCGACCTGCTCCTGGTGCTGGCCCACGGCCGCGGCGACGGGCTGTCGTTCCGGATCGGCGTCGGCGGCGGACTAACCGCGCACGAGCTCGCCCGGCGCACACGTGCCCGCAGCGCGCTGGTCGCCTGTTGCGGCTCGGCGAAGACGCCTCCGGTGGCGCTGCCGATCAACCTGCCGGTGAGCCTGCTCATGCGCGGTTGTGCGCACTGCGTCGGCGGAATGTGGCTGCTCCCGCAAGCGCCGACCGCCCGGCTCGTCGCCACGACGGTCGGCCACCTGGCCGCCGGCCGCAGCCTCACCGAGGCCCTCGCCTTGGCGAGAGCCGGCTCGCCGAACCTGCTCGACGACTGGGGCTTGGCCTCGGCCGGCTCGATCGAATCCTGGGTCGGTCCGGCGCCCCGGGATGGGCGCTGAAGGATTTCCCCGCACGACGGCCGGCGTCTCCGGCAGCGCGGAACCCGGGGTCACCGAACGCCGCCGGGGTGGCTCACCCTGCGAGGCCGGGATGGTCGCGGGGCGAGGGGGTGACTCGGCCGCGGTGCCGGGGAGCGGCGGGCGCCGCCGGTTCTCGATACCGCCGGTTCCGGGATTCGGAGTTCGCCGCGGACCGCTTTGGCGAAGACGCGGTGGGTGGTCTCGGCCGGGGGTGCGTCGCGTTCTTGCCGCGGTCGGCGCACGCACCTTCGGTGTCCGACCTGGCCGGGGCCGCTCGGCGGCGCCTCCTCGTGGTCGCCGCGTCGCAGGGCAGTTCGTGCGCGGTAGGCCAGGGCGCGGTAGTACTCCCGCTGGAGGAGAATTACGCAGCGCGTTAAAGCGATGTCTTAGGTTGTCTGGCCCCGGTTCAGTAAAGCCGTTGATGATGGTCATCGGATGAGACGGTGTCAAGCGCCGAACCGGCGCCCAGTGGGGGCCGTGGCCCTGAACTTCCCGAGCAGTTCGGGCATGTGGCTGAGGGAGCGGCGAGGAAAGGCGCTGTGTCCCGCGACGATGGCCGCGGGACACAGCTTCGCTCACCTCGATCGACGACGCCGGGTGGCGAATCGAGAACGCCCAATCGAGTGAAGCTCGCGCCGTGCCCGCCCAAGTAATCTGGCGGACTCCCGGATGTTTCGGTGGCGCACCGATGCGGCGGCGACGGCGCCCGGGGGACCGGCGCCCGCGACTCTGCGCCTCCACCGGGGTTGTGCTGCGGCTCGATAGCGCCAGATGTGGGGCCGCCGCGGACCCCGCCGTCAGCCGCGAGCCGGTCTACCTATAGTGATGATCCTTGTTCGGAAAGTGAGATCAAGTGGTCCTCGATGGGTTGCGCCGGTTCGCTGTGCCGGTGGAGAAGGCTGTGTTGCTCGACGATGACGGCTTTCTCCTGCCGCCGTCGGATCCCGGGTGGCGCTCCGGTGACGCGGTGTCGCCGATTCCGGTGACCGAGCTGCTTGCGGAAACGGCGAGTTTCGCGCTGCTTGCCGCCGGCGGCGCGGGTAAGTCCGTCACGTGCACCGATCTGGCCAAGGCCGAGCAGGGCGCGCGGCGGATCGACACCGCCGCTCTTACGATCGACGGGCTCGAGCGGGAGCTGGACGACGCGTGCTTGGATGAGTCCGCGGTCTACCTCGACAGCCTCGACCAGTCAGCCTCCGTCGAGCCGCGTCTGCTGCCGTGGCTGCAGCGGTACCTGACCGCGCCCGCCCGTCGCGGGACGCGATGGCGGCTCGCTTGCCGTGCGGCCGTATGGGACGCGGTCCTCGGCCGTGCCCTGTTTCGGGATCTGCCGGCGTTCAGCGTCTGGAAGCTGGCCCCGCTTGACCGCGATGCCGCGACGGAGGCGGTCGAGGGCGCGGTCGATGCGTCGGAATTCGATGCCGCAGCGTTCATGAAGGACTTGGTCGGAGCAAGGCTGGGGCGACTGTCGGGCTGTGTCGGCCAGCTCGTCGCCGTGGCGAGATACTGGTCCGAGCAGGGTGAGCTGCCGCGCAGCGCGGCGGACGCGATGAAGTTCGAGATCGAGTATTTGCTGCGCGAAACCGACGAGCGTCGGCAGCCGCGGCTGCCGATGGACCGGTCGATGCGGCTGGCCCAACGGCTCGGCGCCTTCACGATGTTCGCCGGGAACCAGGCACTCACCGTCGGCCCCGTGGGCAACCGGGCGACGCTCCCGGTCGGGGAACTCCCATCCGATCCGGAGCCCGACCAGCTCGCGCGGACGATCGAACCTGCTGACTACCGCGCGGTGCTCGATACGGCGTTGTTCGATCCCGGCCCGGCGGGGTCCGTGGTATTCAAGCACCAGCGTCACCTTGAGTACCTGGCCGCTGCGTACCTCGTCGAGCGAGGGATCCGGGCCGGTCAGATCCCGGTTCTGCTCGGGGTGCACGCCAATGGCGTGCTGCCGAACGCGCGGATCGGCGTCGCGTCCTGGCTGGCCGCGCTGGCTCCGGACCTGGTCGCTCGGTTGTTCACCGATAACGCAGCGATGTTCGCCTCGACCGCCGCGGTCGTCGAGCTGCCGTCCGACGAAGCCCGCGCAGCGCTGGTGAAGGGCCTGCTGGAAGCTGCGGCCCAGGATGACGCCGAGCCTGATTGGCGGCTCGACCGGGCCGGCCTGCTGCACGCCGGGCTGACCGAACAGCTGGCCGAGTATCTCGCCCGCGGCCCGGCGAACGCGGTGCAGCTGTGGTGGATCGCCCGGCTGGCCGCCGCGGGCAACTGCCGTGCGGTCGCGCACGCGTTGGCGCGCGCCGCGCTCAAGACGGAATGGGTCGGCTATGCACGCCGCGCGGCAGTGGCCGCCGTCGCCGAGCTAGACGACGAGCAGGTGCTGCTCTCGCTGCGCGAACTGCTCATCGTGCCGGACGACCGCGATCCCGATGCGGACAACGAAGTCCGCGCCGCGGTGATCGACGCCCTCTATCCCCGGCTGCTGAGCACCGCCGATCTCACCCGTGCACTGAGGCCGCACCGGTCGATGTTGTACGGCGGCTACCGTCAAACCTTGCGGGAGCTGTCCAGCCGCGTTCCCGACCACGACGTCGCCGCCTTTGTCACCTGGCTAGCGGAACACACGTGGCGAAACGATGTTCGTGATGATGACCAATTCGACGACCTCCGCGTCGGCGTGATCGACCGGGCATGGCAGCAGGTCGGTGACGACGTCGTCCGAGGTCAGTTGGCCCGGCTGCTCGTGGCGTTGGTTCGCTCCGGCCGGTGGCACCGCCCGTCGGCCCGAAATCAGCGGCGTCCCTGGAGTGAAGGTGCGCCCGAGCAGCGGCGGGCGCTCGCCGTCGACGCCGCGGCCGTGGGGGAGGACACCTGGTACGCGGTCCTGACTCTGGGGCTACTCACCGGTGAAGACGCCGAATGGCTCCTCGATACGCTGCCTTCCGTTGCGCCGCAGGCGAAAGCCGCGTTGGCCGACTGCCTGCCTCAGCTGCTTCACAGCCCGTCCGCGGCTCTCGCGGATCGCGTTCTCGAACTTGCACCGGACCACCCTGGCCACCAGGCCACGGCGTTCCTTCGTACTGAAGTCCAGATCGACGACGAGTCGGTGCAGCCGCAGCGTCACTTGGCCGCTGAAGACTACAAGCACCAGTGTGAGTTGGCTGCTCGACGGGAGCGCGTGCGAGGAGATCTTCGTATCGCGTTGGCGAACCTCGCTGCGGAGCCTGGATCGTGGTGGCGCATCCCATGGCTCCTGGCCGGCGGCACCGGAAACTACGACGACATCGTCGAGGGCACCGCCTCCGACCTCACCAGGCGGCCTGGTTGGGCCGAATTCAACATCGACGAGCGACGCCTCGTTCTCGCTGCGGGTCTCGTCTATCTGCACACTCACCACCCCTCAGCCGCCACTTGGTGGACGGCGAAAACGTGGACTTCCGGAGAGGTGCTCCCGGACTGGTCAGGCGTGTACCTCCTGGCGACGCTGGCTGAGCACTTCTCGGAACTGCTCGACGGTCTGCCCGACGAGGTATGGGCACGCTGGATGCCGTCGATCGTCGCCACCCCCGTTTTCGGCGGGGACGACTCCATCGGGCCGCGCCGCCGTCTGCTCGACGCCGTCCCCGCCCAATTACGCCAGCAGCTGATCGACGCTGCGCTCGAGCACCTGGCCGCTCACGCCGCCGAAGGTGGTTCGCTCACACCGCATGCCGTCTACATTCATCTCGCGAGGGAGCTCGCACCGTCGATCGCCGAGCGTCTCCTCGCCGCACCCACAGAGACCGGCCTTGACGCAGAACTGGTCACCCTGCTGGTCAAGGACGGTACCCCGGGAACCGCCTTGGCCACCTGTCGCCAGCTCATCAAAATCAACTCGCCGCTCGCCCCGCATGCTCGAACTCACCTGGCGAAACTCGACCCGGACTCGGTGATCGACGCCCTCGCCGCCGCCCCTCCGCCGCCGGACGAACTGGCCGAGGCAGTCCAGAACCTCGACGTCGCCCTGCTCGACCCGGCGCGTCTCGCCGTCGCGGCTCGCCTGCTGCTTGACCGCCACCCCTATGCCGAGGACCAGCCCCTCGAGTCCGGCTTCACGTACACCCCGTGGCACCGTGCTAGTGATCTGCGGCGACACGTCCTCGATCGGATGGCGCTGAACGGTCGCAGCGAGGAACTCGCGGCGCTGAGCCACGGCCGCCCGGACGCCGATCAGCAGGCACTCGCTTACTACTACCGGATCGCCCGGGCCCGCCAAGCCGACCTCTCTCTGGGAACGACCCCGCCCCGCACGCTGCTGAACCTGCTCCGCCGCGGTGACGCCCGGCTCGTGCGCGATGACGCCGATCTCCAACACGTCCTGCTACAGCAGCTCGACGAGCTCCAGCACTACCTGGCCGGTGCTTGGCGGGAGATCTGGGACAACGGCCTGCCGCAAACCGAGGACGACGTGTCCGACTGGCTCGAGCGTAGGCTCGACGAGCGTCTCGACGAGCTGATCATTGACCGCGAAGTCCAGGTCAGGCGCAGAAACCGCGGCGTCGGCACCCGCATCGACCTGATAGCGACCACCAAGACGGTGGACGGCGATAAGGCTCGAGTTTTCGTTGAAGCGAAGCGCATCGACAACCGGGAACTCATGACTGCCATGAAGAACCAGCTGATCGACCGATACCTGATCCCCAAGAACCGCCGGCACGGCATCTACCTCGTCTACTGGATAACCCCGGATCAACGCCCAGGTGGCTGGTCGCGGACCAACGCAGCAGACCGCGCGACCTTGAAGCATGAACTCGACGAGCAGGCCCGGCAGGCGGCCGAGACCGGTTTCCTGATCATGCCGTACATCCTCGACATCAGCTGTCCGGAAGCTCCATGAGTTCAGAACGCGACGGCAACGGCATCGGACGACCACTATCTCGCCGGCAACCTCGGATGCCTGTGTGAGACAATCACGACGGTCGTCAGCGCTCACTCGACTACGACGCCGACCTCAGCCTCTAACGTCACGGTTAGATCCAGAATCACTTGATCCGTACGAGGGATCCCGTTCTCAGCCAGAACAGTGCGCGCCGCGGGTAGCCCTTCGAGGGGGTCGCCGATGTCGCCGAGAGCGACGGCGAGTTGCCGCGCCGTCCGGAACGCCCCAACTAGATCATCAAGTGCTGGCTCGAGTTCCCAACCGAGCAAGGCCAAGTTCGCGAGGGCCTGAAGCTGCTCGGCCGGTGTCGACTGGGCGCGGGCGGCGCCGAGCATGGCCGCACGATGCCAGTTCGGCAGCTGAGCCGGCGCGGCTTCGCGTACGACCGGGTACAGCCGGTTCATCAGCAGACCGACCGGATCGTCCTGCCACCCCCACCATGAGGGACGTTCGATAGCAAGGCCGGCCGCGGCTGGTACCCAACCGTCCGCCTCGGCTTGATCGAGGAGCTGTTCGAACGTCACCGGCAGGTCGACGACGAATTCGGCGTGGAGCTCGCCCACCGTCCGGGCGGCAGTGTCGATCACGGCGTCGATCTCGTCCGGGGTGTGTGCGGACTTGAGCCGGCTGTCGCGCAGCACTTCGGCCATGGCCATCGTGGAGAAGCACGAGATGCCAGCACTGCGGGCCAGCCTGCGCACGGACAGGTCATCGCACCATAAGGGCAGCCCCTCCTGGGCCGCGACATCGATTGCGGCCAGCCACGGTACGGCTCGCGCGCGTTCGGAGTTGTCGCCGAACACGGAAGCGGCACCGACGGGCCGGATGGAGCAACGCCGCGCGAGGGCCTCGACGGCGGCTGTGCGGTCTCGGACGAACTCGTAGTGCTCCTCATTGCGCTCGTAGAACGTCAAGCTCCCGGCAGCTGCACCCGAACCCAAACTGCCGAAGCTTCCAGCGAGGGTGCGTGCTTGGAGGGCAGCACGCAGCACGTCGTGGTAGGCGGGAAGAGCGAGGATCAGGTCACTGACCTGGCCGGACACGGTATCGGCGTCCGTGAGCTGTGAGAGCACCAGCAGAGTGGAGATGTCGACGACAGCGGGCCGGCCTGCCGATGCCATTGCCGCGTCCATGTCGGCCTGATGCTCGCCGTCGTCGACGGCGACGGCGACCAGGAGGCCAGCGGATCGCTGAACCAGCACGGACGTGTAGCTGCGGCCGATG
Organism: Amycolatopsis sp. Hca4; assembly: GCF_013364075.1. Lineage (GTDB taxonomy): Bacteria > Actinomycetota > Actinomycetes > Mycobacteriales > Pseudonocardiaceae > Amycolatopsis. The sequence goes on from NZ_CP054925.1 coordinate 10,560,538, forward strand.
CTCAGGGCGAGCACTCCCGCGGGTACCTGGGCACGGGAGATCTGGTCGGCCAGGTCGGTCAGTTGCGTTTGGTCCGGTCGGGGAAGGACCGCCTCAATCTGGGAGAGGAACTCCTCAGGAGAGGCCGTGGACAGGATTCGCAGCCCCGTGGCTTCGCCGTGGGTCTCGTAGAGCGTGTTGAGGAGTTCGAACGCTCGTCGGTGCAAGTCGCCTCGTACAACTGGCCGATCATCCGGAAGATCCGGGATTGGATCGAGGGCGTCCGCGTACTCGTCGTCGATCTCCGGGGCGGTGCCACGTGTGGCGGTCACCAGGTGGGTGAGCAAAACGGTCGCCAGCTGCGCGTTTTCAGCGAACTCCGAAGCGAGCGCGATGGCCATCTCGGCAAGTTCTTCGTCCCACGCGATGGAAGCCATCGCCTGTGCCCACAGTTTTCCTTCCTCCTCAGACCTGACTCTGGGCTGGTGACGGGTCACTGTCGCTGCGGCGCGGGCGTCTCCGCCGCTGTTCAACTGAGCACGAACCAGGTTCCACACCACCCCATCGGGTGGCGGCGTCTGATCTGCGACAACCTGGGCCAGGATCGACTCGGCCCGCGTCCAGTCCTGGGCCCTGGCTGCGATATCGGCCAACCGGGTAGCCAGTTCAACTCGTTCCGCAGGACGATCCTCGATCTGCAAAGCGTCCTGTAACGCCCGGTCAGCTTGTTCGGCCGCCGCGTGCTGGAAGACGAGCAGTGCATGAAGGGTGACGAACCGAGCAGAGCGAAAGCGTTGGGCAGCGGACGCGGTGGCTGCTATGGCTTCGTCCGGACGACCCACTTCGATCAGGGCGTGGACCAGTTGCTCGGCTGCACCGGGGTCTTCGCTCGAGAGCGCGCGTAGAAGCGAAAGGCCTTCCGCCGGGTCCCGACGGAACGTAGCGATGGCTCGAGGCAAACGGTTCGTTCCTGGCGGGAGGGATCCGGCTCGGATGAGCTCGTCGAGTTGCGCCGATGCGTCAACGCCCAATGCTGCGAGCCGGTGGGTTGCCATGGCGGCCGCTTCGCCATCGTGGTCAGCTCGGGCACGGGCAAGGTGGGCCCTCCAAAGCGCTTCGGCTTCGGCAGCCGGCAGCTCGAGGAGGCCGAGTCGGAGGCGGGCGATTCGATCCTCGACGCTGTCGGTCATCGCGGCCTCGATCGACGCGACGAGTTCGCTGTCACCGGACCCGTGTGCGGCGGTGAGGGCAAGGCGTCGCAGGGCCGGATCTTCGGCCTCGTCGGCGTTCGCGGTACCCAGCGGCGCCGGAAGCAACATGTTCAGGACGGCGCCGAACTGACCTTTGACCAAGAGAACCCGAGCCAGCAGCGCCAGAATGCCTCGGGTTTCGCCGCTCCATTGTCTACGCTGGATGACAGCTGCCTTCAGCAGTTCGGCGGCGCGAGTCAGGTCCCCGGCTTGGGCTTCGGCGGTTTCGGATCGCCGCGCGCAAATCAACGCAACATTGGCCATCGCCGCAGCATTGTCCGGTTCGAGCTCCAGCGTTCGTTCGGCGTGGCGCGCGGCTCTGGGAGGTCGTCACTCCGGATCGCCTGATCGGTGAGAAAGTGCTGGACCGTCGAGTTCGTGTTCGCCTCCGCGCCGGCCGCTGCCAGCACGGCCTCGGTACGCCACGGCGAAGGATCGTTCTCTGGTACCTCCAGAATCGCCTCGACAACCGCCACAACCACGTCACCGCCGCCGCGTCGACGGGCTTCCTCCAGCAGTTCGCCCGCTCGTGTCCGATCCACCGCGGCGATGTTGGCGGCCGCGGCGGCCAGACGCCTCCCGGCCTCGGCGCCGCCATCTTCGGCGGCGATCTCCCAGGCCGCCGAGCTCTCCTTCATGGTGTCGTGGTGCGAACAGAAAGATGCCAACGCTCGCCATGGCCACGCGTTTGAAGCATTCATCCAGAACGGCCTGGTGGAGATCAACGCTTGTGCGGTTCCGGTGGGATTTGTTCGGCCTTCGGCCAGATGCTGCGCGACGAGAGCACGTTGGACGTGATCGGCTGGCTCGTCCTTGAGCAGTTGGCGGACAGAGGGCGGTAGGAACCCGAGGTTGGACTCATACCGCTCGATGGCGCGCTGCTCCATGCCGCTCGCAGCCACGAGCCAAGGCTCAGTGGCCGTACTCAGCGCCTGGTGATCAGGCACCGTGACGGCGTAGCGCTTCCCGGTGCGTCGTTCGACAGAGGGGTGGATCCGCTGCCAGTAGATCGCGTCGGTCTCCAAATCGATGAAAACCACCATTACCGGAAGTGCGTGCCCCAACCACAAGCGGCGTTTCGTCTCGTCGTAGTAGAAGGCCCAGCCGCCCTTGACACGCCTGAAGTGCGAAGACCCGGACTTGATCTGCACCGCGACCAGGCGCCCGGTGCCTCGTCCGTCTTCGTCGGCGATCTCGACGTGGCCATCGATTCCTTGATCCACGACGGTCTGTTCACGAAAGATCCACCCGAGATCCCGCGAGACTGCGCGTTGGAAGACCCCGAGGCCTTCGCGGTCGATCAGGGCGGTCTTGGTGTTGCCTGGCAAGGGAGACTCCTCGGCTGCCTGTTAACTGCTCGATGATACGAGCTGGCCGGAACCCCATGACCACTGTGTTGGGCGACATCGTCGGAGTGTTCGTGTTCGACAACCGGCCGATGGCGCCAAGGTAACCCGGTCGGGTTATGCGGCAGGAGCCTGTGCCACATGTCAGTCGGAACTGCGGGGCTTCGCCGGTTTACACGGCGCGGCTTGATCGCCTATCGTCGATGGACGATGGAGGAGGTGTCGTGCTAGATCGGGATATCGCCAAAACGTACGCCGAGTGGTTCCGCGCGCTGGCAGATCCCACGCGGGTGCAGATCCTCAACCTGCTCGCCGAGACCGGCAGTCCGATGGCGGTAGGGGAGATCGTCGAGCAGGTCAGCGTGGGTCAGTCCACCGTTTCCGCGCACTTGAAGGTCCTTGCCGACACCGGTTTCGCGCTGGTTGAGCCGCGGGGGACCGCTCGGCTCTACCGCGTGAACGAAGAGTGCGTGTCCTGCTTCCCGAGCGCTGCGGACGTCGTCATGGGGCGCGGGGTCCGGTCGTTCGCCGAGACTGTCGACGAGGAGGCCGCCCGATGAACTCCGACCGCGACGCGGTCCATGACCGCTACGCCACCGCCGCCAGGCGCGCCCTGGCCGGTGAAGGTACCGGCCTGCTGGCAGGCGAAGGTGATGCCGACCGGCTCGGCGCCGTCCACTACGCCGATGCTGAGCTTCCGGTCGAGGTGACCGCGACCAGCCTCGGTTGCGGCAACCCGCTCGCCGTCGCCGAGCTCAAGCCCGGCGAGACCGTGCTAGACCTCGGCTCCGGCGGTGGGCTGGACGTCCTGCTCTCCGCCCGTCGCGTCGGGCCAGGTGGGCGGGCTATCGGCTTGGACATGACCGACGAGATGCTGATCCTCGCCCGGCGTCATGCCGAGCAGGCCGGCGTGACCAACGCCGAGTTCCTCAAGGGCACCATCGAGCAGATCCCGCTGCCGGACGCCTCCGTCGACGTGGTCATCTCCAACTGCGTCATCGCCTTGTCGGCGGACAAGCCCGCGGTGTTCGGTGAGATCGCCCGCGTACTGCGGCCCGGCGGTCGGCTCGGCGTCACCGACATCCTTGCCGACGACAGCCTCACCGACGCCGAACGCGCGGCCCGCGCCGGTGCGGGCGAATGCCTCGGCGGCGCGCTCACCGCCGACCGCTACCGGACGCTCCTGCACGACGCCGGGCTCAGCGGCATCGACGTCCAGCTCACCCACGAGGCCGGCGACAAGCTCCACTCCGCGATCATCCGCGCCACCAAACCGGTCGAAGTCGTCGCGATGACGGACGACCATGCGGACCAAGTACTGTCGATCTACCAGGCCGGGCTGGACACCGGTCAGGCAAGCTTCGAGACCACCGCTCCCACCTGGGAAGCCTGGGACGCCGCCCATCTTCCGGAACACCGGCTGGTCGCGCTCGACTCGGTCGGGCGGGTCATCGGGTGGGCCGCGGTCTCCGCGGTGTCCTCGCGGTGCATGTACGCCGGGGTCGTCGAGCACAGCGTCTACGTCGACCCGGACGCGCAGGGCCGCGGTGTCGGGCGGGCGCTGTTGGCCGCGCTGATCGCTTCCACCGAGGACGCGGGCATCTGGACGATCCAGAGCGGCGTGTTCCCGAGAACACCGCCAGCAGGGAACTGCACCGCCGAGCCGGGTTCCGGGAGATCGGCGTCCGCGAACGCGTTGGGCAGCACCACGGCTTGTGGCGGGACGTCGTCATGATCGAACGCCGCAGCTCGCGGGTCGGCAGCTGAGCGGAGCCGGTGCGCCCCTCGATTGCGCACCAGCTCCGGGCATTTAGTTACAGCAGCCCTCCGGCTTGGCCGTCGCGCCGGTCTCAGCGTCCGGTGTGCAGCACGTCGCCGGGGTGACCAGCGCGGCGCTGTCGGTGCCGAACGTCGTCGAGTCGCCCTTGACCGTGTAGACCTCCCATGGCTCCTTGCCCGGCCCGTGGACCCACACCTTGTCCTGCACCGCGTAGCAGCAGGTGGTGTCGTCCTCGGTGAGCGTCTCGAGGCCTTCGCCGGTCAGGCGCTGGGTCGCCGCGTTGACCTGGTCGGTCGACTCGACCTCGACGCCGAGGTGGTCCATCACCGTCTCCTGGCCCGGCTCGCCCTCAAGCAGCACCAGCTTCAGCGCCGGCTCCTCGATCGCGAAGTTCGCGTAGCCCGGCCGGAGCTTCGCCGGCTCGGTCCCGAAGAGCTTCGAGTAGAAGTCGATCGATCCGGCCAGGTCTCCGACCCGCAGGGCCAGCTGTACCCGTGACATCTCCACTGCCTCCTTGTATAGATGACTGTCTAAGTAGACCAGATTAGATTGCCGTCTATATGTGAATCTGTCAATATAGAGGCATGTCGAAGCAACTGCCGCTCGTCGCGATGGACGCCTGCTGCGCGCCCCTGGCCCGGGAGCCGCTGACGCAGGACCAGGCGGTCGAGCTGTCGCACCTGTTCAAGGCGATGGCCGACCCAGTCCGGCTGCGGCTGCTGTCGCTGATCGCGTCCCACGCCGGTGGCGAGGCGTGCGTGTGCGACCTGACGGACGCCTTCGACCTGACCGGCCCGACCATCTCCCATCACTTGAAGGTGTTGCGCGAGTCCGGGCTGATCACCGGCGACCGGCGCGGCACCTGGATCTACTACCGCGTGCACCCGGAGGTGCTGGCGCGGCTGTCGGCGGTGCTGACGACCACGAGCGAGACGGTAACCGCGTGACCACGGTCGCCGAGGCGCCGCCCCGCCTGTCCACGCTGGACAAGTTCCTGCCGGTCTGGATCGCGGCCGCGATGGTCGCCGGGCTGCTCGCCGGCCGCTGGATACCCGGCCTGAACACCGCGCTGTCCGCGGTACAGGTCGACGGCATCTCGCTGCCGATCGCGCTGGGACTGCTGGTGATGATGTACCCGGTGCTGGCCAAGGTCCGCTACGACCGGCTCGGCACCGTCACCCGCGACCGGCGGCTGCTGTGGCCTTCCCTGGTGCTGAACTGGCTCGTCGGCCCGGCGCTGATGTTCGCCCTGGCCTGGCTGCTGCTGCCCGATCTGCCCGAGTACCGGACCGGGTTGATCATCGTCGGCCTCGCCCGCTGCATCGCGATGGTGATCATCTGGAACGACCTCGCGTGCGGCGACCGCGAAGCCGCCGCCGTGCTCGTCGCGCTGAACTCGGTGTTCCAGGTGATCGCCTTCGGGCTGCTCGGCTGGTTCTACCTCTCCGTCCTGCCCGGTTGGCTCGGTCTCCCGCAGGCCGACCTCGCCGTGTCCGGGTGGCAGATTGCCAAGAGCGTGCTGATCTTCCTCGGCATTCCGCTGGTCGCCGGCTACCTGAGCCGCCGTTTCGGCGAGCGCGCCAAGGGCCGTGACTGGTACGAGACGAGCTTCCTGCCGAAGGTCGGGCCCGTCGCGCTGTACGGGCTGCTGTTCACCATCGTCATCCTCTTCGCCCTGCAGGGCGACCAGATCACCAGCCGTCCGCTGGACGTCGCGCGCATCGCGGTTCCGCTGCTGGTCTACTTCGGACTGATGTGGGCCGGCTCCTACGCACTCGGCAAAGCCGCGGGCCTGAACTACGAACGGACCACCACACTGGCGTTCACCGCCGCGGGCAACAACTTCGAACTCGCCATTGCCGTGGCCATCGCGACGTTCGGGGCCGCGAGTGGCCAGGCGCTCGCCGGGGTCGTCGGCCCGCTGATCGAAGTCCCCGTGCTCGTCGCCCTCGTGTACGTCTCCCTCGCGCTGCGGCGCCGCTTCGCAAGGAGCCCTCGATGACACGCACCTGGATGTGGATGCTTCGCCACCGTCAAGCAGCCGGCGCGCTCGCGGGCGTGGTCTGGGTGCTGGTGCTGTGGCCGTTCACCGGCCTGGCCGTCGCCGCGGTGTGCGGCCTCGTCTTCGCCGCGATCATCGCGACGATGCTGCCCGTCCCGCACGTCGAAGGGGAGAACACCCGTGACCGGCAAGCCTGAAGTCCTCTTCGTCTGCGTGCACAACGCCGGCCGCTCCCAAATGGCCGCCGCGCTGCTCGCCCACCACGCCGGCGGCGCGGTCGACGTCCGCTCGGCCGGCTCCGCGCCCGCCGACAGCATCAACCCCGCCGTGCGTGAGGCGATGGCTGAGGTCGGGCTCGACCTCTCCCGCGAGGTGCCGAAGAAGCTGACCACCGACGCGGTCGAAGCCGCCGACGTCGTGATCACGATGGGCTGCGGTGACGCCTGCCCGATCTTCCCCGGCAAGCGGTACCTGGACTGGCAGCTGGAAGATCCGGCGGGCAAGGGCGTCGAGGACGTCCGGCCGATCCGGGACGAGATCGATCGCAGAGTGCGGGAACTGCTCACCGAGCTCTTGGCCGCGGAGGCCTGAGCGCGTTGGGTTGACCTCGGGAGGTCTGGGGATGAACTGGCGGGAATCCAGTGCGAAGGTCGCCGCGGCCCTGCAGGCCGACGCGGCCGAACGCGATCGGGCCGGGGCTCTCCCGGTCACCGAGGTCGACCTGCTGCGGCAGTCGGGACTGCTCGAGGTCCTGACCAACGATGGCTGGGCGGCGGCGAACACTGCGGCCCGTACCGTCTCCGCCGCGGACGCGTCGATCGGGCACCTGCTCGGCTACCACTACCTGCAGCAGTGGCGGACCGGGCTGTTCGGCCCGCAGGCCCTGGCGGAGCCGGGCTGGTTCTGGGCCGGGGTCAGCAATCCGCTCGATGCGGCCCTGACGATGACCCCGGACGGCGACGCGTTCGTGGTCGACGGGTTCAAGACCTTCGCCACCGGCGCCGCCGTCGCCGACCGGCTGGTCGTCAGCGCGACCCGGACCGACACCGACGAAAAGGTCACCTTCGTCATCGATGCCCGCGCTCGCGGCATCAGCCACCCCGGCGGCTGGGACAACATCGGGCAACGTCTCACCGCCAGCGGCGGCGTCCGGTTCGAGGGCGTACGGGTCGGACGCGACGACGTGCTTGGCGTCCAACCGGATCCAGTGCCGCCGCGGCTTTCGCTGGCCGCACTCGGATTCCAGCTGATGCTCGCGCAGGTGTACGTCGGCCTCGCGCTCGGATCGCTCGACGCCGCCGCGGTCTACACCCGCGACCACGCCCGCGCCTGGACGCTTTCCGATGTCGCCACGGCAGCCGACGACCCCTACATCCTGGCCGGCTACGGCGAGCTGCTCGCCATGGCCCGTGCCGCCGGCTGCGCGGTCGACGCCGCCGTCGGGGCCCTCGGCGTCGCCGACGACCGCGGTATCGACCTGACCGCCGACGAGCGGGCCGAGGCCGCCATCGCTGTCTCCACGGCGAAGATCGCGGCCAGCCGCGCCGCGATGGAAACCACCTCGAAGGTCTTCGAGTTCACCGGCGCGCGCTCGACCGGCGCGAAGTATTGCTTCGACCGGTTCTGGCGCAACGCTCGCACGCTGACCCTGCACGACCCGATCAGCTACAAGGCCCGCGAGGTGGGCGCCCACTTCCTCACGGGCGCGCCGCCCGTCCCGTCCGGATACAGCTAGAGGGGAGCGCCGGTGACCGACATGCTGCCCGTCCTCGCCGACAGCGTTCGCCTCGACGAGGACGGCGTGCACATCCTCGACCGCCGCCAGTTCCCGTTCCGGCGCGAATGGGTGCTGTGCAAGACCGTCGAGGAGGTCGCCGACGCGATCTCCGGCATGGTCACCCAGTCCTCCGGCCCGTACTTCGCCGCGCTCGGCGGGATGGTCCTCGCCGCCCGTGCCGCGGCGGGTCTGCTGCCCGCCGAAGCCCGTGCCCACCTCGAAGCGGCCGGTGCGCGGCTCATCGCCACCCGCACGACGAACAACCACCTGCGTAAGGCCGTGGCCTGCGTGCTCGACGCCGTGGCCGGCCGCGACGACGTGGTCGCCGCGGCTGGGGAAGGCGCCCGCCGCGGCGACGAGCTGTACCGCGCCCGCAGCCGCGCCCTCGGCAGTCACGCGGCCGAACTGCTGCCCGGCGACGGCGTCGTGCTCACCCACTGCTGGGCCGACCTCTACCTCGTGGAGCTGGTGCTCGCGGCCCGCCGCGCCGGCAAGGAACCGGCGTTCGTCTGCACCGAAACCCGGCCCTACCTGCAGGGCGCCCGGCTCACCGCGGCGACGCTCGCCGAGATGGACGTCGACACCACGGTGATCACCGACGGCATGGGCGCCGCCGAGCTGGCCTCGGGCCGGATCGACGCCCTGGTCACCGCGGCTGACCGCGTCACCATGGACGGGCACGTCGTCAACAAGATCGGCACGCTCGGCCTCGCCGTCGCCGCGTCCGCGTTCGGCGTGCCGTTCCACGCCCTCGTGCAAGCCCCGGACCAGGCCACGGCCACCGGAACCGACGTGCCGATCGAGTACCGCGACGGCGCCGAGGTGCTCACCGTGCTCGGGCAGCCCACCACCAGCGGCCGGATCCGCGGCCGCTATCCCGCCTTCGACGTCACACCGCCCCGGTTCGTCACCACGGTGGTGACCGACCGCGGGCCGTTCGCCCCGGACCGGCTGGGGGAGTACTACGCGGAAGGGGAACCCAACCAGTGACCACGACGCTGTCCGCCCGATGGGTGGTGCTCGACATCGAGGGCACGCTCACCGCCACCAGCCAGGTGCACGTCGTGCTCTACGACTACGCCCGCCCGCGGCTCGGCCCATGGATCGACGACCACCCCGACGACCCGGTCGTGACAGCGGCGGTGGCCGACACCAAGCGCCTGGCCGGTCTGCCCGAGAGCGCCAGCACCGCCGAGGTCGTCGCCGCTCTGCACGGGTGGATGGACGAGGACCGCAAGGCCGCTCCGCTCAAGACGCTGCAGGGGCTGATCTGGGAACGCGGGTACGCCGAGGGCGACCTGACCACCGAGTACTTCCCCGACGTCGTTCCCACCCTGCGGGCCTGGCACGACTCCGGGCTGCGGCTGGCGGTGTTCTCCTCCGGCTCGGTCGCCGGCCAGATCGCCTCCTTCTCCCGCACCACCGCCGGGAACCTCACCGGCCTGTTCGGCAGCCACTTCGACACCGTCAACGCCGGCCCGAAGCGTGAGCCGCTGTCCTACCGGGCGATCGCCACCGCGCTCGGCGCGGAGGCCGCCGATATCGCGTTCTTTTCCGACGTCCCGGCCGAGCTCGACGCCGCGGCCGCCTATGGCTGGCAGACGGTCGGCGTCGCCCGTACCGGCGAGCCGTACGCGCAGGCTGACTTCGGTGCTCACCTCAAGGTCGCCTCGTTCGACGAGGTCAAGGTGATCCCGAGATGACCGCACTCGACCTCGCCGGGCGCGTCCTGGCCGCCGAAGCCGCGCGCTACACCGCGATGGGCTGGATGCGCGGCACGTCGGGCAACCTCTCCGTCGTCGCCGGGCGCGACCCGCTGCGGCTGATCGTCACGGTCAGCGGCCGGGACAAGGGCGAACTGTCCGAACAGGACGTTGTGCTCGTCGACGAGGAAGGGGTCGCGGTCCCGGACCAGCCGCACCCCGAGCGGGTTCCCTCGGCCGAAGCCGGGCTGCACGGACGCATCGCCGCGGCCTCGGGCGCCGGGGCCGTGGTCCACGTCCACGCACTCGCCCCGGTCCTGGCGGCCGAACGCTCACCCACCGGGGTGGTGCTGCGCGACCTGGAGATGCTGAAGGGGTTCGGGCGGGCCGCGCACGACGACGTTGTGACGATCCCGGTCATCCCGAACAGCCAGGACATGAAGGTCCTCGGCGACGCCTTCGCCGCCGGCTTCCGGCCCGACACCCCCGCGCTGATCGTCGCCCGGCACGGCATCTACGTCTGGGGAGACGATCTGCACCAGGCACGTCACCGCCTCGAATGCCTGGAATGGCTGCTGCGGTTCACGATCGACGCCCACGAAAGGGGAACACGATGACCCTGCTGACCGTCTGGCCCGACGACCACCCCGAGCAGGTGCGGTTGCGCACCACCGACGCCGAGACCATCGCCCGCGAACTCGGTGAGCTCGGAGTCCGCTTCGAACGCTGGGACGTCGTCGAGGATCTCCCTCTCGAGGTCACCGCCGACGAGGTAGTGGAGGCATATCGGCCGCAGATCGACAAGGTCATCGCGCAGGAGGGCTACCAGCTCGTCGACGCCGTGCGGATGACCCCGTCCGCCGATCCGTCGTGGGCGGACAAGGCCGCTCAAGCGCGGCAGAAGTTCCTCGCCGAGCACACCCACGACGATGACGAGGACCGGTTCTTCGCCCGCGGCAGTGGCGTCTTCTACCTCCACATCGGTGCGAACGTCTACGGCGTCCTGTGCGAAGCGGGAGACCTGCTCAGCGTGCCGGCGAAGACGACCCACTGGTTCGACATGGGGACCCGGCCGGACTACGTGTCGGTCCGGTTCTTCCACGACGACGGCGGCTGGGTCGGCTCGTTCACCGGCTCGCCGATCGCGGAATCGTTCCCGGACTTCGACACCCTGGCGGCCGGTCTCCGTTGACCGACCGCAAGCTGGGGGCGGTGCTGGCCGTCTTGTGCCTCACCGAGATCACCAGCTGGGGCGTGCTGTTCTACGCCTTCCCCGTGCTGGTCCCGGCCATCGCCCGGGACACCGGGTGGTCGCCGGCAGCACTCACCGCTGCGCTGTCGGTCGCGCTGCTCGTCTCCGCGCTGACCGGCATCGCGGTGGGACGAGTGCTCGATCGGCGAGGTCCGCGCCTGTTGATGACCGCCGGGTCCGAGGTCGGCGTGGCGGCGGTGGTGGTGATCGCGTCCGCGCGCACGTTGCCGTGGTTCTTCATCGGCTGGATCTGCGCCGGGCTCGCGATGGCCGCGACGTTCTACCCGCCGGCGTTCGCCGCGCTCACCCGCTGGTACGGCCCTCGCCGCGTCCGGGCCCTGACGACGCTGACGCTCGTCGCCGGGTTCGCCAGCACGGTGTTCGCCCCGCTGACCGCGCTGCTGGCCGAGCACCTGAGCTGGCGGAGCACCTACCTCGTCCTCGCGGTCGTGCTCGCCGTCGTCACCGTGCCGGGGCACTGGTTCGGGCTTCGCCGTTCGTGGCTGCCGGTCGTCGCCGACGTCGAACTGCCATCGAAGCCGCGCAGCGAAGCGCGGAGCCCGGCGTTCGTCGCGCTGGTCGCCGCGTTCAGCCTGACCGCGCTCGGCACCTACGCCGTCGTGGTCAACCTCGTCGCTCTGCTCGCCGAGCGAGGGTTGTCGACGGGGATGGCGGCGATCGCGCTCGGCCTGGGCGGGGCCGGGCAGGTCGCCGGGCGGCTGGGCTTCGCGACGCTGGTGAACCGCACCGGCGTCCGGACCCGCACCGCCGTCGTCATAGTCGTGCTCGCGGCGACGACCACGTTGCTGGGCGCGCTGACGTCGACGGTGGCGCTGGTCTGCGCCTCGATCCTGGCCGGGATGGCTCGCGGTGTGTTCACGCTGCTGCAGGCGACCGCCGTCGCCGACCGGTGGGGGACCGCCGGGTACGGACGGCTCAGCGGCCTGCTCTCCGCGCCACTGGTGACCATGTCGGCCGTCGCGCCCTACACCGGTGCGGCACTGGCCGCGCTCACCGGCTCCTACTCGACGGCGTTCCTCGTGCTCGGCGCGGTGACCATTGCCGCGGTGCCGGTGTCGCTCGCGGCCCGACCCGCCGTCGCGCCGGTCAGCTCCGCAAGCAAGTCCTGAACCCGCCGCTCGATGTCGTCGCGGACCGGGCGGATCTCCTCGGCCGGGCGTCCGGCGGGGTCGTCGAGCTTCCAGTCCAGGTAGCGCGTTCCGGGAACGATCGGGCAGGCGTCCCCGCAGCCCATGGTGATGACGAAGTCGGATCGTTCGACGCTTTCGGTGGTCAGCTTCTTCGGCTGCTCGCCGGAGATGTCGATGCCGCGCTCGGCCATGACCTGGACGACGGCCGGGTTGACGGTGTCGGCCGGTGCGGAGCCCGCGGAGCGCACGATGACCCGGTCGCCGCCGTGGTGGCGCAGGAAGGCCGCGGCCATCTGCGAGCGACCGGCGTTGTGGATGCAGACGAACAGAACTTCGGGTACGGACACGAGAAGTCCCTTCAGAGCAGAGGATGTGCCGGGCGGACGGCTGGGGGGAGGGGCAGCCCGCCCGGCACAAGCTTCACAGGAGCAGCTGGGCGAGGAAGCCGAGCAGGATGCTGCCGAGCATGCCGAACGCCAGGTACAGCGCGAAGACCTTGTTGTTGACCACGCTGCGGACCGCGACCATCGCCGGGATCGTCGTGACGGATCCGGCCAGCAGGAACGTCACCGCCGCGCCCTGAGCCATGCCCTTGGCCAGCAGACCGCCGACGATCGGGATTGCGCCGACGCCGTTGAGGTAGAGCGGGATGCTGATGACCGCGGCGAGCGGGATGGCCAGCCAGCCCTTGTCGCCGCCGAGGATGGCCGTGATGATGCCGTTCGGGACGTAGACGCGGATGACGCCTTCGAAGACACAGGCGAAGACCAGCCACTTGCCCAGGGACACGGTGTCGCGCAGGAAGTTCCGGCCGGTGATGCGCCAGTTCCGCTTCGACTGCAGGCTCGTCTTCGCCTGCGGCCACCAGGGAGCTCCGTCATCGTCATCCTCGTCCTGGGCGCAGCTTCCGTCGGCAGCGCAGGTCGACGAACCACCGGTCGACGTCGGGGCGTCGGCGAGGACCGTGGTGCCTCCGCCACCGGCCGCGACGGCGACCTGGTTCTGCGCAACGTGCCGCTCGCGTTCGTCGACCGCGGGCTTCTTCTCCGGACGCAGGACGTCCTTGAAGCCACCGCGCTTTTCGACGAGCAGGATGATGATCCCGGCTCCCATGGCCAGCACCAGCGCGCCGATAAGGCGGGCGGTCGCCAGCGGCAGGCCGATCTCCTTCGCGGTCAACGCGAAGATCGGCGGATCCATGGCGGGTGAGGCGATCCAGAACGACATCACCGCCGACAGTGGCACGCCGCCCCGCAGCAGCTTGCGGATCAACGGGATGACCGTGAAGGAGCAGAACGGGCTGAACGCGCCGAGGCACGTGGTGAACAGGACGCCCAGCAACCCGTGCTTGCGGAACGAGCGGCGCGCGACGACGTCGAGGTAGAGCAGGTCGACCATCGCCGCGATCGCCAGGGCGATGAAGAAGAAGATGCTCAGGTCGACCAAATTCTCCCAGGCCAAGCGCAGGACCTCGAGGACCTTGTCCATGCCACCATCCTTGACATCGGGGGACCGGATTCGCGATGCGGAGGACGTGCAGCTGCCCCCAGCTTTCATCGATGCTAGTCGATGAAAGGACCTCGGTCCATACCCGCCGGTGGTCGGAGATGTCCTCCGTGGAGTCCGGTGCGGGCGTGATCACAACGTCCGAAAGGATGAATTGCAACCCTGAAAACCGTGATCTACCTGCGTTTATCGATCCATTGACATGTATCGCTGAAGCATGCAATCGTGATCCCTCGTACGAGGAGAGGCCCGCCGCCGGGCCGGTTCCGCTGGGGGAACCAAATCCTTTTTGTCCGATTCAATTGTGGGGGAAGCATGCCCGCTGCGCGTGTACTCGTCGCGTCCGCCTTCGAAGCCGAGCTTCAGCCGCTGACCTCCGCGTGCGCCGGCGCCGCGATGCGAGCCCAGGACGCCGACGTCGTGGGCTGGGACGCCCACAAGAACCCCGACGCAGTACCGGACGGCGAGTTCGACCTGGTCCTGCTGTCGGTACAGCAGTTCGAGGGCGTCGAGCGTGGCCTCAATCTCGCTGCCCGCCTGCGGGAATCCTTCGGTGGGGCCAAGCTGGTCGCGTTCGGGCAGTACGCCCAGATGAACCACCGCCGGTTCCTCGAAACAGTCGACGCGATCGTGATGGAAGAGCCGGAGCTCGTCGCGACCGAGCTAGCCGAGGTCGCCCGCGGCGAACGTGAAGTCGCCACCGTGCCGGCATCGATGACCGCGCAGGGAATGCGGCCGAAACCGCCGCACCGGCGCATCACCGTTCCGGCTCCTGCTCGTGATTTGTTCCCGTCCTTAGTGCACTATCCGGCGCACCATTCACAATATGGGCTGATGGGCAACGTCGAGGTCACCCGCGGCTGCCACCACAAGTGCACCTACTGCTCGGTGTACGGCGCCTACGACGGCGGAGTCGCCGCGTACAACGCCGACACCGTCCTGGCTGACTGCCTGCAACTCGCCGAGGAAGGCGTGCGGCACTTCTGCTTCATCGACGCCGAGTTCTTCAACTCCCGCACCATCGGCGCCGGCGTCGTCCGCCGCCTGGTCGACGAGATCGGGCCGATCACCTTCGAGTTCACCACCCGCGTCGACCACATCCTCAGCTACCAGAAGGAACTCACCGAACTGGTGTCGCTCGGGCTGGTGAAGGTCACCTCGGCGCTGGAGTTCCCGTCGAACCGGATCCTGCGGATCTTCGACAAGCACATCGACGTCGACCACATGCGCGCCGCGATCGCCGAGGCCGAGCGGATCGGGTTCGTGCTGTACCCGACCTTCATCCCCTTCACCCCATGGATCGAGTACGAGGAACTTCTCACCTTCGAGGACTTCCTCGTCGACACCGGGCTCGCGAAGGTCACTGACCCCACCGCCCTGCAGACCCGCCTGCTGCTGTTCAAGGGCTCACCGCTGCTGTCCTCACCCTGGATGGAAGACATCGCCACCGTCGACCGCGGCCTGTGGGTCGAATGGACCCACCCGGACCGCCGCGTCGAGGACCTGTGGATCGAACGCCGCGCCGACGCCGAAGACGTCGGCAAGGTCCGCTGCTGCGTGAAGTGCTGAGCCAGGCCGGAACCGGATCGGGAGGGACAGGAAGCAATGGGTGGAGCACCGCGCGTCGTGGTGAGCACGGGTCAGGGACTGCCGGACCTGGACTGGGAAGGTGAGCTGGCCGACCTCACCGACGTCTTCCCCTACCTCGGCCCGACGTGGCTCGGGGCGAGCGAGAAGGCGCTGACCGACCTACAGCCGTGGCACACGATCGCGACCCGCGCCCGGGGCGAGCTGGCCCTGCTGCCCGGGTACGTGATGACGACGCCGCCGGTCGTCGACCACGAGCCGCGCACCTACCTCGGGTGGCAGGCGCCGACCGGCGAGGAAGTCTGCTGCGGCGCCCAGACCGACGCCTGCATCAGCGACGAGGTCGACGCGCTGGGCACCGAGCCGTTCTTCCCCGCGCTGCTGCTCGGCTCCCCGCTGGGCTACCGGACCGAAGTGGCCTACAACTTCTGGACGCCCAGCCTGATGGCGCAGATGGTCTCCGAGCTGGTGCCGGCGGCGTTCGAGCAGGGCATCAAGTGCGTCGTCGCGCCGTGGATCTCCGGCCGCAGCGGCAACGACGCAATCGTCACCGCGCTGCAGCAGGTCGGTGGGCACAGCACCTTCTGGGGCTACGAGGACTACCTGCGCCTCGACGCCGACTCCTGGGACGGGCACCTGGCCGCTCTGCCGCTGAAGAAGCGCCAGCGGATCAAGAGCGACGTCCGCCGCGCCGAAGCGGCCGGAGTGAAGGTCGAGCGCGTCGACGGCGAAGCCATCCGCCCCTACGTCACCCGCATCGCCGAGCTGACTTGCCTCAACCGGGAGAAGAACGGCGCCGGCGAGGAACCCGCGCACATCGTCGACGTCCTGACCGCCCTGCTGGACGCTCGCGCGGACGTGCGCGCCTACCTCGGGACGAAGGACGGCGCCCTGGTCGCCACTTGCGTCGTGATCCGCAAGCACCACCGGCTGTTCCCGAAGTGGGCGGGCTTCGACTACGCCGCCATCGGCGAGCGCAGCGGCATCTACTTCGCCCTTGTCCTCGACGCGCCGGTCCGCGACGCCTACGCCGAAGGACTGCGCACCGTCGAGTTCGGCGCGGGCGCGCACCAGGCGAAGGCGCTGCGCGGCTGCTCCCCGCGGCCGGTGACCACCGCGATGGTCGTCTCCGATCCGGAGCTGCGCCCGCAGGTCGCGAAGTGGATGGACGCCTTCGGTGCCAGCCGCCGCGTCGCGTTCGGCGATGCTCCTGCCGCCACCCGCACTCCGCTGCCCGTCATTTCCGGCGGCTCCGGCGCCTGCTGCTCCGACGGCTGAAACCACTGGAGGAACGTTCGTGATCACCTTCGTGCCGCTGACCGGGTTCCTCGGGGCCGGCAAGACCACCACGATGATCGCCACCGCGCAGGCGCTGCAGGAGCAGGGCCGCCGCGTCGCGGTGATCACCAACGACCAGGGCGTCGAGCTCGTCGACACCGCGTTGGTGCGCAGCAAGCTCGACTCCGTCGCCGAAGTCACCGGTGGCTGCTTCTGCTGCCGCTTCGAAGACCTCGTCGACACCATTCGCGCCCTCGTCGACGGCGCCGGCGACACTCCGGTCGACACGGTGATCGCCGAGGCCGTCGGCTCGTGCACCGACCTGCAGGCCACCGTTGTCCGGCCGCTGCGCGCCTACTACGGCGACAGCATGGTCGTCAGTCCACTCACGACAGTCATCGACCCGTTGCGGTACCTGGCTTTCGACCGCGCTGCCCAGCGTGGCGAACCGGAGTCGGACCTGTCGTACCTGTTCCGGCAGCAGCTGACCGAGGCCGACGTCATCGCCGTGAACAAGCTCGACACGATCGCGCCGGACCGCGCCTCCGAGCTGATGGGGCGGCTGACCGCGGACTACCCGAACGCGGCGGTCGTCGGCTACAGCGCCAAATCCGGTGACCGCGTCGACGAGCTGGTGAAGGCGTGGGACGGCCCGTCCGGCAACCAGGCGGTCGACCTGCAGGTCGACTACGACCGCTACGCCGCCGCCGAAGCCCAGCTGGCCTGGATGAACCAGGACGTGCAGCTGACCTCGGAGGCGCCGCTCGACCTCACCGCGTGGGGCCGGCAGGTGCTCGCGACCCTGGGCAGCTGGGCGGACTGCGCGGGCGCCGTCGTCGGGCACGCGAAGCTCACCGTCGAGGCAAGCGACGGCGACTTCGCCAAGCTGAGTCTGACCGCGGCCGGCGCGGAGCCGACGGTCGACCGGGCCGCCGAGAAGCCGGCCACGACGGCCCGGGTGATCGTCAACGCCCGCGTCGCCTGCGAGCCGGCCGACCTCGACGCGGCCGTCCGCGACGCCGTGGCCACGGCGAACGCCGCCACCGGGGCCCGGTCCGCGGCCACCGCGCCGGTGTCGTTCAAACCCGGCTACCCCACCCCGGTCCACCGGCTCGCCGCCACCGGCGCCTGACCCCCGAAAGACGACCATGACCGACACCACCACCGCCGAAATCCAGGACTACTACCGCGAAAAGGCCGCCGAGGCCGCAGAAGCGACGAGCTGCTGCGCGCCGGACCCGACGCGGTTCGGACCCGGCGCCTACGGCGACATCGGCCCCGACGAAGCCTCCGATGCCGCGTTGCTGGCCAGCCTCGGCTGCGGCAACCCGACCGCCGTGGCCGAGCTGCGCGACGGCGAGACCGTCCTGGACCTCGGCTCCGGTGCCGGGCTGGACCTGATCCTGTCCGCGCGCCGCGTCGGCCCGGACGGGCAGGTCTTCGGCCTGGACTTCCTCGAGGAGATGCTCGCCGTCGCCCGGCAGAACATCGAGGACGCCGAGGTCGACAACGTCATCCTGCTCAAGGGCACCATCGAGCAGATCCCGCTCCCCGCCGCCACCGTCGACGTCATCATCTCCAACTGCGTGATCAACCTGTCCCTGGACAAGCCCGCGGTGTTCGGCGAGATGGCGCGCGTGCTCGCACCCGGCGGCCGGCTCGGGATCACCGACGTCGTCGCCGAGGACCACCTCACGCCCGCCGACCGGGCCGAGCGCGGCGGCGTCAGCCAGTGCATCGCCGGCGCCCTCTCCAAGGCCGAATACCTCTCGCTGCTGGCCGAAGTCGGCCTGACCGATGCCGAGGTCGTGTTCACCCAGGACGCCGCCGACGGCATGCACTCCGCGATCATCCGCGCCCGCAAGCCGGGCGCTGACGACTGCGGGCCCGACAGCGGCTGCTGCTGAACACCGAGGTTTCCGACCACTGAGGGGAGTACCTGCATGTCCATCACCGCGATAATCGTGTTCGTCCTCGTCGCCGCGCTGGCCGCGGTCAACGGCAGCAACGACGTGCCCAAGGGCGTCGCCACGCTGGCCGGGGCCGGGGTCACCAAGTACAAGACGGCGATCATCTGGGGCACGATCACCACGCTGATCGGCTGCGTCTTCTCCCTCGGCCTCGCGTCGAAGATGACCGCCCTGTTCTCCAAGGGCATCATCACCGGTGCCACCACCGACGCGTTCGCCGTCGCCGTGCTCGCCGGCGCCGCGTTCTGGGTCGGGCTGGCCACCGTCCTGCGGCTCCCGGTTTCGACCACTCACGCCCTCATCGGCGGCATGGTCGGTGCCGGGTTGCTGATGAGTACCGGCGGTGTCTCGTGGAGCGCCGTCGGCAGCAAGCTGGTCACCCCGCTGCTGGTCAGTATCGTCGTCGCCTACGCCATCACGCTGATCCTCGCCGTCGCCACCGGTGCTGCGAACAAGCGCCGGTCCGCGGCCACCCCGCCGGTCACGTCCTCCGGCAGCGGGGACGTCGCCGTGCAGACAGCCCCCGTGGTGACGCCGGAGAAGACCTCGTCTCGGATCATGACCGCGGCGCACTGGTTCACCAGCGGCGCCACCGGCTTCGCTCGCGGCCTCAACGACACCCCGAAGATCGTCGCCATCGGCGCGTTCGCCCTGGTGCCGGCCGGGATGAAGCCTTGGCACATCATGGTCCTGGTGACCGCCGCGATGGCCGCCGGATCGCTGCTGGGCGGGATGCGGGTCGCGGAGAAGCTCGGCGAGGGCGTGGTCAAGATGAACCACCGCGAAGGCTTCCTCGCCAACCTCACCACCGCCGCCCTCGTCGGAGTCGGCGCCGGGGCCGGGTTGCCGATGTCGACCACGCACGTTTCCACCGGGGCGATCGCCGGATCCGCCGGCCCGAACCTCAGCCGGATCTCCGGCGGGACGGTCCGGAACTTCCTGATCGCTTGGCTGGTCACCCCGCCCGTCGCGGGGGTCGTCGCGGCTCTGGTGTTCATCTTGGCTCGCTAACCTGGTGGGGTGAGCGAGCACAAGCTGGAGCGGGAGACCGCCGAGTCCTACGCCCGCTGGTTCCACGCGCTGTCGGACGCGAACCGGGTCATGATCGTGCACTTCCTGGCCCAGCAACGTGACCCGGTTCCCGTCGGCGCGATCGTGGACCACCTCGGCATCTCCCAGCCCACGGTCTCCCACCACCTGAAGATCTTGTCCCAGGTCCGGTTCGTCACCCGCCGCCGAGCCGGGACCAGCATCCTCTACGCGATCAACCACAGCTGCGAAGTCGGCCTGCCCACCGCCGCCAACGCCGTCCTCGGCCTGCTGGCGACCCGGGGCGAGCTCGAGCCGCTTCCGCTGGAAAGGACGTCGTGACCGACCACCCGGCGCTGTTGCTCGTCGGCAGCGGGGACCGCCGCTACCGCGAATACCTCCTCGCCGCGCTGCGGCCGCACTTCCGGCTGTGGCTGCTCGACGCGGTCGAACCGACCTGGCAGACCGCCCACGTCGAGGGCGTCACCGTCGTCGACACCCGCTCCCCGGACGCTCTGACCGCGGCGTTGCGCGACCTGGAGTTCCGGCCCGACGGCGTGCTCACCTACGACGAATCCCTGGTCACCGCCGTCGCCGCCTTCGCGCAGGACGCCGGACTCCCGGGAAGCCCGCCCGACGCCGTCCAGGCCTGCCGGGACAAGGCGGCGACCCGCACCGCGCTCGCCGAGGCTGGGGTGCCGCAGCCCGCGTCCCGGCCGGTCGCCTCCGCCGAGGACGCCGTCGCCGCGGCCGAGGACATCGGCTACCCGGTGGTGGTCAAGGCCCGCGGCCTGGCCGGCAGCCTCGGCGTCCTGCGCGCCGACACCGCCGAGCAGGTCGCCGAGGCGTTCACCGCGGCCGCCGGCGCGTCCTGGCCCGGCGTCCCGCGCTACGAGGCGGACGTGCTGGTCGAAGAGCTGCTCACCGGACCGGAGATCAGCGTCGACGCCGCCGTCGACCACGGCGTCTGCCACCCCCTGGTGATCGCCCGCAAGCAGACCGGCTTCGAGCCGTTCTTCGAGGAAACCGGCCACGTCGTCGACGCGGACGACCCGCTGTTCGACGACGCCGCGCTGCTCGACCAGCTCGACCAGGTCCACAAGGGCATCGGCTTCACCCACGGCGCCACCCACACCGAGTTCAAGCTGACTCCGCGCGGGCCGCGCCTGGTCGAGATCAACGCCCGCCTCGGCGGCGACTTCATCCCGCGGCTGGGCATCCTCGCCGGTGGTGCCGATCCGGTCGTCGCTGCTGGTCAAGTCGCCGTCGGCCGCCCGCCGAGCCCTCGTCGCGCGCTGCGCCGGACCGCCGCGATCCGGTTTCTATACCCGGCCCACGACTGCGAGGTCGCCGCCACCGAGGTGCACCCCGAGCGGTTCGGGCCCACTGTCCACGAGGCTCTCGGCACCGCCGGCCCTGGCACCAAGCTCGCCCTCCCGCCGCGCGCCTACCTCGCTCGCTACGGACACGTCATCGCCGTCGGCGACGACCACACCCAGGTGGTCGCCGACCTGGCCGACGCCGAGGAGCTCGTCGAGCTGCACAGCAGCTGAACCATCGACCGCCGTCGATCCCTCACTCGGGTGAGGCACAATCGGGACATGACGACCACCGCGCCCGACGCCGCGCTGCTGCCCGTCGAAGACGCCGCGACCTACGCCGAATGGTTCGCGTGCCTCGCCGACACCACGCGCGTGCGGATCCTGCACGCCGTCGCGGCCGCGGGCAAGGCCGTCACCATTGGCGAAATCACCGAGCAGATGGCGATCAGCCAGTCCAACTGCTCCCACCACGTCCGCAAGCTCGCCGACGTCGGCTTCGTCCGGCTGCGGAAGGTCGGCACCGCCACCCTCGTCTCGGTCAACGCCTCCTGCGCGGTGAGCCTCCCGCACGCCGCCGACGTCGTCATGGGCCTGCTGGCGCCCAAGCCCACCGAGCCCGGCGACCTCGCCCCGGACGTCACCGTCCGGCCGCTGCGCGCGAAGGACTGGCCGGCCGTGCGCCGCATCTACGCCGAAGGCATCGCGACCGGCGACGCGACCTTCGAAACCGAGGTCCCGCCGCGCGCGGAGCTGGAGGCCAAGTGGCTGCGCGGGCACCGCTGGATCGCCGAGGTCGACGGGCAGATCGCCGGCTGGGCCGCCGTGGCGGCGGTGTCCACTCGCGACTGCTACGCCGGGGTGGCGGAGACGTCGGTGTATGTGGGGGAGAAGTTCCGCGGCCGCGGCGTCGGCAAGGCCCTCATGCACCACCTGGTGGCCGCGGCCGACGAGGGCGAGCTGTGGACGTTGCAGACGTCGATCTTCCCGGAGAACCGCAACAGCGTCGCTCTGCACCACGGCGCCGGGTTCCGCACCGTCGGGATCCGCGAGCGCATCGGCGAGCTGGACGGCCGGTGGCGCGACACCGTCCTGCTCGAACGGCGCCGCGCCTCCCAGCTCTGAGTGTTCAGGCCTTGCTGATCCGGCAGGCGAAGCACTTGTACGCCTGCTGGCCGGATAGGTTGTCGTAGAACGCGTCGTCGACCAGCCCGTTGGCGGCCTCGTAGCGCGGGTCGCCGAACTGGTCCCCGACCTGCTGGGCCGGGCCGAAGGTGTTGGGCACGAAGATCGTGTCCGGCCGGATCGCCGGCCAGAACAACGCCGTCCCGGTCACTTTCCCGCGCGGGCTCTCCACGACCACGGTGTCGCGGTCGCCGATCCCGAACCGGCGTGCGGTGTCGGGGTGCACCTGGACCAGGCGGATCCCGTTGAGCTGCTCGCCGGTCGGCGTCCAGTGTGTCACGCTCGCGAAGTGGACGACGCTCGGCCGTCCGGTCATGCCCATCAGCGGGAAGTCCCGGTGCACCGCGTCCGAGCCCGGGACGCCGAGGCGCACCTTGTGCGTCACCGCCTGCGGGTTGACCGGGTTGGTGACGAACCCGGGCTCGTAGGCGATCGTCGGGTTCGCGCCGGTGACCTCGGGGTGGGTGTAGAAGACCGGCAGGGCCCGGTGGCCGGCCGCGGCGAGCTTGCGGTCCAGCTCGGGGGTGAAGATCTCGACGTTCCCGCTCGGGGTGAGGAACCGCTTGCCCGGTGCGCCGAGCGCGGCCGTCGCCTCGTACCAGGACGGGTGGTCGAGGTAGAGCGTGCTCACGCCGGGGTGCGACGGGCTCGGGCACGGCCAGCGCAACGGCTCGGCGCGGGCGTCCATCCGCTGCTGCGTCATCCCGCCCATGGCCGGGGTGTGCTTCACGAACTCCGCCCAGAGCTGGGAGTAGTCCTTCCAGCTCGGCGGGAAGGCGTCGGTCCAGTAGCTCGCGGGCTTCTTGCGGTCGCGGCGGGCGAAGGCGTGGGCGAGGTCGATCCAGATCTCCCAGTCCGGCTTGGACTGCCCGACCCGGGGTACGGCGGCGTGCTGCCAGCGGATCGCGCGGTCGTCGCGTCGCATGTAGACGCCGTCCAGCTCGAGGCCGCTGGTGACCGGCAGGATGACGTCGGCGTAGTAGGCGGCTTCCTCCATGAACAGGCCGGTGTAGACGTAGAAGTCCAGCTTCTTGAACGCCTCGCGGACCTTGTTGGTGTTCGCTGACGAGATGAGCGGGTTGCCCTCGGTGATGACGGCCTTCAGCGGGTACGGACGGCCGGTGAGGATGGACTCGGCGAAGTAGTCCGGCCCGACCGGCAGCGCCTGGTCCAGCGGTCGCGTGGCGACCGTGAGCTCGGGCAGGCGCAGGTCGCCGGGCCAGGTGTTGTGCATGAAGTTGCAGCCGCCGCCGGGAACGCCGATGTTGCCGGTCACCGCGGCCAGGAAGGTCAGGGCGCGGTAGGTGTCGAAGGCGCCGAGCTGGTGGGAGATGCCGGCGTTGCAGAAGATCGCGGCGGGCTTGGTCGTGGCGTAGTCCTCGGCGAGCTGCCGGATCGTCGCGGCCGGCACGCCGGTGACGCCGGCGGCCCAATCCGGGGTGTAATCCTTGACATGATCGCGTAGTTCGGCGAACCCGAGCACCCAGCGCTGGACGAACGCCTTGTCGTGGAGGTTGCGGGCGATAATGTGCTGGAGCATGCCGAGCACGAGCGCGAAATCGGTGTGCGGCTTCGGCGCCACCCAGGTGTCGGCGGCGGCCCCGGTCGGCGTCCGGCGCGGGTCGACGACAACGAGCTTCGCGTGGGTCTTCTTTCTGGACCTGAGCAGGTAGTCGAAGGTGACCGGGTGGGTCTCGGCCTGGTTGGTGCCCAGGAACAGGAAGTACTTCGCCGCGCCGAGGTCCTCCCGGCCGGTGGCACCGTCGACGCCGTAGCCGTTGGTGAAGTTCCCGAGCCCGAACGTCGCGGCGAGCGCGTTGCCGCCGGCGTCGTTGCATACCGGCCCGACGTCGGTGTTGTTCGGGCTCCCCAGCAGCGCGAAAAGGCGCGCGACCAGCGAGCCGGTGCCGCGGGGGAGCCGGCCGGTGGTGCGGTTGGCGATCGATTTCACCTGCCCGCTGTCGCGCAGCTGCAGGAGCCGGTCGGCGATGAGGTCGAGGGCGGCGGCCCAGGAGATCGGTTCGAATCTCGAGTCCTTCGAGCCCTTGGCGCCGGACACGCGGCGCAGGGGCGTGGTCAGCCGCAGCGGGCTGTAGGCCAGCTCCGGCATCATCGACGCCTTCACGCAGAAGTTCCCGGCCTGAACCGGATCGTCCGGATCGCCGGAGACGCTGATGACCCGCCCGGCCCGGATACCGACCTTGAGGCGGCAGTTCGAGTTGCAGAACTGGCAGGCCGTCGAGACGACGGTGTCGGGGTGCAGCGCGGCCGAGTCCGTGGTGAAGCTCAGCTCCCCGCCGGCCGGGGCCCCGTTCCGGGCGTCCGGAACTGCGGCGACCGCAGGATCCGCGGCGGCGAGGGTTGGATGGACGAACAGGGAGGCGCCGCTGATCACGGCACCTTGGACGAAACCTCTGCGTGACAGACCGGTGAAATCGTCCATAAGGACCTTCCCCCAGAAGACGAAACGGACACAGTGCGCGACTCCATCGACACGCATCGATCCACAATAGAGAATGCCGGAACCATGGCATAGCAACTAATGTCGGAATCGATCGGCGTCCACCGGCTGTGCGGATGCCGCACTTTCGAGTGGATCTCCATAGCTGCGTGAAACACCGGCAACTTGATCTGCGACTAACTGTCACCAGCCTGGTGACGGAGGGGAGCGACGATGGATGCAGCGATCGCGGCGCTCATCGGCGCGGGCGTCGGCTTCACCGGCACCATGGTGGCGCCGATTGTTACCTCTTACCAAGCTAGACGCGCGAAAAGCCAAGAACTCATGCGCGACGCCTACGCGCGTGGCTTCGCCTGCTTGGCGCGGATTCCTCGCTGTGATACGACGGAAGACCATCGGAAGCTGCGCGACAAGATGCTGGAAGCTCTGGCCCATATCGAAATCGTCGGGGTCAAGACGACGAGTGACCTGTACGGCACGGTCGTCGAGTCCTATGAGGCGTGGAAGATTCAGGGCGGCGCGAACACGGCCTTCGAGGCGAGCGCGAAGAAGTTCCAGCAAGCCGCCAGGTCGGACATCGCTTCGAGCGATGCGAACGGGGCATCGAGACCTGCGTTGCTAGGCCGTATCCTGGCGGTTCTGCTCGTTCTCGCCTTCTACTGGTGGGCGAGGTTCCCCAGCCTGCTCACGTCGGACGCGCGGGTCCTCGGAGGGCTCGAGTTCGCTGCGGTCGTCGCGGCGACCATCGTCGGGGTCTGGATCGTCGTGATCTCCGTGATCAAGTTGCTGAGGTCGGCCAATTCAGGCTGACACCTCCCTAGTCGAGGGGCATGGTCAGCTGGGCGCGGTGGAAGTCGAAGTGCTGGGTCGGGAACCGGTACACGTCGGCCAAGGTCATGTAGTCCTGGAAGAACGGGTCCCATCGGGTCGGGTAGTGCATGCCGCGGGCGAGTTCGGTTTCGCTCTCGCCGTCCAGCCGATGGTGCAGCGCCGCAATCGTCCGGTCGAACAGCGTCAGCATCCAGGAGCGCGGCATGAGCGTCCCGCCGAGCCATGAGCCGGCGAAGTTGACGGCGTCGAACGGCACGGTGCCCGCGTTGAGCAATCGGGCGTACCCGCGGCTCGCTCCGTCGGGCAAGTGGTCGAACGTCCGGACCAGCCGCAGCAGCGCGCGGATGATCAGGTAGCCGAGCAGCATGTGGAACAGCAGCTGACGGTTGTTCCACCGCGTGCCGGAGCTGGCGCGCCGAAGGTCGCTCTCACTCGCCGCGTCGAGCAGCTCGTGGAAGCTCCTGCGCGTCCGCTCCATCTCCTCGTGAACGGCAGCCTTGTCCACCGTCGAAGTGTCCACCGCAGATTGCGGCAGCGCCAGCTGCGCCCAGCAAATGCATGCATATCGGCCTGGCGGGGCGACCACGGCCCGCTATCGGCGTCGGAGCCGGACTATGGCGAGGAGCACCAGCGCGGCGCCCTGGATGGCAATGACGGCGATGATCAGTGTGTGGATCGAGTGTTCGTAGAGGACGCCGGTGAGGGCGCTGCCGCCCAGGGTGGCGATGCCGAGGACGCCGGCGAAGACGCCGTAGGCGGTGGCTCGGCGTGGGGTGGGGACGAGGTCGGCAACGACGGCGCGGAGAGTGGATTCCTGAACACCGACCGCGGCGCCCCACAGCAGCGAGCCGAGGATCACCAGCCAGACCGTGTCGGTGAACGCCACCACCGGGACCGCCGCGGCCAGCAGCGGCAGGACGACGAGCGTGCGGGGGCCGATGCGGTCGTAGCACCAGCCGGTGGCGAGGGCGGCGAGCGCGTCGGCGGCCATGGCTGCGGCGTAGAGCACCGGTACGAGGACGGGGGAGAGGAGGTGGCGCTCGACGAGGTGGAAGGACAGGACCCCGAAAGTGGCGAATCCGGCCATCGTGGTTGCGGTGAAGCCCGCGTAGACCCAGAACGCGCGCGGGAGACGTGCCGGCTCGTCCGTGGTGGGGCGTGGCTCGGTGGATGCGACGGCGGTTTCGTACGCTGCTGGGTCCGGTACGCGGGCGCGAAGCCACAGCAGCAGGGCGAGCGCTGCCACGCCGGGCAGGGCGAGCACGCCCAGGGCCACGCCATAGCCGCTGGTCGCGACGAGGATTCCGGCGACCGTCAGTGGTCCGATCAGGGCGCCGACCTGGTCCATCGCCTCGTGGACGGCGAATCCGCGGCCGCGGCCGGTGACGGCGGTGGCGTGGGAGAGCAGGGTGTCCTTAGCCGGGGAGCGCACGGCCTTGCCGACGCGTTCGGCGATGACGAGGGCGCAGGCGACCCAGAGGGTGGCGGTGAGGCCGAGCAGGGGCACGCTGATCGCGGTCAGGGTGTATCCGCTGATCGTGAGGGCCCAGAAGCGGCGGGTGCGGTCGGCCAGCGGCCCGGACACCAGCCGCAGGCCGAGTGCCGCGGCTTCACCGGTGCCGGTGACCACGCCGACGACGGTGGCGGAGGCACCGAGCCCGGCCAGCAGTGGGCCGGTGATCGAGCGGGCGCCCTCGTACACGAAGTCCATCAGCAGGCTGACCGCGCCGAAGGAGACTACGAACCGCCACGGCGAGAGCCTGGGTGCCGGATCCGCCGGCTTCACCGGACCACCGCCGTGCACCGGCCGTGCACCTTGGCGGCTTCGCATTGACATCTCGGCTCCGGTCACTCGCTTGATCAGCACATCACCATGGTCAGGTCACGAGCGCAACCGCCCAGGAGGGGACGTGATCAGAGCGAGAGCCAGCGCAGATCGATGGCGTTTCTTTGATTCATGAATGTTCAATCATCATGTTGTCGCGGCGACAACTGGAAGGCAACATTGCCTGATAATTGTGTGCGACGGCAGATAACATACCGTTCGCCTATCCGGAAATAATGGCGATGACCCGATCGGGGCTGACGTTGTAACTTTCCTCATTCGTAACGCGACTACAAGCCGGTCGATGAAGAGTGCCCTCTGTCCCCGTGTGGATTGATCACTGGTCCGCAAGGCACGTGATTCGGTGAATGGTGTTCACATCTACGGACATGAGGAGTCGGGAATGTTCCGAAGAGCGAGCCGGAAACGGATCGTGGCGACCCTCGCCGCGACCGTGGCACTGATTCTGGGTTCCGTCGCCGGTTCCCCGCAGGCTTCGGCAGCCAACGGGGACCTCGTGCAGCAGACGAACTTCGGCCAGTCGTGCGGCAGCGGCATCGGGGTGGGGATCGCCTTCGACGGCACGAACCTCTGGTATAGCTGCTACGCCAGCAGCCCGGACCTGTTCAAGGCGAATCCGCTGACCGGTGCGGTGATCTCCTCCTATACCGTCGCGGGTGGACTCGGCGCGCTGGCCTGGGACGGCAAGCGGAAGAAGCTGTGGGCGGGCTGGGGTGGTGCCGGAACCTCGGGCGACGTCCGGTTGATCGACCCGGCGACCGGCAGTGGTGGTGTGGTGTTCAACGCCGGC
Source organism: Amycolatopsis sp. Hca4 (assembly GCF_013364075.1). Lineage (GTDB taxonomy): Bacteria > Actinomycetota > Actinomycetes > Mycobacteriales > Pseudonocardiaceae > Amycolatopsis. Next base: position 10,588,580 of record NZ_CP054925.1, read on the forward strand.
GCGGCGGCGTTCGACGAACTCGACGATGGCCTGGCCTACGACGCTCAGGACGACAGCTTGTTCGTCAGCCCGGACACTTCGACCTCCGTGTACCACTACACGACCGTCGGCGGCTCCCTCGGCAGTTTCCCGTGGTCGGGCAGCGGCTGTTACAACAGCGGTGTCGCGATCGGCGGCCAGCTGCTGTTCGAGGGCTCGGACGGCTGCAACCACATCTGGGTCGTCCAGCGGGACACCCATGCCCTGGTCTTCGACTTCGGGACGGGCGCGAATGGCGTCCGTGACGAAGACCTCGAGTGCGACAGCGTGACCTTCTCGCCGAAGACCGTCATGTGGTCGATGGAAGCTTACGAGCCCCGCCGCGCGGTCGCGTTCGAGATTCCGCCGGGTTCCTGCGCCACCGGTGGTGGCGTGGACAGCGACGGCGATGGCCTGCTCGACGAATGGGAAGAAAAGGGCATCACGATCGATCCGGACGGTGCCGGCCCGGCCGCCCCGCAGTTCATCGATCTGCCCGCGATGGGTGCGGACAAGAACAAGCCGGACGTCTTCCTTCAGGTCGACTGGATGGCCGATGCGTCGCATTCGCACGCGCTGACGGCGGCGGCGATCAAGAAGGTGGTGGACGCGTTCGCAGCCTCGCCGTACCACAGCCCGACCGGGTTGACCGGGATCAATCTGCACGTCGACGAGGGACCGTCGAGCGTCATGAATCCCGCGACCGGTGCGACCTGGGGCTCGCTCAGCCGGGCCCACCAGCTGACCCACGTGTCCAACCTCGGCACCTCCGGCGCGGGCGGTTACGACTGGAGTGCGTTCCAGACCCTCAAGGACGCGAACTTCACTCCGACCGGGCGGACGCCGATCTTCCACTACGTCGTCTCGGGTCACAACTACGACAGCACCACGTCCTCGGGAATCTCCCGCGGCATCGGCGCCAGCGACCTGATCGTCAGCCTGGGATCGTTCACCAACGGCGTCGGCACCGACAACGAGCAGGCCGGCACCCTGATGCACGAGCTGGGTCACAACCTCGGCCTGCGCCACGGTGGCGGTGACGACACCAACTACAAGCCGAACTACCTCAGCATCATGAGCTACGGCTTCCAGCTCGGTGGCGTCATCAAGAACGGCGTCGCGGGGACGTTCGACTACTCCCGCTCGGCGCTGGCGACCTTGAACGAGAACAGCCTGTCCGAGCCCGCCGGTATCGGCGCGCCCGGATACGGCACCCGCCACTGGTGCCCGGCCGCCAACGCCTACGTCGTGGTCAACAACGCCGGCGGAGCCATCGACTGGAACTGCAACGGCAACTCCACCGAGACCGGTGTGGCCTTCGACGTGAACAACGACGGCAGCCGTGGGAACCTCGTCGGTCAGGACGACTGGGCGGCCTTGAAGCTCAAGGGCGGCGCGATCGGCCTCGCCGGCGCCACCCCGACCCTGCCGACCGTGACCGATGACGAGACCCTGACCGTGGCGGAGGCCAGCAAGATCCCGCCGGTCGGCTACACCTTCACGGGGTTCTTCGCGCCGGTGGACAACCCGCCGACGGTGAATGTCGCGAAGGCAGGCAGCGCGATCCCGGTGAAGTTCAGCCTCGGCGGTGACAAGGGCCTGAACATCCTCGCGGCCGGTTCGCCGTCGAGCCAGCAGGTCAGCTGCGACAGCAGCCAGCCTCTGGATGACATCGAGCAGACCGTGAACCCGGGCCAGTCGGCCCTGACCTACGACCCGGTGACCGGCCAGTACACCTACGTCTGGAAGACCGCCAAGTCGTGGGCCGGCACGTGCCAGCGCTTCACCCTGATGCTGGACGATGGCACCTCGCACTACGCGAACTTCAAGTTCAAGTAGCCGACCCGGTCGTGGCGGGGTGTTGCACGCACCCCGCCACGACCTGAAGGCAAGGTACGACCATGATCCGAACCTTCGCGATCGTCGCGACCGTGGCGCTGGCGGCGACGGCGTGTGCGTCGGGCGCCTCACCGGACCCGGGCCAGTCGCGACCGGCGTCGCCGACGACATCCGCTGCGGCCACACCGACCACGACCGGGATCGATCCGTCCGCAGCCGCGCACGTGGCCCCCGTCGCCCCTGCCCAGCTCGAGGCCACCGCCGAGTCGGGCACTGTGCGCCTCCAGTGGCCGTCCACCGGCGAGGACGTCGCGTACTACGAGATTCTGCGCCGAGCGGCCGGCGTCGTCGACTGGACATCCATCGGCCGCGCCGCCCCGACCGACAAGACCTATCTCGACAAGGCCCCGAGCTCCACGAGGAGCACCTACGGCATCCGGGCCGTCAACGGATACGGCACCTCCAGTGCCGTTGTCGAAAGTCGGCCTGTTACGCCCGTCAGCTGATCATCGTGGCGCGGCCGCATGCCAGAGCCTGCGCCCACGTCGGTTCCATGACGTGGGCGCAGGCTCAGCGGGCTGCGGTCAGAAAGCGGTCAGCGCGGATTGTGAAGTGCCGGCCGGTGCTACGGGAGCTTCGGCGGTGCGGCGGGCGCCGCCGGTGATCGGCAGGCCGCCGGTCGGGGCGAACATGCCCAGGTTGAACGTCGAGCCGCTCGGGGCCGAGGCGATCGGGACGACCGGGAAGGCGTTGCCGCCGACTCGGACGGAGGTGGAGATGTAGTCGCCGAACATGCGGCCCTGGGAGGTGTTCGGGATCCAGGACAGATTCATCGGGCCGGCGACCTGGGTGGCGGTGCTCCAGCTGGTGCCGCCGTTGGCCGAGGAGATGAAGCCGACGTCGAGCTGGCAGGTGGCGGCGGTGCAGTTGGCGGTGGGGTAGAAGTAGTAGGTCAGGCCGATCCGGGCGCCGGTGCCGGAGGTCGAGGGATCGACGCCGAGGCCGGGGACGAAGTGGTCGACCGTGCTGGTGGTGGCGTCGATCGGTACCCGGGTCGGGGCTCCCCAGGTGGTTTCGCTGGTGGACTTGCTCAGCACGATGTCGTTGCTTGGGCAGCCGGAGCGGAATCGGCAGTCGGACCAGGCGACGTAGGCGGTGCCGGCGCTGTCGATTTCGGCGCTGGGCAACGCTTCTTCGCGCAGGCCGCCGGCGGCGTCGTGGTGGCTGATGCTCGAGACGAGGACGGTGGATCGCCAGCTGGCGCCGCCGTCGATGGAGCGGAACGAGCGGATCTGGTCGTTGAGCGAGAGGTAGGGGACGAGGACGGTCCCGTTGGGTCGGACGATGGGCTGGCCGCCGAGGCCGGTGGCGCTGTCGCCGGTGGCGCGGGCCGGGCCCCAGGTGAGGCCGCCGTCGCTGGAGGTCTTCATGCGGATCGCGTCGCCGGAGCTGGTGATGTCGTATTCGGTGTAGCAGTTGCCGAAGAACGGGCTGGTCGTGGTGTTGTCGCAGACGATCCAGTTCTTGTCCAGTGAGCCGGTGGCGGTGGTGATGGGGTTGCCGAAGGTCTTGCCGCCGTCGGTGGAGCGGCTGGTGAACACCGGGGTGCCGCTGGGACAGTTGACGCCGAGGGAGGAAATCAGCCAGACGTTGTGCTTGGCGTCGAAGGCGACGGCGGCGTCGCTGATCTGACCGCAGGATCCGCCGGTGTTGGCGGTGGTGCCCGGCAGGAAGCCCGACGTCCAGGTGGCGCCGCCGTCGGTGGAGGTGGCGAAGCCGATGTCGGAGGAGCCGCCGCCGGAGACGCGGCCGACCTGGAAGGCCGAGACGATGGTCGACCCGAACGCGAACGTGTCGGGTTCGACCTCGGTTCTGTGCTGGGCCTGGGCGTCGGTGAACGGGTCGGAGCTGACCTGGGTCACGGCGACGTTCGCGGACGCGGACGTCGCGGACACCAGCAGCCCGCCGACCACGACGGCCGGCAGCAGGGTGGCGGTGACGAGTTTTCGGGATAGCGGCATGACGCGTTCACCTTCTGACCTCGAGGTGAGGCGGGCAGCGGGGTCGCCACTGCGGGCCATGACGGTTGTCGATCCAGCCACTCGAATGCGCCGCGGTAAATCCGCCATGTGGAGGACCCCGCTGATCAACTGTCCCGAATGGACAATTATGGGCGAATTCACGCAATTGCTGACGCGTGGCAAATATTTCAACGACGCTGGGCACTCGAACGGTCCAGAACATTCGGCGGCGGCTGAACGGGCGACGAGTTGGCCGTCCGCTTACCTCGTCCCGGGTGGACAGTCGACAACTCGGTAACGGATCGACGCGGTCCGGCGACGATCCGATCGGTGGCCAAGGCACGGGGGAGGTTTCCGTGTGGCTGGCCGCGCACCGGACACCCGGTCAAGCAAAAGGGAGTACGCCTGTGTCGCGTCCCCGCACCATTTCCGCGATTAGTGTGACAATTCTGAGTACGGCCGCGCTCGGCGTGTTCGCCGTGGCCCCGGCCACCGCGCAACCGTTCGGCTACCACCAGCTCAACCCCGTGCAGCAGCGCCACGTCTCCGGGCTGCTGTCCACGGTCCTCAACGGCGAAGACCCGGCGAACGTCACCAGAGCCCTGGCCCCCAACCGGGCCACGCCCTCGGCCGCCGGGTCGTGCGCCAACCGCTTCGGCGCGAACGTCAAGGTCAACCAGAACTGCCTGAACCTCACCGACCCGGACCTGCAGGGCCGCGCCCAGGCCCAGAATGAGACTTGGGCCGCCGCCGACCCGAACAACCCCGACCACGTCATCGCGACCTACAACGACTACCGCCGTGGCGACGGCACCTGCGGCGTCAGCTATTCCGTCGACGGCGCCCGGACGTGGGCCGACGCGACCACGCCGAACGGCTTCAGCCGCGGCACCGACTTCGGTGGCGCTCCCCGGGAGTACTGGCAGTCCGGCGGCGACACCTCGGTGGCCTGGGACTCCCGGGGAAATGCTTACCTGTCGTGCCAGGTCTTCAACCGCGGCAGCGCGGTGTCGGCCAACCCCGACCAGTCGAGCGCGTTCCTGGTGTTCCGGTCGACGGGAACCAACGGCGCGTCCTGGAACTTCACCGGCCGTCCCGTCGCCACCCACGACGACACCGCCGGCGCCGGGAACTTCTTGCTGGACAAGCAGCTGCTGACCGTGGACAACAACCCGCGCAGCCCGTTCCGCGACCGCGTTTACGTGTCGTGGACGACCTTCGCCGACGACGGCACCGGCTACATCTACGAGGCCTACTCCGCCGACTACGGCGAAACGTTCTCCGCGCCGGTGCTAGTCAGCGCCGACACTGCGTTGTGTGCCAACCCGCTCGGCTTCCCGACGCCGCGGGGGAGGTGCAACCAGAACCAGGACTCGCAGCCGTTCGTCGGCCCGGACGGCGCGCTGTACGTGGTGTTCAACAACTTCAACAACGCCGTCGCGAACGCGGCGGACAACCACAACCAGGTCCTGCTGGCCCGCTCGGCCGACGGCGGCCAGACGTTCTCCGCGCCGGTGCTGGTCGGCAACTACCACGAGCTGCCCGACTGCGCGACCTACCAGAACGGCCAGGACCCCGGCCGCGCCTGCATCCCGGAGAAGGGCCCGTCGGCGAACTCGGTGTTCCGCGCGAGCAACTACCCGATCGGCGGCGTCGACCCGCGCAACCCGCGTCGGATCCTCGTCACCTACGGCTCGTACATCAGCCCCAACTCCAACGAGGCCAACGGCTGCACGCCGACCGGGTTCAACCCCGCCACCGGCATCAACACCTACACAGGCGTGAAGAACGGCCCGTGCAACAACGACATCGTCCTGTCGACCTCGACGAACGGCGGCGCGTCGTTCGCCGGCGGCACCACCGATGTCCGGCAGCTGCCGGTGATCACGAATGCGTCGGGTCAGGCCCGGACCGACCAGTTCTGGCAGGGCGCCGCGTTCAGCCCGGACGGCACCTTCGCGGTCAGCTACTACGACCGCCAATACGGCGCCGACGAGACCACCGGGTTCTCCGACATCACGGTGTCGGCCGGGTTCACCCACACGCGGGCGACGTCGAGCAGCATGCCGCCGCCGACGCAGTTCAACGGCACTTTCTACGGTGACTACGCCGGGATCGCCGTCACCGCCCGCGCCGCGTACCCGGTCTGGTCGGACACCCGCCCGCCGGACCTGTTCCTCTGCCCCGGCACCGGCACACCCGGCACCCCGCCGAGCACCTGCCAGGCCGGCGCACCAAACGCGTCGATCGCCAACGACCAGGACACCTACACCACCACCGTCGGCATCCGCTGACCGCACTCGGGTGGGTCACCTGCGGCTTGCGGGTGACCCACCCGGCATTCAGGTGACCTCGACTCGGAGCTGCCACTGGCTTTGCGGTGGTCCGTGCGGGTCGCCGGCGAACGCGGCGGTTGTCGTGGTGACCTCGGCTGTGCCGTGGCGCAGGGCGGTGCAGGTCGCGGTTGTCGCGCCGTCGGCGAGGGGGTGAGCGACGCAGCGGAGGATTGATTCGTCGGAGCTGGCGGGCAGCGTCCACGGCTGGTGTGGCGACGTCTCGGTGGTGATGGTCAGAATGTCACCGACGCGCAGGCAGTGCGGCTCCGGTTGCTGCCGGACCGTCGCGACCAGGCTTTGCGGGCTGCAGCCGGGTTTGCCGGGTGTGGACGAGGTGGTGGCCGAGGCGGTGCCGGTCGTGGCTGTGCCGGTGCCCTGACCGTCCGGCTGCCGGCCGCCGGGGGGACTGGTGCCGCAGCCGGCGAGGAGCAGCAGGACGGCCAGCGGCAGCAACGGGGAACGCATCTCGAGCCTCCTCAACCGGTTCGAGAGGGTAGACGGATGGGACGCCTCCGGGCGGAGGCGTCCCATCGGGTGACAGAGCGCGGTCAGCAGAAGCTGAGCCGGCCGATGCGGGTGTTCCAGTTGCCGCCGGTGTTGAAGAACTGCTGGGCGATCACGGCGGTGCAGGTGTTCTCCACCGACACCGAGGAGTAGTCGCCGAAGCGGGTGTTGGTCGAGGTCGCTGCTCCGTTGACCAGGACCGTTCCGGTGCCGATCAGGTTCGGTACGCCGCCGCCGGGCAGGACGCCGTCGACGGTGACCGAGGTGGCGACGTTGGCGTTGGTGTCGGTGTAGGCCCAGTTGAGCCAGATGTAGTTGCTGGCGCCGCCTCCGCCGGCGTCGGAGACCCCGATGGAGGGGTTGAAGTCGTCGCTGGTGCCGCTGCGGTAGGCGAGGGCGACGAACGGCGCGTTGTCGCTGAGCCGGATGGCGCCGTAGCGGATGCCGGGGAAGCTGCCGATGGCGATGCCGTGGGTGAACCAGATGAAGTTGCCGACCTGGTAGGGCGACCACACGATCCGGCCGTCGAGCGGGTCGAGTTTCGTGGTCGTGCCCGGCTGGTTCACCTGGCGTGGGGGTGCGCTGAAGGTGGAGCTGACGGTGGCCTGCAGGGTCAGCGTCGTGCCGGGACCGGCGGAGTTGGTCATGCGGTAGAGCCGGTAGCCGGTGCCCGCGACGGAGGCGAGGAAGTAGCTGTTCGCCGTGGCCGGTATCGGGTTGCCGCCGACGGTCGCCGGCTGGGTGGTGAAGCTGACGGAGAACGCCGGGAAGCTCACCGACGCGCCGGAGTACACCTGCGCCTTCGAGATGGAGAAGGCTGTGGAGTTGATGTAGCCGGGGTGGAAGTTGTTCGTCGAGAGCAGCAGCGCGACCCGGTCCTGGCCGAGCTGCGGGTAGTCGAGCAGGGTGCCGGCCGGGTAGAGGCTGCCGTTGAAGGTCAGCCGGTAGACCCACCAGCCGCCGCAGGCGTTGCCGGTCTGGCTGGCCGCGACGTACAGCGCTGGCGCCGCGGTGCCCGAGGTCGGGGTCAGGGTGACGACCATGCTGAACCGGTCGTTGACGTTGTCGTACTGCACCCGTGGGTCGAAGACGTCCTCGGTGGCGCCGAGGAACCCGGCGAGGGTGTTGGTGCACTGCTGGCCACCGGTTTTGTTGTAGACGGTGAACCGGCGGTTGACCGTCTCGACGATCTGCGTGGCACCCGAGGCGGCGTTGACGTCCGAGGGCTGGGCGCCGCCGCCGGCGGTCTGGTCGATGCCGTTGAAGTTCGCGTTGGTCGTGCCCGGCGGCGTCAACGGCCTCGGCGCCGCGACCGTGTTCGGACCGCCAGCGGCCTTCCGGGCGGCGCTGGGCGCGGGCTTGGCGACCCGCGGCCCGGCCGCGGGCAGGCCCTCGTTGACCGGCCGGCCGTTCTGGCCCAGCGTGACGTGGTCGGGTCCGGCCGGTGGGGCCACCAGGCCTGCGACCCCGCGAGCCTGAACCGCCCGGGCCGCGGCGGCGCCGGTCCCGCCGGCCGCGATCGCCGTCCCGCTCGCCTGTGCCGACGGCGCGGCACTGCTGACGGGGACGACCAGAACGCTCGTGATCAAGCCGGTCACGACGGCGACCGGCCACAGTCTGAGTTTCACATGCCCTCCTGGGAAACGCGGGGCGCGAGATTTCTGCACGTGGCTCTGGTGGGTCGCGTGCACAATCAACCGCGCTCAGAAAATCGTTCATGATTTCCAGGCTTCAGGCGGCCGACTACGCAAAGGTGTGCAGGTTTCGCCGTGTCGTCGGCTCGACGTTACTTCGATCGCCTGGATTCGAAATTTGGACCCCCTTGGCGCTTGCGATCTCGTTGTACTGCTGCGCCAGCGTTCTCGTGCTGCCGCACGCTGTCAACGAAGGTTTTCCTAAAAGAAGGCAGTGGTGATTTATTCTCATTTGCACGTTCTTTGCTTCACGAATTTCCGCTCTGGAAGAAATTGGGCCGGAACGGGTAGAAGCGGCGGCTGACCGGCGCACGCTAGTCCTCGGTGGCTAGCATGGGAGTGCTACTACGGTAAATGGCCCGAACGGTGGACCGACCGGACGAACGTTCACAGATTTTCAGGCCGCTGCCGCTCACCGATCCGGCAGATAACGGTTCGGCAGCAGCCCCAACGTAGGGTCTCAAGCTGGCTCGGTAGGTGTGGTCTCGGCGCGCCGCGATCGTCGCCCAGCTCGCCCGGGTGGCCGGCGCGACATCACCCTCCACCCCGCGCCCCGGCAGTGGCCTTGACGCCAGCGTCCGGCTCCGCGGCAGCCCCTCGCCACCGGCACCCGGAACCCCAGGCCGACAAGTCGGGGCTGTCCCACGGAGGGCGGACCGCACTCGCCCGGACGCCGGGTCTGCACACGACACCGTCGAAAGGTGCTCGTCGGGCGGCTTCTCGTACGTCGTTGACTACGTTGCGTGGTAAAGCTGAGCGGCGAGCCTCAGGGTGAGACTCGCCGCTCTGCAGTGTCCGAATGATCTCGGCTCAGCCGAGTTTGATGTCGTCGTAGAGGGTGTAGGTGGGGTCGCCGGTGTAGTTGTCGTCGTGGCTGGCCAGGGTGAGGGTGTAGCTGTGCCCGGCGGTGACCGCGGCGGTGATCTGCTTCCAGCCCGCGCCGTTGGTGCAGGTCTTGGCCAGCGGGGTGGTCGTGGTGCCGCTGGTGTTGTCCTTCAGCGCCGCGGTCGCCCAGTCATAGGTGACCGTGTCCGGGCAGGTCACCGAGTACCAGAACGACAGCTGCGTCACTCCGCTGGGCACGGTGAAGGTCTGCGCGATCGACGCGTCACCGGAGGGTGACGTGGAGCCGACTCGGGCGGCGTAGGTGCCGCCGTGCGCGCCGGAGCTGACGACCGCGGTGGGACCTGCCGACGTCCATCCGGTCAGCGAGCCGGTTTCGAAGGTGCCGTTCGTGATGCCGCCGCCGGTGCCGCCGGTCACGGTCAGGGCGTAGCTGGTGGCGTGGGAGACGGGGCCTTCGGTACCGGTGATCGTGATCGGGTAGGTGCCGGCTGGGGTGGAGCTGGACGTCGTGATCGTCAGCGTCGAGCTACCGCCCGCGGTCACCGATGCCGGGTTGAACGAGGCCGCTGCGCCCGACGGCAGACCGGTCGCCGACAGCGACACGGTGCCCGCCGCTCCCGCGGTGACCGCGGTGCTGATGGTGGCCGTGGCCGAGGAACCGGCGTTGACGGAGCCGGAGGTCGGGCTGGCCGCGATCGAGAAGTCGTTGGTCGGGGTGCCGCCACAGCCGGGCAGGGTGAGCGAGGCGTTGCGGGTCTTCCACACCCGGGCGCCGGTGGTGGCCAGGTACTCGTGGGTGTACCAGAACGTGCAGTCGTCGACGGGGTCGATGCTCATCGAGGAGTAGTCGCCCCAGCGGGAGTAGGTGGTCTGCGACCCGGTGCCCGCGACGATGGTCGTCTCGGCCTGGGTCATCTGGCCCAGGGTGTCGCCGGCCAGCCGCCCGGTGAACCGGATCTGCGGGTTGATCGAGGAGCTGGACGCGGTGTAGCCGAGGGCGATGTTGCCCGCCTTGTCCATCGCCAGTGAGCCCAGCCACCGGTAGGTGGAGTCCGGGGCGTAGGTGCCCTGCTGGTACACCGTCGGGTTGCCGCCGCTGCCCAGCCGGAATTCGTACCAGCGTTCCCCGACCGAGGAGCCGGCGGTGACCGACTGGCTGGTCACCAGTGACTGGTGATCGCCGAAGTTGCGGTAGGCCAGCCGGAACATCAGCCGGTCGGACAACGAATCCAGTGTCTGCGAGGTGCCCTTCTGCGGCACGCAGGTGCCGCTGCTCCCGCAGGCCGGGGTGTAGGAGGCGACGGTCAGTGTGCTGGGGCCGGTGAAGGTGGTGTTGGCGGTGTTGGCCCAGTCGACGTGGAATCGCCAGTAGGCCAGCGTGGTGCTGGTGGTGCCCATCGCCAGCTGCACGTTGTCCGCACCGGACGGGGGTGCGGTGGTGCCGTCGATGTCGGCGGCGAGGACGCCGCCGTAGGCGTTGGAGGTGGTAAAGCACTGCTGAGTGGCCGTGGTGCCGGCGAGCATGCTCGCCCGGTCCATCGCGCAGCTTTCGGCGCCGAAGAAGGTGGTGCCGGCGCCGTTGAACATGTTGTAGGTGACGTAGTAGGCGTCCGGCCACACCGACAGCTTCGGGTAGTCGGGGAAGTTGCTGTACTGGAAGGAATAGCGGTTGTAGGCGCCGGTCGCGTCGGAGGTCTGCGACACCGCGACGCACTCGTAGTAGGGGCCGGAGCTCGAGTTGACGTTCGCGAACTGGGTGATCACCCACCGGCCGGCGAGGGTGTCGTAGCGAACCACGGCGTCACCGTCGTCGGTGCTTTCGCAGTACCCGCCGAACCCGGAGAACAGCGTGTTGGTGTTCGCCGGGCCGTACTGTGTGGTGCCGGTCTTGGAGAACACCGCGAACCCGGTGTTGACGATCTCGACGACCTGGCTCGCGCCGACCGCGGAGTTCGGGTCCGGCGGCACCCCGCCGAGACTGAACGATCCGCCCGGCCCGGAGAACCCGGTGCCCAACCCGTCGAAACTCGTGCCGACGGCCGCCGCGCGCGTGCCCGCGGTGTTCTGCACGACCGGGTCCTGGGCGCGTGCGCGCGGGCGAGGCAACGACCCCACTGCCTCGCTCTCGTCCGAGCCGCCGTCGGTCGCCTTGGGTGCCATCGACCGCAGGGCAGGGGAAGTGTCGTGGTGCTGCTCGTGAATGACCTTCGCGGTGGCGGGCGCCGCAGCGGGTCGAGGTGTCGGACTGGCGCCGGCCGGGGCGGCGGACAGGACCGACACGACGGTCGTGGCCACCACCACCCCGACACCGAATCTGGCCAGCGGGGACCGTGATCTCATGAGGACTCCTTGCCGGCGCACGCGGTAGCCCACCGACGCCGGATGTCAGGGAATGTGGCGGGCTGGAGGAATTTTGAATCTCCGGACGCCGCAGGCACTACCGACGAACTGTCTGAAATAGATGATCACTATCGGCGCCGCATATATCCCGATTTTCCTTGGCTGTCGAAGAAATCGGGCAGGCGGATTGTGGCTGTTCGCGACGATGGTCGTGCGCCGTTCAGTCGCTGAGCCGGAGAGGTTTTGGCCGTGCGCTAACTAAGTCCACAGTGGACACTGTCTAATCTGCTACAGCTGGTCGATTGCGGGCTTCGTTCTCTATGTCCGAATCTTTGGCGGGACACGACTATCGGCGGGTTGACCGGCGCGCAAACGTTGTGCTGCCGTAACCCGGTAGCCGCTGGATTCACCGGAGATTCCGCACGAGTTCGTTTCGATCATGCGCGTTGTCGCCGACGCTGGACCGGTGACCCTGCCGTCACTTCGTCGACTGGGAGGCTGAAGTGCGCACCACGCGAACCAGCTTGATCCAATTGTCCGTCGTCGCCGTGTGTGCGGCCGCGCTCGGAGTGGCCGTTCCGGCCAGCGGCTGGAACGGACCCGCGGACGCCGCCGGCGAGGAGGAGCACGAGGAAGTCGTGGCCAATCCTGCGGCCACCACGACGAGTTGCGGGGTCGAGCGGTGGTCGGTCAAGACCGGCACCGACGCCGACGCGGGCAAGATCACCCTGCAGTCCACGACATCCACGACGATCCCCACGCTGACGTCATTGCCTGCGCCGTCGAGCCTGCCGGCGAACAACCGGGTCCAGCCCACCGAAACCACGGTCTTCCGGCTGCAGGCCACGCTGACCCAGTACAAGCTGGAGTCCGACTCGGACTACCACCTCGTCCTGTCCGACGGCGCCGGCCACACCCTGATCTCCGAGATTCCCGACCCCGCCTGCGTCGGCTCGTCCAGCCCTCTGCTCACCAGCATCCAGAAGGCCCGCGCCGAGTTCAACGCCAAGTACACCCCGACCACGTCCTTCAAGACCGCCAACGTACCGGTTACCGTCACCGGCATCGGATTCTTCGACTTCCTCCACGGCCAGACCGGCGTCGCTCCCAACGGCATCGAACTGCACGCCGTCCTCGACATCCAATTCGGCACCGGTGCCTCGGTCTCGGTCACCAACCCCGGCGACCAGACCGGCACCGTCGGCCAGGCCACGTCCCTGCAGATCCAGGCCAGCGCCAGCGACAGCGGCACCCTGCGCTACAGCGCCACCGGACTCCCCGCCGGACTGTCGATCAACACCGCCAACGGGCTGATCTCCGGCACACCCACCACCGCCGGCACCAGCACAGTCACCGTGACCGCCACCGACTCCACCGGACCGAGCGGATCGGCCACCTTCCACTGGACCGTCAACCCGGCCGGCGGCAGCTGCACCCCGGCGCAGCTACTCGGCAACCCCGGCTTCGAAACCGGCACCGCAGCCCCGTGGTCGGCCAGCACCGGCCTGATCAACAACAGCACCAGCGAACCCGCCCACGCCGGCAGCTACGACGCCTGGCTCGACGGCTACGGCGCCACGACCACCGACACCCTGTCGCAGCAGGTCACGCTACCCGGGGGCTGCACCACCTACGCCCTGAGCTACTGGCTGCACATCGACGCCGCCGAACCGGCCGCCGGGGCCTACGACACCCTTACCGTCCAGATCCTCGGCAGCGGCGGCACCGTGCTGGCCACCCCCGCGACGTACTCCAACAAGGACGCCGCCACCGGCTACATCCAGCACACCATCGACCTGTCCGCCTACCACAGTCAGACCATCACGGTGAAGTTCACCGGAGCGGAGGACTACACCCAGCAAACGTCCTTCGTCCTCGACGACCTTGGCCTGAACATCAGCTAGGAGCGTCGGGCCGAGGACCTGATCGACGCCTTCGACCCTGACCGCGACCCGAAAGATCGGCTGGATCCGTCGCCGCCGACACGGACTTGCCGGGTGCGCCTACCTGGTCGCGTTGGCGGTCCAGGTGGTCTGGTGGAATTTCTGGCCGGCGATGGGCGGGCGGGAGGAGAGGTTCCAGACGAAGGTGGCGCGCCGCGGGGTGGCGGCGACACCGGCGTAGTCACCGTAGAAGATCTGCGAGTGCGCTTCGGCAGCCCAGGCGACGTCGCTGGGCGGGCCGACGGTGTGCTCGAAGCCGAAGGTACGGCCGTTGTCGGTCGAGGCGATGTAGTTCTGGTCCACCGTGGGTGCTGTACCGGCAGCGCCGCGGGTGCGGTAGGTGACGTGCACGGAACCGCCGGCGGCCGCGATGGCGGGGGTGAACCGGTCGAGCCCGGCGACCCGGGGGTCGACCTGGGCCGGGGTGCTCCAGGTGCGGCCGCCGTCGCGGGAGGTGGAGAGCGCGATGTCGTTGAGCCCGTCGGGGTTGAAGCGGGTGTCGGCCCAGACCAAGTAAATTCGGCCGGTGGCGGGGTCGATGGCCGCGTCGGGCAGCCCGCCGGTGCGCATTCCGGGCACGGCTACGCCACGGAGTTCGGCGACGGTGACCGGTGCGGACCAGGTGAGCCCGCCGTCGTGGGAGGTTTGGGCGGTCCCGAAGTCGGCGTTGTTCACGGCGAGGTCGTAGACGACGGTGAGGGAGCCGTCGCGCTGCACGAGCGGGAGCAGGCCTTCGGTGTCGGCGTCCGCGGCGGTGAGGCTGGTGGGCGTGCTCCAGGTCTGGCCGCGATCGTCGGAGAAGCTGACCACGCCCGGCGAGTGGGTGACGGTTCCGGTGGTGACGAACTTGGACCACACCGAGTAGACGCGGCCGCGGTGCGGGCTGGTGGGGGAGGTGTCGACGACGATCCAGTTCTTGTCGTGGAAGATGTTCACGTCGTTGTCGTCGACGACCAGCACCGGCGGGCCGAAGCTGAGCCCGCCGTCGTCGGAGCGCTGGACGGTCACCGCGCTGCGCGCGTCGTTCTGGTTGAACGCGATCGTCTGCAGGTAGACCGCGTCGTCCCCGCCGATGGCGGCCACCGCGTCGGAGGCGCGGTCGAAGGGCCCGCCCACGGCCTTGGTCAGCAGCGGGAGATTGCCCGCGGCCCAGGTCTTCCCGCCGTCCTGCGAGGTCGTGTAGCCGGGGTCGGCCGAGCCGCCGTCGGTGTAGCGGCCCTGCTGGAAGGTCGCGACGATCACGTCGGGGTTGTTGGGGTCGGTCGCGATGTCCGGCTCGACCTGGGTGTCGGGCTCGGCGCCGTTGATCGACGGCACCGTGTCCCGGCTGGCCCGCTCGACGTCGGTGATCCTGTCGAACCCGCCACCGGCGGCCTTTCCGGCGAGCGTTTCGCCCGCTACCGCGGAGTGGGCGTGGCTCCGGGCCAGCATCCGTTGCTGCAGCGCGGAGTGTGCTTGCTCCGCGGCGGCTCGCGCCCGGCTCGGCACCGGCGCGGCGGCGGCGTCCGGCGTGACCAGCGCGGCGATCGTGACTGCGGGCAGGATCAGGGAGAGCAGCTGGCGAGGTCCCATGAAAGCGCAGTCTGCTCCGCAAAATTGGGCGCCAGCCACCGCCGAAAGATGTAGACCAAATGGTGAGATTGCGTGTCTGCCGCTTTTGGGCGATTTGCTCGCGGGCCGCTCCGAAGCCGGCAGGGCCTATGAGTTTCCCGGCAGCAGCAGCATCTGCGCAATCAGCAGCAGCGGGGTGGCCGCGAGCAGCTGCCGGCTGTTCCCGCCGGCCAGCCCGCTGAAGACGATCACGTAGTCCACACACGGCGCGAGCAGGACCAGCAGCACGCCCAGCTGCACTGCCCGGTCATCGGGCAGGAACCCGAACATCGCGCCCACCACCAGCGGCACGACAACGAAGTTCACGACCAGCGCCGCCACGAGGAACCGCCCGGCCCGCAGCGAGCGGCCCAGCTCGGCCACAGGAACCTGAAGGAACGTCACATACAGCACGAGCGCAAGCACGGGGTTGATGGCGTGCGCCAGGCCGGGCCCTGCTGTCGGCGCCGCCCAGCCCGCCAAGGCACCGCAAATCAACGCTCCGAGATAGACGGAGACCTGGTGACGCTCGACGTTCGCGACGAAGCCCGGTGTGGACGACAACGAGCGAGCCTCCTTGGACATAGGGCGAGGTCCGCGACATTGCAGGCGCAGCGATCACGCCGCGACCAGACGCAGCAGCCTATGACAGCGCGTGACCGCGCAACGCACCTGACCACGATGGCGAAGAGCACAACTCGCGACCACTCCGATACTGCCAACCACGCCGACCGCGTCCGAAGGTGGACCCGGCGTCGAGTGAGCTGGGACACGTGTCGTGATTTGAGGCCATGCCAGCCATCGGCTGTTGATGCCAACCAGCACCCGTAGGCACGGCGGCGCGGCCGGCGAGCGCGGCAATACCTCGACGTACGCCGGTGCCGCAGCCACTTCCAACGCGTGTTCCCCGGCAGCGGCGGGTCAGTGAACGTGAAGAACGAGCAGCACGCCGTCTCCCGTGCCGCCAACGTGGCCGCGTTCGCCGCGACCTCTCCTGTAGCGTTCCAAGCCGACGAAGCCGCTAAGGCTCGGCGGGTCGCGATGGCGCCTCTCCGGCGAGCGTGAGGCGACAGCGACCGGCTCGGCAGTCTTCGAGGATGTCCAGGGCGTTCCGCCGGGCCCGTTCCAGCTCGGCGATCTTGGCGGCCAGCCGGTCGACCACCGCCTCCAGGCGCCATCGTTCGCTCTCGCAGGTCGCCCCACCCGCGTCGTGCGTATGCAGGGCGTCGATGACCTCGTCCAGGGTCAAACCCATGTCCTGCAAGGCTTTGGCCGTCCGGATCCGCTCCACGGTGGACTCGCTGAACACCCGGTATCCAGACGGCCTGCGCTGCGCGGCAGGCAGCACGCCGCGCCGCTCGTAGAACCGCACCGTGTCCACGCTGACGCCGGCTTGCTTCGCGACCTGTCCGATCTTCACGGATTTCTCCTTGACTCTGGACTTGTGTCCAGACTCTAGAGTCGGTCCGTACGCATCGCAAGACCAGCGAGGACACCGCGAAACCGACAACCTCAAGGAGTTGGATCATGGAGATCCCGGCAGCGTCCACCCCGATCGTCTGCGACATGACCACCGCGCCGGACACCGACGAGCAGCGTCTCGCCGAGTACCGGCGGCTGTTTGCCCAGGCTCTGGTGGGCAGGGAGCGGACCGCTGAGGGGATCCGGTTCCGGTTCCGCACCGCGCCCAGCGTCGAGTCGTGGGTGCGGGACCTGGCGGCGCGTGAGAAGTCATGCTGCGCGTTCTACGCCTACACCGTGACCGTCGAAGGTGACCAGGTGCTCTGGGACTGCGCTGTCCCCGACAACGACATCGCCCGCGCCATCCTTGACCAGTTCTACGCCCTTCCCGACACGCTGGACGAGAACATCGATGGCATCCGCGAGCGACTGGGCCGGCAGGGACTGGTCGTCATCTCCGACGCAGCCGGCACCGTCCGCACCGTCCAGCCCGATCAGGCGCCCACCGTGTCGACGCCCAGCTGACGGCGGGACTCTGTGGGACGCGAGTGTCGTCGGTCTCGACGGAGAGATGCATTGCGTCGCTGGGGTTGACCTTCGAGTCGTGTTGAAGGTTTAGCGTCGGCGCCGTGAGCACATATCAGATTTCGGAGTTGGCTCGACGCAGCGGAGTGCCGGCCTCGACGTTGCGGTTCTACGAGCAGGCGGGCCTGTTGCCGGCCGCGCGGACCGGATCGGGGTATCGGGTGTACGGCGAGGAGGCGGTGGCCCGGCTGGAGTTCATCGGCGCGGCGAAGCATCTGGGGCTGCCGCTGGAGGAGATCCGCCAATTGCTCGGCGCGTGGGAGGCGGGAGTGTGCGCCGAGGTGCGGGAAGGGCTGCGGCCGCTGGTGGCGGAACGCATCGCCGAGGCGGAGCGCCGCATCGCCGAGTTGACCGCGTTCGCCGCGCACCTCGCGACCGTGCACGAGGAACTGGCCGGCCCGGCGCCCGAGACGTCATGCGGGCCGGGCTGCGGATGCGTTCCTGCTGAGCCGCCCGGCCCGGTGCTGATGGAACTGACTGGCCCCCGCCTAGCGAGTGACAGCGTGTCCGGAGCAGCGCGATGACCCCGCCCGCCAAGCCATACCGGCGCTGGGCCCGGCTCGGTGTCGCGGCTGCGGTCGCGTGCGGAGTGTGTTGCGCGCTGCCGCTGATCACTCTGCTCGGCGGGATCGGGGTGGTGTCCTCGCTGGGCGCGATATTCAAGGTGTTCGAGTTGGCCTCGATCGTGCTGGCCGTGCTCGCGTTCTCAGGCGCCGCGGTGCTGTGGGTACGGCGGCTACACCGCACGGCCTGTCGCGTTCCCGGCCGCGCGGTCGAGCGGGTGGTGGATCTTGGTATGCCTGATCCGACCCAGCGAGGACCTCGATGACCGGTGTGAGCACTTCGCGCTGTGCGGGTCGTCGTCGGGTTTGCGGAACAAGGTGATCAACGACAGTGCGCTGAGCTGCGAGCGTGGTCGCGCCGGCGTGAGCCTGACCCGCTCGGCTTGACAGCGCACTCGCCGTCCCGCAGTATCCGAACAAATGTTCGATTAGTTCGGGTTCGTTTGCGACTTCCCCACGTAAGCGTCTCCGGCGCGTGTTCGTGGTGCTGGAGGTGCGTGGTGGCGGTACCTGAAGCCGTCGCCGCGCTGACGGCGATCCCCGGCGTCCGCACGGCCGCCCAGCTCGGCGAGCCGAGCGTAGATACCTCCGTGTCCGCCGGCTCCCTACCGCTGGCGCCGGCGCTGGCCAAGCTGGTGCCGGGCGGGTTGCGGTGCGGCAGTGTGGTGTCGGTCGCTGGCTCGGCCGCGCTGGTCCTGGCGTTGCTCGCCGAAGCGACTCGTGAAGGATCGTGGGCAGCGATTACCGGTATGCCCGACGTGGGAGTGGCAGCCGCCGCCGAGCTGGGCGTCGACCTCGACAGGCTTGCGCTCGTCCCCGACCCCAGGGGCGAGGTCTCAGCGGTGCTTTCGGCGTTGATCGACGGGTTCGACCTGGTCGTGCTAGGCCCGGCCGTCGCGCGCGGGATGCAGCTGCAGCTGGCACGCCGCCTGACCGGGCGGGTCCGTAACCGGGGCGCTGTGCTGCTCGCTGCCGGCCTGTGGCCCGGTGCCGACCTCGAGTTGCGCGTGACGAGCCGCCGGTGGCGCGGTCTCACGGAAGATGGCTTCGGCCACCTGGAGTACCGCAACGTCGTGGCGACCAGCCGCGGCCGCGGTTCCGCAGCTCGCCCGCGCACCGTTGATCTGCAACTTCCGGGGCCTGATGGTGCTGTCGTCGCCGTTGAGGCAGCTTCCGGTCGTGGGCTGCGGGAGATCGCCGGATGACCCGCATGTCGCGGTGGCCGCACTTGAGCTGGTCGCGACCGTCACGAGGTGCTCGATGATCGGCCAGGCTGGCAAAGCCGTCCGGTCAGGTACGCGCGGCGAGTTCGGCGGGTTGATTCCGGTCCGGCCGGCGACCAGTAGACTTGTGGTCTGCCTGCGCGGTCACCGGCTCGACCTCGACCTCTACGACAAGCTCAAGCCCTACAGCCACCGCTACCGGCTGCACGGCACGCTGTGCGAGGTCTGTCGCGCGCAGGAAGGCTGCGAGCCCACAGCCCGGCACCTCGCCGAGTGGGCGCACCTCGACGTCACGGTCCAACACGCGCCCGGTACAGCCCCGGGCGACGGGCTCGTCCTGGTCGCCTATCCACCCGCAGCGGGGACACTGGCCGGTCGGATCGAACTCCATCTCGACGGCACAGAGGTTGGCGCGGTCACCGCGAGCCTGTGCGCGAGCTGCCGATCGGCCACCCTCGACTACGTCCACGTCGCCGCCGAGTACCGGCGCCTCGGCTTCGGCCGGACACTAGTGGCGGCTGCGGTAGCTCGTGCCCCCTCCTACCGGTGGACGGCACCGCTACCGGACGGTCTGGTAGCGCAGTCGTTCCGAGCCCGGATCGCCATGCGCCCACCTGGTCAGCGCTGCGTCCACGCCGGCGCGGTGGATCTCACGCGGTGAGGGCCGGGGGAACAAGCGGGAAGCGGTCGTCGAGGAGTGCCCGCAGGAGGTCCGGCAGCTCCGCGGGCAGCAGCTTGTCGCGGCAGGTCGAGACCGCGGTGGCCGACCACCAGCGGCGCTCAATGAGGCCAGCGCGTTCGTTGGCGGTGTAGCGGAGGGCGACCTGCGGCGCGTCGTGGTCGGTGCGGGCGAGATAGACATGGTCGAGGCGATGGTGTTCGCGGCCGCGGTAGGTGAAGCGACTTTCGCGGGTCCAGAGCTTGCGGCCGATCTCGTCCAGAACGAGCCCGGTCTCCTCGGCGATCTCGCGCCGCGCGGTGTCCTCGAGCCTCTCGCCGGGTTCCTGGCCGCCGCCGGGCAGTTCCCACCAGTGGTGGCCGGGGTCGTCGGGGTCGCGGGCGTGGATGAGCAGGACCTGGTCGGCGCGGTTAAGGAGCAAGACGCGGGCACCGACCCGCAGGGCCGGTTCGCTGGGAAGAGGCATCGGGTGAAGTCCTTGTGCTCGGACAGTTGCTCTCGGCGGCCGTTCATGTGCCTCGGTGGGTCAACCACTTGTTGGCAGCGTTGCGGAGTGCGAGCTTCCACGGCTGCGGATCGTCGGCGGCGATGGAGGTCCATAGGCGGGCGTTGACGGCGACGAAGGTGTCGAGGCCGTTTGGCGGGCGGTGGCTCCAGGTCGGAAGCGTTCGGGCCCAGCTTTCTGCGGCGGCGGGGGTGTGGCCTTCGGCGATGAGCCAGAGCGCGGCGCAGGCAGGGTCTATCCAGGACGCCCCGAGGGTGGGCCAGGCCCAGTCGACCAGCCAGGCTCGGCCGTCGCTGATGAGGACGTTGTTGGGGTTGAGGTCGGTGTGCAGCAGGTGCTCGCCGGCGAGCAGGGCCAGGTCGGCGTCGTCGGCCAGGGCGGTCCACCGTTGTTCTATCCGGGGTAGCGGCAGCGGTGGCGGTACGAGTTCGCCCAGCCGGGCGAGGGTGTCTGCCAGGCGGGCGAGGTCGGGCGAACCGGGGGAGAGATCGGCGGCGCGGCCGGGGATGTAGTCGAATCCGAGCAGGTCCCAGCCGCCGGTGTTCAGGTGCCAGCGCAGCCGAGGCGCGATCCCGGCAGTGTGGGGTGCGATGGCAGCTTCGCGTCGCTGGCCACGGACGCCGGGATGACTATCGAGCATGCCTTTGACGAATACGGCGCTGTCGGCGGTGTGCAGCACGGTAGCGAAGGTGGAGTTCAATCCGGTGGCGACCGGTTCGGTGCGGCGGATCTCGCCGATTTCAGCGGTGATCGCGGCGTACACGGCCGGGGGTAAGGAGCCGAGGGTGAGGCGGTCGCGGGTGCCCATGGACACCCCGGTGCCGGGCTGATTCACGCGGCCACCGCGCAGGTGAAGCCCAAGGTGGTCAGCCCCTCGGTGCAAAACAGGGCCTCTGACGGTCCTCCGGTAGCGGCTTGCAGCACTTGGTAGCGTGCGCCGTGCTCGGTGCCCCAGGACGCGGCGGCGCGCCACAACCCACGCCCGTGCCCGCGACCGCGGTAACCGGGAGCGACTCCGAAGTACTGCGGCAGCAGGACCGGTGTCCCGTCGCGATCGGGCATCACGGCGAGCGGACCGATCGCCCCGACGACCATGCCGTCGTCGATGGCGGCGAGGATCGGCCCGTCGACGCGGCCCTCGTGCCAGTGTCGGCACAAGAACCCAAGCCCGGTTTCGGGTACTTGCAGGGCCAGCTGGGCGAAGGTGTCCTGAATGGATGGTGGACAAGCGTCCAGCTCGTGGATTCCGCCCGCAGTATCAGGAGTGTTCTTCTGAGTGAAGGTCTTGAGCAGGACCCGGGTTGCGGTGGCGGTGTCGGATTGCGATGGTTCGTTGGTGAACCAGAGGACGCGGCCGGTGGTTGCGCCGTAGGTGGTGCACCATCGGCGTGTCGCCGCGCGCAGGGCTGGGGTGTCTGGCTCGGCCGGGCTGTAGACGTGGGTTTTGATCATGCCGGTCCCGCGGTGGTTGAGTGTGGGGATGATCGTGAGGTCGGGGCGGTGGACGATCTCGTCGACGAGAATGGTTTCGGACTTGGTTGCCGACCAGCGTCGCTCCTTGTCGAAGGGCAGCATCTCGCCGGTGAGCGCGGCGGCGACGACTTCGTCGAAGATTTCCGGTCGGAGCGTGTCTGGGTGTACCGGCCCGAGGGTTGGGACGACGGGCACCTGCAGGACGCGGCGTAACCAGCTGGGCCGGAATCGCATTCCGGCACGCTACCCGCCGGCGTCAGGCTGCTCGGTGACCCCCGGTGTAGGACACGCCGGAGGTCACCGAGCGGGTGGACGTGCGTTAGTACGGGTTGTCGTCGCCGGCGTTGCAGCTGCATTTCGATGACTCGACGAGATCGTCCAGGTGCTCGACGAACTCGATCTCGGCCGGGCCGCGCGGGGCGGTGAGCGGCACGGGGATGGTGGCGCCACTCGGCTCGCGCCGTTCGAGCGGGACGATGACAGCGGTCATGATTTCCCTCCCTTCGGGTGATCAGTGCTGGCAGTAGGCGCTCAGCGGGGCTTTGGCCTTCCGGTAGAGCGTGACCAGCGGCATGCAGGTGCCGCAGCTGCCCTGCAGCTGGCAGCCGGTGCATCCGCCCTGGCGCAGCAACAGCCGGTCCGCGATCCCACCCAGCCGCGCCAGCCCGGCCAGGCCCTCCTCGAGCAGCGGGATCTGGGGATCGCGGCCGACCTTGCAGATGCTGGCCATGCCGTGCGGGTCGATGTGGAAGAACGTGTGACCGGCGTTGCAGCCGGTGAACGGCTTCCGTTTGCGCAGGTACTCCTGCGACTGCGCGGGCAGGCTTTCCGCGCCGCCGTAGATGGTGGGCGACATGTTGGAGAACACGTGGTGCGGCAGCTCGTACTGCTCGGCGAGTGCCTTCATTGCGTCCAGTTCGTGGGCGTTGTGCTGGGTGACGATCAGATTCAGGTTCAGCGGCAGCCCGGCCTCGTGCGCGGCGGCCAGCCCGCGGGAGAACTTGTCGAACGATCCTCGGCGGCGGGTGAGTCCGTCGTAGGCCTCGGCGGTGGCGCCGTAGACGCTGATGGTCAGCCGGTACGGCCGGTACCGGGTCAGCAGTTCGAGGATGTCGGGCTGGGCCAGGCGGGAGCCGTTGGAGGAGATCGACAGCATCATCCCCAGCTCGAAGGCTCGCTGGTAGACCGCGGTGAACAGCTTGTCGATCAGCGGTTCGCCGCCGGTGAGCTGCAGCCACAGCACGCCCGCGTCCGCGAGCAGCTGCAGCAGTCGTTCCCGATCGGGCCAGGAGAGGCCTTCGAAGCGTTTGAGGCCGAGGTAGCAGTGCTCGCAGTCGTAGTTGCAGCCCAGGTTCAGCTCGTAGGAGGCCCGACCGTAGGCGTGACCGGAGGAGGCTCGCACCAGGACCACGTCGGCCTGCCGGCGGCCGGAAAGATCCAGATCCGGCCAGGGTCGGCTCGCGGCCTCCACCAACCAGCCCGGACAGAGCTGCCCAGTCGCCATGGATGCCAGCTCCTCCCATAGCCGCACCGGCAGCCGGATCCCTGACTCGCTGCCGGGGCGCAGCAGGAGATAGTCCTCGAGAAACGGGCTGGCGATGAGCTCGAACACGGGTGGCTCCTTTTCGCGGGGTTAGCCGGTGGGACGTCCGACGAACCGGCTGTACTCGATCGCGGCGATCGAGGCTTGGACCTGCTCGGCGGCCGGGACGGACAGAGCAGCGTTGACGACGACGGGTGAGGCTGCGGCAGCGGATGTCGATGAAGAGCGGATCGAGGCCGGGGGCCTCGCACAGCTCCCGCAGGGCGGCCTGCCAGTGCTGAAGGTCGGTGTCCGGACCGAGGCGTTCCCAGGGGAGGACGATCCACTTGCCGCGCCGGAGTGCCGCGGCGATGTCGTGCGGATCCGACACCCAACGCGGTGCGGTCATGGCGCTGCCCGGGAGTGGGTGAACCCGGCGGGGATCCGCCAGCCGAGATGGGGGTCGAGGTGGATCCGGTACACCGTCCGGCGTCCGGTGAAAGCGGTCCGGCCGTGCAGCCATCGCCGGTTGTTGACCACGTAGCCGCCACCGGCGGTCGCCGGGATCGAGACCGCGTGGCGGCGAATCACCTGGTCGAGTACGGAGAGCCGTCGCTGGGTGTGCGGGGCGAAGCCTGCCAGCTCGTCGCGCCGCAGCCGCAGGCCCACCAGCTGGTCCGGGCCGGGTTCGAAGACGTTGCCCACGAGCCCGGCAGCGCCGCCGAAGTAGGCCCCACGCCGCGTCGAGAGGTCGGCGAGTGCGTCGGGAGCGGTGGTGGCCAGCTCGGCGTGCACGGCTTGGCCGTCGACGAGGACGTAGTTCCCGCCGCGCTCGGCCGGCCGCACGCACACCGCCATCACCAGCAGCGGCGGCACGGCCCGGTCGGAGCAATCTGTGTGCGGTGCCAGCGGCTGTCGGCTGAACCCGGCCTCCCCGGGCCGCGGCCGGACACCGCCGCGGTCGGCCAGCACGGTGATCCCCGCTGGGTTGCTGTCCCGGTGCGGGACGATCCGGCCCAGCCGAGTCGCCAGCTGCATCAGCTGCTGCTCGCTGCGCAGCCCGTCGAATAGCGCGACGCCGTGCTGCGCGAGGACCGCGGCCAGCTCGCCGGCGCCGCCGACCGCGGCCACGTCGACACGGCAGTCCGGCAGCTCGGTGGCGAGCATCTCGGTATCTCCTCTCGGCGCTTCTGGCTTGCTCAGCAGACCGGTCGCTTGCAGGTGCCGTCCACTGACAGATCGTCAACCTCGGAGGTCCACCGGCGACGCGCTGCCACTGCTACGGTCGGTGACGCGCTGTGTCGATCGGCAGGGGAGCTGGTGCTGGTGGCGGAGTCCGGATACCCGGTGTCGATCAAGGGCGTCCTGGTCCGGGACGACCGGGTGCTGCTGGTCCACAACGAGCGCGACGAGTGGGAACTGCCCGGCGGCCGGATCGAGCCCGGCGAGACCCCGGAGGAGACCGTTGCACGGGAGATCACCGAGGAAACCGGGCTCTCCGTCGAGGTCGCCGAGATCGTCGACGCGTGGGTCTACCACATCGCCGTCGCGAACAAGGACGTGTTCATCGTGACCTACGGCTGCACCACCACATCTACGGCGGCGCCGGTTCTGAGTCGCGAGCACAGCCGGGTCGCCGAGTTCGCCGAGCACGAAGTGCCCGGGCTGCGGATGCCGGAGGGGTACAAGCGCTCGATCGCCACCTGGTTCGACCGCCTCCGCACCTCGGTCACGGCGAGGTAGCGAACGATGGCCGGCTGCGAACGCTGCGGAGCGACGCTGAGCCGCCATGCCCGCACGCCGGTGTGCCCGACGTGCCAGGCCGGCACCACGACGCTCTCGGCACGGCCGCCGCGGCTGGCCCCGGCGGTGTGGATGTGGTCCGACCCAGCCGCCGCAGCTGCCCTGTCCTCCCGCGACCTCGCGACCATCCTGCGCGCTTACCGGGCCGCGAACGGCCTCAGCCAGGAAGCGCTGGCCGGCCTGCTCGGCTACGACAAGTCCTACATCGCGATGATCGAGACCCGCAGGCGGACGCCCGGCGACGTCGGCGGGCGCCGGCACATCGCCCGCGCGCTCGGACTGCCCTTCCACGTCCTGGGCGTCGCCGATCCCGACGGCGCCGACTTCGCCGCCTTGGTGCAGTTCGGCGACAGCGTCGTCCGGCTCGCCGAGGTCGCCCGTCGATCCGGGCGTGCCGTCGAAGCGGTCAACGAGCTGTGGCCGCTGGTCGCCCGGCTCGAAGCCCGTGCCGCCGATAGCCGGCTCGAGCGCGACACGCTGCATCTGCTGGCCTCGGCTCGACTGGCGCTCGGCGTGTCGCTCGGCACCGTGCTGCCCGAGGAACGGCTGACCGGCGCTGCGGCCTGGACCGGCAAGGCCCTCGTCTTGGCCCGCCACCTCGGCGACGACCACTTTCTCGCCGAGACCTTGCGGATGCACGGCAACGAACTCCGCAAAGCCGGACGACTCCCCGCCGCCGTCGCACGCCTCGAACACGCGGTCGCCGTGTCCACCGATCCAGACGGACGGGGGTCGGCGTTCGCTCTGCTTGCCCGGGCCGCGGGAGAGGCCGCCATGCCCGACCGCTTCAACCACGCGATCTCCGCCTGCCGCGGACTGCTGGACTCCGACACCGGCCGCGGAATGCTGCTCAACCCCTTCACCCTCCGCGAAATTCATGCCCGAGGGCTGCTCTCCCTCAACCGCCCGGGTGACGCACTCCGCGCCCTTCAACGCACCGAACTCGGCGAGCCGGCCGCGCCGCAGTGGCAAGTCATCGAACGCGTCACCACCGGAGAGATCCTCGCCGCCGCGGGCGAGCGCGCTGGTGCCGAAGATGCCCTCAGCGCGGTCATCACGACCGCCGAACGACGGCGGCTGCCCCACCAGCTGCAGAGAGCGATTCGCGCTGCCGACCGCGGCGGCATGGCCCGGATCGGCGTGGCGGGCCGAGCGGCGCTGCAGCGGCTGCGCGGCCTCCTGGCTCCTGCGGCGTAGCGCTGCCGCAGCGAACCTGCCCCTCAGGGCGTTTCGCATGACGGTTCCGGCTGGAAGTCGGTGCAGGTAGCCGATCCGCGTTCGAGAGCCTTGAACGTCGGCTGGTGGCGAGGCGGTGGCAGCTCGGGGTTTCGGGTTACCCCTGAGCGGGTCGACGGCCGTTGAGCCGGTCGCGCCGTGACGGGATGCCGTGGCCGCGAAGGTAGATCGTGTCGCATGCGTCGCACTGCCGGGGGATGCCGTGGCTTCGCCGTTCGCTCAACGGCATGAACATCGACGTGTCGGTGATACCGCACAGCGTGGTGATCGCTTCCGCCGGTTCGAGTGCTCCCGCGAGGCGGTGCCACTCGCCGTTGATGACGGGGTGAACAGTCTGTGCGTCGAGGTAGATCAGTGCGGTCATCGCGATGCCCCGATCAGGGAAACCGGAAGTCGGCGCAGGTGACTGACTCGCGTTCGAGAGCTCTGAAGGTCGACCGGTAGCGCTGGACTGCGTCGGATTCGCTGATGAAGATGACGTTGTCATGGTGTCGCAATGCGACGGTGAAGGCGCTGCCCTGGCCTTCGTAGATCGTGAAGGGATCGATCGTGCGCGTGACGCCCGGAGGGACGATCTTGATCACCAGGCGGGGAAGGCTGGCTACCGCACGAAGAGCGTGGAGCTGCGGGTCGGCCGCCGGGTTCAAGGCGGCGGCCCCCAGCAGAACGGTGCTGTGACCTGTCCGGTGCTGGTCGAGCTGCCGGACTTGGTGTTCGAAGACCGCCTGATCGAGATCATCCGGCCTGGCCGCGTGATCCTGCGCAATCGCCCGGATGTACTCCGGTGTCTGCAACGGTTCCGGGACGACATGCGGTGCCCATTCGAAGGTGCGGACCGCGAGCTCCTCCAAGACACGTCGGCGACTTGCCGAGGCAGCATCGAGGGTTTCGACGGAAACCGGGGCGTCAAGCTGGCGTCGGAGCCGCATGACGCGGTGGTATTCAGCCGGGCTCACCCGGAGGAACCCGAGGATGCGCGCGACATCCTCGGCCGCCGGTACGCGCTTTCCGGTCTCCCAAAGGGACAAGTTCTGGGCCGGGACTCCCAGTTTATATGCCAGCGCGCGCAGCCCCAGATTCTCTGCGGTTCGAGCTTCACGCAGAGAGGCGCTCAGGGCGAGCAGCGTCGGAAGGTTGAGGGTTGCTTTGGTCATGCGCATTCTCGTTCCATGTCGCGAGGTGGCGGGATGATGCCGGCATCGATGTCATCGCCGTGGGATCGGAGCAGGTCGGGTAGCTCGCTGATCACGTCGGCCACGTTGTGGTGCTCGTCCGGGGTTGCGGTGCCGTCTCGAAGTTGGATGACCAGCAAGGAGATTCGCAGTTGAGCCGCTTCGAGAGCGTCGACGAGTTTCTGGGTGTCGCGCCTCATGCGAGCTCCGGACGTAACGGCCGGTCTGTCCCGATCGGAGAGTCGGCGCAGCCCGGCCAGAACCCTGCAGAGGTGGGCATAGTCCGGGTGCTCTGCGAACGACAGGTCGGTTTCGGACGGCCAGGTGATCGTGGGTGACGCCACGGTGCTCCACCACCTCGGGAAAGTTCAGTGCGGTGCATTGTCGGACCAGCCCATCACCTGACGCAGGACATCTTCTGGTGGGCCGTCGACAGGTCCTCGCAGCGGAAGGGCTTCGTGTTTTCCCCGGTCGCCGAAGGCGAAACGGGCGCCGATCGCGCGCAGCGATGTCTTCAGCGTCTCGATGCGCACGACGTCATGGTGGGTGTCGGTCGTGCGGTGGCCGACCAGCGCCTCGGGCTCGGTTGAACCGGCGGGCGTCCGGCGCCACTCCCAGCCGAGGCGGCGGGACTCGTCGATGGCCGCGCTGGATCGCTCCCAGGCAAGAACAGCTTCATCCCAATGATCAGAGCCGGACATTGTGC
This sequence comes from Amycolatopsis sp. Hca4, assembly GCF_013364075.1. Taxonomy (GTDB): domain Bacteria; phylum Actinomycetota; class Actinomycetes; order Mycobacteriales; family Pseudonocardiaceae; genus Amycolatopsis. The sequence continues at coordinate 10,616,639 of NZ_CP054925.1, forward strand.
CTCCGAGGTTTGGGGCGTCGCAGTCGTCGCCACCACGAGGTGCCACGAGGTTTACTGCGGCAGGACGTTCGATCGGCGACCAGGCGCCCGCGGCATGCCGAGCACGCGCAGCGCGGAGCACTGATCATCGGCGCAGCCGAGAACTCGGCGCCGCAGATCCCGCGGTACGAGCCGGAGGCTCGTATTCCGTCGACGAAAGCAGCTTCCGTGACGAGATGGTTGGTGCCTGTCGATGCTTCGGTAACCCACAACAGGCGTGGGAGCGTCCGACGTCTCGTAGGTGCGGTAGCCATCGTGAAATCTCCGCGTTGAGCTGGATCGAAAGGAACGGTGAGCACCCGGCCGGTGCGCTGAGTCGGGGGGCAAGCGCACAGACCGGGCTGATCAGGGGGAGTTGGCGGGCAAGCGGTCCGTCATGGTCGGTCCTCGGAGAGGCTCTCGGTCAGCACGGCGTGCGCATGGCTGACGAGTTCGGCCATCGCTTGCCGCGGTAGCACGACAGGGTCGCCGTCGTGGCCGACCATGACCGCGCGCTTCGGACCGTCCTTCGTCGCCAACACACCGACGACGGCTTGGCTCGTCGAGCCGTCGAGAGCTCGCGCCGGGATGACAACGCGTCTGATCCAGCTGAGTTCGGGCATCATCCGCTCCCCGGTAGGCTACTTCCGCCGCTGTCAAGTGATGACAGCTGATGACGGCTGATGCGCATCAGTGTCATCGCTGGTGACTGCCGCGCGCAATGACCCGATGGGGTGACGTGTGTTCATAGGCGTACTAGCGCTCAACCTGCTTGTTGGCTGCCGTAGCATCTGATGCATGGCTGGCATCGCCCGCAAGTACGCGGCCTCTCCGCTTGGCGAAGCGATCAGCGCTGCGCGCGATCTTCGCGGCGTTTCGCAGCGCAAGCTCGGTGTGCTCATCGGCCAGACCAGTGCGGGGCTCGTCTCGCGCTGGGAAAGCGGTGAGCGGACGCCCTCGGTGGATGACGTGCAGGCGATCATCGACGCGTTGGAGATCGAGGGCGAGGAGGCTGACCGGTTGCTCGCACTGGCTGCGGGTGTGGGCCAGCCGCGTCGTTTCTCGGTGACGCTGCCGGAGCGGCGTGCCGAGCTGGCGGAGTTGCTCGCTGCGGAACGAACTGCGACCAAAGTCACGCACCTCGCGCCGCTTGCGATCCCTGGTGTGTTGCAGACCGCCGACGTGATTCGTACACAGATGCACGAGGCAGGTGTGCCGGAAACGGAGATCGAAGAGCGTGTGCTCACCCGGATCGGTCGCCGTGACCTCATCACTCGTCGGAACCCGGCGCGGCTGGAGGTCGTGCTTGGGGAGGCAGCGATCCGGTATCGCATCGGCGGGCCGGCTGTGTGGGCCGATCAGCTTCGGTATCTCATCGAGATGGGCGAGTTGCCGAACGTTGAACTCCGGCTCGTGCCGTACTCGGCCGGTTGGTCTCCGCTGCTGGTGGGCAGTTTCCTGCTTATCGATTCTGACGAAGCGCCGTCGATCGTGAGTTTGGACCTGCACGGCAGTGGGTTGACGCTTCGCTCCCCAGAAGACATCAAGTCGCACCGGCGTGACGCCGAAGCGACGCAAGAGAAGGCGATGAGTCCCGCCGAGACCGCGGAGTTCATCGCGGAGATTCTGCACGATTTGGAGCAGGGATGACGGTACAGCGAGCATCGGGCGAGTGGTTCAAGTCGAGCTACAGCCCCGACAAGGCCGATTGCGTGGAGGTTCGGCTCGAGGTCGAACCCGGTTCGGTGGTCGGCGTCCGGGACAGCAAGGCGCCAGAGCAGGGGCAGCTGGCCGTTTCGGGACTGTCTTGGCAGGCACTGCTCCGGGCCATCGCCCGGTAGGGCCTCGGCTGAACGCCTTGTCGGCTGTCAGGTGTGAAGAACCAGCACGCGATCAGCGCGAGGATCGGGACTTCTTACGCGCTGATCGGTCAGTGCGGGTCGTGTCAGCCGCGGCCAGCACAGGTTCGGGTCTGGCCTCGAGGACGAGGCGGGCGTGGCAGCTGATCGGGTCGGGCAGGGTGGTCCCGCCCGGGAACGCGTGGCGCTCGGTGGCGGGTGAGGCGATTCCTGCGACGGCCGAGCGGCCGCCGAAGGCGGGGATTGTGCCGTCCTGGGAGATCCCCGCCCGTCGTTGATCTGGTGGCCGAGGAGGACCCGATCGGCGGTGAGATGGTGCTGGCGCACGGCGGGGACGATTCAGGCCGGAACGCGCAACCGGAACACGGCGATCTGCCGCATGAACGGCAGAACCTGTTCCAGCGGGGCGTCGCCGGGGAAGGGCCATTCGTCGGAGACCCGGGGGAGACGGCCCAGGTAGCGGGCGACCGCGGTGGCCCCGTCTTCGTCTTCGACCAGTTCGGCGTCGCGAAGCTCGTGCTCGTCGGGCTCGACGACGCATCGGCCGGCCGCGAGCAGGTTGCGCACCCAGTCGCGTCGGCGGTCCGGCGAGCAGACGTACTGGACGCCGCCGAGCTGCATCAGGGCGATCGGCACCGATCGTGGCTGCCCGCTGGCGCGGCCGGCGACCGTCATGACCCGCAGCGCGTAGTGGCCCTCGCGGTGGGGCTGCGGCTCCTGCGAGCGGATCCGCTCGAGCATCTGCTGGTTGCGGTGGCCGATCTCGGCGTTCGAGGGCGTGGTCACGACGCTCCTTCCCGGGCCAGTGCCCGCGAGAGGTGGATGAGCTGCCGGACATCGGAATTGATGCCGGCGTCTTCGGGTGCCGCGACGAGCACGGCTGTCCGGTTGGCTGGCTGGCGGCCGCTTGCCTGGCGTTGGAGTGCGCGCCGGAAGGTACCGAGCTGCTCGTCGGCCGGGCGGTCGGGGTCGAAGCCAGCGTCGAGCAGCTGCGGGCTGAGCTGGAGGAGGCCGTCGCGGATCTCGATCACGCGTCGCCAGTAGCGGTGGCCGACCTGGTGGGGGAGCAGCGTGTCCAGCCAAGCTCGCCTTGGTGCGTGGTCGAGGGTGTCGGCCGGGAACACGGCGTGCAATGCGCGCCACAGCGGCCAGAGTTCGGCGTAAGCGCGGCGTCGTCGCAGCCAGGTCTTCAGCGCGGCGAAGCGCGCCGCGAGACCGATGGAGAACACGCCGGCGAGGAACAAGAAGATGCTGATCGGCGCCAGCCGGTTGGTCAGTTGCGTCACCGGGTAGCCGAAGCCGGGATGGCCGGCCCAGCGGACGATCGTGACGATGGTTCGGGTGCCGGTTGTGATCGCTGCGCAGACGAGTGCGAAGGCGACAACGCGGAGGCCGAAGCGGGCGCGACGGCCGGACTCGGCGGCGTACCGGAGGGCCCAGCGGCTTGTCTGCACGGTGGCGTAGAAGGTGTAGCTGTCGGTGATGATGTAGAACGGCGCCACCCCGGGGTGGCTCATGTTGTTCGGCAGGACCCCGGTCAGCGGGTACGCGGTGTCGCGGAGGCCGGAGGGAAGCGCGAGAATCGCGGCCGTCATCGCCAGCCAGACGCTGACGAGGATCGCCGTTTCGATGCGGACTCGTCGCCATGAACCACCGGCCGAGAGCAGGAAGAACAACAGCAGGGCGTAGCGCGAGGTGCTCAGCGCGAGGTTCGTCAGCAGCTTCACGGTGCTGGACGCGGGCAACTCGCCGAACACTGCTCGGGCGAACGTGACGAAGGTGGAGGCGCCGAGCAGCTGGAAGGTCACGCAGACGACGACCGCCCACAGCGCCGGGTCACGCGGGGAACGGGCCAGTCGGTAGAGGAACCAGGCCAGCACGAGCAGGAGGAAATTCGTCAGGTTCACAGCACATCGACCGGATCGCCGAGGGCTGTCTGTGCGCGACGCGCCCGCGGCGATCGTCCCGGCAGGCTGATTTCCTGGGCCTTGACGGTCGCCTCCAATAGGACGGTCGCAAGTGCCTCGGCTTCCTGCTCGTACTCGTTGTCGTACGAGGTGCGCCGGCGCAGAGCCTTGCGGATGACATCCGGCGGGATGTCGGGCAGCAGCTGGCGCCACATCGCGTCGTCGCCTTCGTCCGAGGGGTGATCGGCAAGAAGGTGGCCGAGCTCGTGGGCGATGATGTGCTCCTGGTGGAACCGCGTGGTGCCAGCCCGCTGGTAGAGGATGATGTCGGCCGCCGTCGTCTTGATCCACAGGCCGAACGGTCCAGGAACCTCCATCGGGACGCCCAGCAGGCGGATCGGTTTTCCACGGTGCTCGCTGAGCCGGGCACAGATCTCGGCCATCGGCGTCGGGCCTTCGACACCGGCGGCGCGAAGCTCGGATCGCAACCGGCGCCGCAGGCCGGCTGTTCGTCGAGCGCGACGGACGCGCTGAACAAAGCTGCTCACGACGGTCCTCCCAGCCCGTTGTTGATCAACTTTCATGATCGTCGCAGATCAGACGCAGTGTTCGGCACCTTGGACGGCAAGTCACCCGGACGTGTGATTTTCACTGTCGCGGCTGGCCTGGAAGTCGATGAAGTCCAGGACGGTGGACAGGGCGTTCGGTGACAGCTCGCTCGCACGGAAGGCGAGGTCGCTGATGCCTTGCCGGGACAGTCGGGCGAGGAGGGCGTACTGGCCCTGGATCTCGCGGGCGCGCTCGCTGGTGCCGAAGTATTCGAGCTCAACTCCGAGATTCGTGGCGAGCAGTTGCGTGAGCCGAAGGCTGGGCTCGTTGGAGCCCTTGAGCAAGCCGTACAGGTGACTCTTGGAAATGCTGACCTCTTCGGCGACCTCGGCCACCGTGTAGGGCCGCCCGTCGTCGTGCTTCTTCAGGCGAATCAGTCGTTCGAGCAGTACTCCGAATGGTTCTACGTCGCCGAGCGTGGGCCCGGTTGATTCGGACACGCCCACTCCTTTCGAACCGGAGTCCGAAATACTGGACTATAGGTCGGAGTGCATCCGGTTTGGTTGACTCTCCGTCCGGCGTTTCGTACCGTTCTTGTTGATCATTCCAAGGTATCGGACACCGGGAACTTCAGGAACTGCCGAAGCCCGCTGTCGCTCGATCGGGTCCCCGCCCAGGTAGACGCGTCATCCGACGCGATTTGGTGCGCGGGGAGGCGCGATGAGGGCGATCGACAGCTTCGCGGCGGCGGTGCACCGCAAGCGGAGAGAACGAGGTCTCACGCTCGGCGAGGTCGCGACGAAGGCGGGCTACAGCGCGAGCTACCTCTCGAAGCTTCTACACGGCCATCGCACGCTCCTGCCGGCGGTAGTGCACGACCTCGACACCGCACTGGCGGCCGACGGCGAGCTGGACAAGATCGCGGCAGCGCAACGTGGTGATGGGAGGCCGGTCGCGCGTCCCGTCCAGCTTCCAGCCGCTCCCGCGGATTTCGTCGGTCGCGAGGAGCAGCTGCAGGCCATGGACCACGCGCTGGTGACGCAGGGCCGTCCAGGAGCCACGGCCACCATCGTCATCGAAGGCGGCTTCTGGACGGGCAAGACCGCGCTCGCGGTGCACTGGGCCGCCGGTGTCCAAGCGCGCTTCCCAGGTGGGTGCCTGTTCGCCGACCTGCGAGGTCTTGCCCCCGGTGTGCCAGCCGATCCGGAAGAGGTCCTGGATGGGTTCCTGCTCGCGCTCGGCGTCAGTCCAGCCGAGCTCGGTACGTCCAGCCTGCAGGCTCGAGTTGCCCGGTACCGCTCGCTGCTCGCCGAGCGGCCCGCGGTCGTGCTGCTCGACAACGTCGCCGACTACCAGCAAGCCGAGTGGCTCCTGCCCGGCGCCGGCAGCGTCGTGCTGGCGACCAGCCGGGAACGGCAGTCCGGGCTGCTGGCGCGCACCGGCGGCACCGTCATCGAGTTGCCGTCCCTGACTGCCGAACAAGCGCTCGAACTGCTCGGACGCCGCATCGGCGAGGCACGAGTGCGAGCCAGCGCAGCCGCTGCCGAACTCGTCGTCGAGCGGTGTGGCCGCTTACCCATGACCGTCCTCGTCGCTGCCGAGCACCTCCAGCGGCACCGCGAGACGTCCTTGACCGAACTGGCCGAGCGCCTGGACTCCGAGAAGACCCGCCTCGATCTCTTCACGTCGAACGATCCGGCGGTGAACATCCACGGCGTCATCGACGTCTCGTACCTGGCGCTGCCCGCGATGGTCAGGCGGGTGTTCCGGTACCTCGGCATCGGCCCGGCCAACGTCATCGGGCCCGAGGCGGCCGCCGTGCTCGCTGACCTGGAAGTCGAGCGCGCCGAACAGGCCCTCCGGATCCTGGCCGAGGCACACCTGCTGGAGTCGCTGCCGGACGGCCGATACCGGATCAGCTTTCTCCTGCGGGCATACGCACACCAACGGGCTCTGGTGGAGGAGAAGCTCTCCGAGGTCGAGCGGGCTCACGACCGGACACTGCGGTGGTACGCCGCCACAGCCTGGGAAGCAAACAACACCTTGATCCCCAACTGGGCGGACAGCGGCTTGACCCCGACGAATCTGTCCGGGGTCGAACCGCTGTCGTTCGAGGCGGGTGGGTTCGAGTCCGCGATGGCCTGGTGCGAGCGGGAGGTGTCGACTGCGCTTCAAATCGCGCGCAACGCCCGGACCTACGGCGCGAAGGACATCTTGTGGCAGCTGCCGACGGCGTTCTTGCCGTACTTCGTGCTGACCCGCAGCTGGAACACCTGGTTGGTCGCGGCTCACGACGGACTTGCCGCGGCCCGTGCGGCCGACAGCGAGGCCGGGATCGCTCGAAGTCTCGAGGCACTCGGCTGGGTCGAGCACGAGCTGGGCCAGACCGACGAGGGCATCCTGCACCTCGAAGAGGCACTTGGCCGTCATGTCGAACTCGGCGACGACCGGTCACGCGCCTGGACCGCGTACGGGCTCGGGCTCGCATACGTCAGCTGCGGGCTCACCGACGAATCGCGCGAAGCCCACGAACTCGCTGATCGCTTGTTCGCCGATTCCGGGACCAAGATCGGGCTGGCGGTAAACCGGGCGGCCCTCGCCGGCGCTTGTGACCTCGTCGGCCAGGCGGACAAGGCGATGGAGTACGCCCTCGACGCACTGAACCGCGCGCAGACGTTCACGTCCAAAGCCGTCCTCGGCATCGCGCACCAACGGATCGGAGCGCTGCTCAGCCGGCACGGCCACCACCGGTCGGCGCTCAAGCACTTCGACGAGGCTCTGGCTGTCCGCGGCCGGAGCTGGCAGCGCTGGGGAGCCGCCGAGACGCTGATCTCGCGAGCCGAGGCGCTGCACCAGCTGGGGCAAATCGAGCAAGCGCGCGAAACGTACCTGCAGAGCCTTGAGATCCTCGACGCTATCCGCGACGTACGGGCTCTGGAGGTTCGTACGCGGTTGGCTTCCTTGGAGGCGCGTAGCGTCGGATCGGCTGGTTGGCCGCGAAAAACGTCGGCCACTGCCTAGCGAATCGCCACGCTGCGGGCGACGTCCGCGTACCCTCGGTTCGGTGAGGATCGTCGGTGTGGCTTGCCTTTCGGTGCTTTGTGCGGCGGTGCTGGTCGCGTGTGCGCCGGGGGACTCGGAGACCGACAAGACCGCCAGGCAGGTAGCCGCAGAGAGCGGCTCCCTCCCACAAACCTCGGCGGCCCGGTACGCGCGGAAGGCGCTCGACGCGATACACGCCAGCTCGCCGAGCTTCGCGGTGGTCGAGATGCGGGACACGCCGTCGGACGATCCCGAGGCGGCCACGATGCACCTCGTCTTCCGGGTGCACCACGACGGTTCCCCGGACGAGCTGTTTCCCGAGAAGCCGGTGACGGCGTGCTACGACGTCGGCTACAACTTCCGCGGGCTGGTGCGCGAGCCGAGCCGGCGGGACTGCCCGGCGGGAGCCACGCCACTCGACCCGCCGCCGATCCCGCTGCGGGAAGTGCCGGACGGCTTCGACCCCGCCTTGCAGTCGGTGCTCACCGGGCTGCCTGCGACCGTGACCGACAACGACGTGCTCGCCGCGTTGACGAGGTCGATGCCGGGGCCTCGGTCGGTCAAGACCCCGGAGCCGCCGCCGGCGCAGGACGTCGCCCTGCGCGGGGCCGATGTCGGCGTCGCCTACCGAGCGGGGGACCGGACGACCTACGGGACCGACTGCCTGCTGGGCTCACGGGTGCAGGGGGCAACGCTGGTCTGGCGTCCCGAGTGGGACCGGGTCCAGTCCGGTGAAGTCCCGTGCACGGCGAAGACCGCCCTGGACCGGTAGGGAACCACTCCTCCGCGCTGACGTTCGATCTTGAAAAGTATTGTCGGCTTGACACGATCGGCACAGTAGCGGCACCGAATCGGCACAACGCTGGGTCGCTAGATCAGTTCCTCGGCAGCGCGCCGGGGTCCAAAGTGGATTTATCGGAGCCATCGATTTTCGGCTGGCTCAAGCAAAATCCATGGAGGAATGATGAGTCCTCGAACTCTGCGCTCCAAGATCAGCCGTGTTTTAGGCGTCGCGGCGGCGACCGTGGCCGCGTGCGTGGTCGCCGCAAATCCCGCGGCTGCTGCACCTGGCGTCCAGCTCCGTGAGCAGTGTGGCTACCTGGGCTGGGGTGAATACCGGCACTGTGACGGTGGCGCCGGCTCTCGGGTGGATCTGGACGTCCAGGACATCTGGGGCAACGTCTACCGCTACTGCGTCGGACCCGGGACGACCGACCTGCAGCCTGTCATCCGGTGGAGGGTGACCGGCGCTTGGTGGAACGGGGGCGTCGGTTGCTACCCGGGCTACGAGGGCCCGGCGTAACCACAGACTTGAGGACGTCTCCCAGTCCTCGGCCAGTCGACGCGGTGGGCGTACTTGCCCCCTCTGCGGCGCCCTCCGCATCGGCGTTGATCGCCAAACCCCAGAGCGGTACCGGCCAGCTGTGCAAGCACAACGATCCGAGGTAACTGATGTTCGACCCAGTCGATGACAGCACCGAGCCACCAGGATTGCGCGACGCCAGGTGGCTGCCGCAGCACTGTCTCGGTGATCGAGTTGGCGGCGGCCCCCAGCGGGCCGACAGCCGCGCCTCACACGGCGAGGCAGGCATTCACGGTGCCACCGGCATTTCGCTCGCGCTGATCTCCGTCCCCACGGGGCCATGCTGGCCAGCGCAGTGCCTTGGCGTATCGCTTGTCCTTCCAACGAGTGAACCTCCGCCGTCGTGGTGTTCCAGGTCCGGCGGCCAGCTGATCATCGTAACGGGAGGGGAATCCATGAACCTGCGTGAAGCCGTCCGTATCACCGTCGCTTCGTCTGCGGCCGTCGTCCTACTCGGGGGCTGCAGTGCAGCCGAAACGAGCCGGCCGACGGTGTCGTCGAGCACGTCGGCGGCCACAACCGTCGTCCCGCGCCCGGTCGATCTTGCGAAGGAGCGCGCGACGGCCGCCTACCTCGGCATGTGGCACGACATGGCCGACGCGGCCGTGACCTCGGACTGGCAGTCGCCCAAACTCGCGCAGAACGCGACAGCTGACGCGCTGTCGAGGATCTCCCGCGGCCTCTACGCTGATCACTTCAACGGCCTCGTCACCAAGGGGCATCCCGTCAACCACCCCACCGTCGAGTCCGTCGAGCCTGCTGCGGCTCCGACGACAGTGAACCTTGTGGACTGCGGCGACGACAGCCAATGGCTCAAATACCGTGCCGACACCGGTCAACTGGCCGATGACGGCCCTGCTGGGCGGCGCCACATCAATGCCATGGTGAAGAAGGCGGTGGACGGCTCCTGGAAAGTCGTCGACTTTGCGATTCAGGACGTGGGCACGTGTTGACGCGAGCCCCCATTGCCGGAGGGATAGCGGTCGCAATGTTCTTGGCTTCGGCCGCAGAAGCCATGGCCGGTGGGTGGGGGTCAGTCGATTGCGCCCAGGAGTCTTCGCCGTACTGCGACCTCGGTGCCGGTCGCAACGGCGGGAAGACACCGCAGCCGCCCGTCGTTCCCGGTAAGCCAACGCAACCCCATCCGGCGCCGGGGCAACAGCAGCCCTGGGGCGACAGCATCATCGGCGGCAACGACACGACGGCGAAGTGCTCGTATGTCCGGAGCAACTACCAGCCTCCCGCGAACGGCGTGCAGATCATCGTGTTCCACGACGAGCGGCGAGACGGCGCCTCGGTGGTTTTCGCGGACTTCAGGAGTCAACAGCCGGCTGGCGCCTGGTACGTCTACCGGTGTTCCGGCCCAGGCGTACACGACGGCCTTTATCGGGCTCCGATCTGGCTTCCGGACAGCCAAGCTCCAGCGGCCGCCGCGTTGCCTTCGCCGCAAGAGCTGGCCGACGAAGCGCGGGCCCAGCTGCGGTTGCCGACACCCCGGATCGAGACGAATCCGCTCGGCGACAAGCTCGTGAGCTTGCCGACCTGGATGTGGCTGGACCGCAGCAGCTGGGACACGCGGCAGGCCACCGCCGCTGTACCAGGAGTGTCGGTCACCGCGGTGGCCATGCCGGCCACGGTCTCGTGGTCGATGGGCGACGGTGAGGACGTGACCTGCTCGGGTCCCGGAACTCCCTACCCGGCCGGCGGAGATCCGCGGGCGCCCTCGCCTGACTGCGGTCACAACTATCGCCGCTCGTCAGCTGCACTGCCAGGGCAACGCTTCGCGGTCAAGGCGACCGTGCACTGGACGGTGACCTGGTCGGGTGCTGGAGCCAGCGGCACGTTCCCGGACCTGACGACTTCGGCGACCGCGGCTTTCCGCGTCGCCGAAGTGCAGGCACTCGGTACCGGTCACCGCTGAAACTAACCAGTTCCGCGAACAAACGAATCCAAATTCTTGCTGCGCGTCAACGCTTTCTGTGATGCGCGGTGCGGTCGAACCATGCCTGGGGAGGCACGTCATGACCAGCACGAGTCAACATAGCTCCGGAGCCGACGTGGGTTCCGTGGCGTGGTTGGGGAAGAACGGCCGGCTCACTGCCGTACCGACCGGTCGCCGGACGCGACGGCACTTGCCGCATCTGCTGGTGGGCGTGCTACTCGTCGTAGTCTGCGTCGGTGGGGCGCTTTGGTTGGCAGCCAGCGCTCAAGGCCGCGTTTCGGTCCTGGCCATCGCCCGGCCCGTGAGCGTCGGACACGTTCTTGAGCCAGCCGACGTCCACCAGGTTGAAATCTCTGCTGCTGAAGGGGTTGCCACCATTCCGGCCGGCCAAGCGGCCACCGTGCTTGGCAAGCCGATGGCCACCAGCCTGACTGTCGGCGCGCTGCTCACCCGGGGCAGCCTCGGGCCGTCGATGATCCCCGCCTCCGGCCAGGCTGTTGTGGCGGTGGGTCTCAAGGCAGGCCAGTTCCCGCTCGAACTCGCTCCGGGAGCTCCCGTCCTCGTCGTGGTTGCGGCGTCTTCGTCGACGACGGCGCTTCCAACTGTGCAAGGCAGCGGCGACGGGCCGACCTGGGCGGCGACAGTGACCGGCGTGGTGCGTGCGGAGAGCGACCAGACGACGGTGATCTCGCTGCAGCTGCCCAGCGCCACCGCGCCGGCGCTCGCGCGAGTGCCGGCCGGGCAGGTCACGTTGGTCATGCTCGCGGGTGGTGAGCGCTGATGTTGATCGTCCTGACCAGCGTGAAGGGGTCGCCCGGCGTCACCACCTTCACCGTCGCTCTGGCCGCGAACTGGCCGGCCACCATCCGCCGGGTGGTGGTCGAGTGCGACCCGGCCGGTGGCGACCTTGGCCAGCGCTTCGGGCTCGCGCGCTCTCCTGGCCTGCTCAGCCTCGCCGCCGCGGCGCGCCAGCCCATCGAGGCCAATGCCGTTTGGAACCACACCCAGCTCCTTGCCGACGGGCTGCCGGTCGTTCCCGGACCAGCCGGTGGACCGCAAGCTCGCGCGGCGTTGGGCACCTTGGCGCCGGCAGGCTCGCCACTTCACCGGGCTGCTCGCGAGCCCGGGGTGGTGGTGTTCGCCGACTGCGGGCGGCTGGACCCCGGATCGCCGGCGGAGCCGATGATCCGGCAAGCCGATGCGCTGCTCCTGATCTCCGGCACGCACAGCGACGAACTCGCGCACCTGGCTGCCCGTCTTCACGAGCTGGGCCGGGTAGCCGCTCGTTCGTTCCTCGTCCTCGCAGGCCAGGGCCACCCGACGAAGGAAGTCGAGCAGGAGCTTGGCATCCCCGTCATGGCCCGGATTCCCTACGACCCGACCGCGGCCACGAGCCTTACCGGTCACGTGATCCCGGGACGTGCGCGCAAAGGCGGACTTGTCCGAACCGCCGTCGAGGTGGCACGAACCCTCGCCGCCGGAGGGGCGTCGATAGGAACTCCCGGACCGGCCGTCGGGCAGCACGTGCCGGGCGTCCCGCCCCAGCGCGTCCCGGCGTACGGGGTTCGGATCGCACCCGACCTCCACGAAGTCGGGCTGCCTGGAGAGGAGGTCTCGCGATGACCGTGCTCGACGAACATCGCCGCCCGTCCGCGGCCAGCCCAGAGACGCGGCTTCGCACTGTCCTCCACCACGCGCTCGCCACCGAGCTGCCGCACCGAGCTGAAGCGGAGAGCACCCCGATGACGGCAGAGCGCCGTCGCGAGCTCGCCCAGGAGCTCCTGCGGTCCGCGGGAGCCGCGCACAGCGAGGCCGAACTGCAGGCCGGCCGCGTCCTGCTGCCTCCGGACGTCGAGAGGCGGGTCGCCGAGGCCGTGCTCGACGAGGTCTTCGGGTTGGGCGGGCTACAGCCGTTGCTGGCGAATCCGAAGGTCGAGACGATCAACGTCAACCGCTTCGACCGGGTCTTCGTCCAGTACACAGACGGCTCGCGGGCGCAGGTCGCACCGGTCGCGGCCACGAACGACGAGCTGACCGACCTGGTCCGGACGCTCGCGGCCCGCGCGTCATCGGAGGAACGCCGCTTCGACCGCGGCTCGCCGGCGCTGAATCTCCAGCTGCCGGGTGGCGAGCGGCTCTTCGCGGTGCTCGGGCTCACGGCCGACGGGGTGACGGCGTGTTCGATCCGCCGGCACGGCTACCTGACCACGAGCCTCGCCCAGCTGCGTCGCCGCGGCACCCTCGACGTCGGTCTTGAGCGATTCCTGCGCGCCGTGGTCCGGGCGCGGAAGAACATCCTCATCACCGGCGGCGCCGGCTTCGGCAAGACGACCTTGCTGCGGGCGATGGCCGCGGAGATGGACCCGCTCGAACGCATCGTCACCGTCGAAGACGCCTTCGAACTCGGCCTCGGCCTCGACCCCGAGCTACACGCCGACGTCACCGCGCTGCAAGCCCGGGAAGCCAACATCGAGGGCGCCGGCGCGATCAGCCAGGCCGAACTCGTCCGCTGGGGCCTGCGGATGTCCCCGGACCGGGTCATCGTCGGCGAGATCCGCGGACCCGAGGTCATCCCGATGTGCAACGCCATGTCTCAGGGCAACGACGGCTCGATGGCCACCCTGCACGCGAGCAGTTCGAGGATTGCCTTCACCCGGCTCGCCTCCTACGCCGCGCAGAGCGTGGAGCGGCTGTCGCTGGAGGCGACCGCGCTGCTGGTGGCCTCCAGCGTGCACTTCGTCGTGCACCTGGACAAAGCTGCTGACCGGACGACCCGGGTGATCTCCTCGATCCGCGAGGTTGTCGACGCCGACGGCGGCACGGTCGTCTCGAACGAGGTCTACCGCCCCGGCGCCGACCGGCGGGCTTGCCCGGTCGCCGGCGCGCTGCGTGCGGACACGCTCGCCGATCTCGCCGAAGCCGGGTTCGATCCCGGGCTGCTGGCCGAGCCCACCGGGTGGTGGGTGTCATGACCACCACTTTCGTCGCCGGTGGGGCCGGGCTTGGTACCGCCGTGGGGCTCCTGTTCGTCCTTTCCGGTCTGCGCGGTCCTCGGCTGGTTCGCCGTCCGCGGCCGGCCTCAGCCTGGCGGGCCGATCGCACGTGGGGGCTTCGGCTGGCGCTCGCGCTGGGCGTTGGTCTGCTGGCCGGCGTTGCGACCGGGTGGCTCGTTGGGGGAGTGCTCGCGGCCGGGGCGGTCTGGTTCCTGCCGCGGCTGGTCGGCCCGGACCGAGCTCACGTGCGCCGGGTTGCGCGGATCGAGGCGGTCGCGTCGTGGACGGAGATGTTGCGCGACACGCTCTCGGCCGCGGCCGGGCTGGAGCAGGCGATCCTCGCCACCGCTCCGCTGGCGCCCGCCGCGATTCGTGGGGAAGTCGCCGGGCTCGCGTCCCGGCTGCAGAACGGGCACCGGCTCGCTCCGGCGTTGCGGCAGCTGGCGGAGGAACTGGCCGACCCGACTGCCGACCTGGTCATCGCCGCGCTGGTCCTGGCCGCCGAGCACCAGGCACGGCAGCTCGGCGAGTTGCTGGGCTCCCTGGCGGAGACGGCACGGTCGCAGGTGGCGATGCGGGTGCGCGTCGAGACGGGGCGCGCTCGGACCCGGACGTCGGTGCGGGTCGTCGTTGCCACCACGATCGCTTTCGCGGTGGGCGTGGTGGTGTTCAACCGCGGCTACCTGACGGCCTACGACAGCGCGCTCGGCCAAGCCGTCCTGCTCGTGATCGGCGGGCTGTTCGGGATCGGCTTCGGCTGGTTGGTCAGGATCGCCGCGGGCCGCGCCGACTCGCGCATGCTGTCGCTCAGCGCGCCGCCCGAGCCAGCTCCCTCTCGATGGGCCGGTGATCACGCATGATCCCGATCATCTGCCTTGGGGTGGGCACTGGCGTCGGCTTGTGGATGTTCCTGACCTGGGCTATCCCGCCGCGGCAGTCTCTTAGTCAGCACCTCTCGCAGTCAGATGCGGCGGCTCCGGTTGTGGACGTGCCGGAAGCCGGGTGGGCGGTGGGCGTCGTACGACCGCTCGTTCCCGGTCTCCGGAGGCTCGGCCTGCCGGGGAAGAAGCTCGAACGCGATCTCCGAGTTCTTGGGCGAGGGGCCGACATGCACGTCGCCGTCAAGGTTGTCGTCAGCTGCGCCGGCCTAGTGGCGTCCCTCCTGCTTCAGACCTTGCTCGCGCTCGCGGACGTGCCGGTCAGCGTCGACGTCCTCTTGGTCGCCGCTCTCGGGCTCGCCGCGGCCGGGTTCTTCGGTCCCGACCTGGAGGTCCGCACCAAGGCAGCACGAGCGCGGGCCGACTTCCGCGCCGCGCTCTCGGCCTTCCTCGACCTCGTCTGGATCACCCTCGCTGGCGGCGCCGGAGTCGAGGTCGCGCTCCTGGCGGCCGCCGAGGTCGGCCGCGGGCGCGCGTTCACCCAGCTGCGCCGCGCGCTGGACGCCGCCCAGCTGACCCGCACCACACCGTGCTCGACGCTCCGCCGCCTCGGCGAAGACTTGGACATCGCCGAGCTCGCCGAGCTGGCGGCGTCCATCTCCCTCGCCGGCACCGAAGGCGCCAAGATCCGCACCTCGCTGGCGGCGAAAGCCAAGGCGTTGCGGACCCACCTCGTTGCCGAAGCCGAAGCCGAAGCGCAGGCCGCCACCGAACGGATGGCGTTGCCGGTGACGCTGCTGTTCCTCGGCTTCCTCGGATTCATCGCCTACCCGGCCGTCACCCAGGTCCTCAGCGGCCTCTGAGAAGTCCACAGGAGACACATCATGCTGACCTACTGCCGAACGCTCTGGACCCTCGCCGTCGCACGCATTCTGTTGCTGCGAAAGGACAACGACCGTGGCGAGATCACCACGACCGTCATCGTGACCGCGCTCATGGCGGTGCTGGCGATCGCCTTGATCGCGATCATTGCCGCGAAGCTGACTGCGAAAGCCAACAGCATCGACCTCGGCCTCGGCGGCTGACATGCCGGCGAATCCGGTCAATGCGACGGCTCGGCGCGTTTGTCGCGCCCTACCGGGCGAGCGCGGCGCGGTCACCGCCGAGCTGGTGATCGCGACACCGCTGCTCCTAGTGGCGCTGCTGGCGATCATCCAGTTCGCGCTCTGGTCGCACGCGACCCACGTCGCACAAGCAGCCGCCGCCGAAGCGCTCGCCGCGGCCCGCGTCCAGAACGGCACAGCCACGGCCGGCCACGCCGCCGGCCGGCAGCTGCTCGATGACCTCGCGCAGGGGCCGCTGCGGTCCTCGCAGATCGCCGTCGAACGGACCTCGACCTCGGCTTCGGCCAGCGTGCAGGGCGAGGCTGTCGCGGTACTGCCCGGTATGCACCTGCACGTGCACGCAGAAGCTGCAGGCGGGGTCGAAAGGTTCGTTCCGGATGTTCCAGGGTTCGCGAATTCTGGAGCGGTCTCGGGCGAGAACCTGAGCGGTGGTGGTCGTTGATGAGGGTGATCGACCGCTTCGGTTCAGGAACTTGTGCTGTGTCGCAGGGATGCCAGTGCCAGCCCGATCAGCGCGAGCACCATCCATGCCGTGAGATAGAAGAACGCTGCCTGCGCCGAGACGGACGTCCAGAGGACTCCCGCGATCGCGCTGGCGACGAAGTTGCCGCCCGCTTGGATCGTGGCGAGCAGCCCGAACGCCGAGCCGCGGATCTCAGCTGGGGCGAGCGTGGCGACGGCGGCGTGCTGGGCGGTCTCGACGCAGCCGATGGCCAGCCCGGCGGCGAGGAATGGCAGCGCGAGCACAACCAGGTTGGCGCCGGTGACGGCGAAGCCGAGGTACGCCAACGCGAACAGTGCGACTCCGGCGGTCAGGACTCGGATCGGACCGTGGGTGCCCAGACGGTCCGCGAAGCGCCCGGCAGGGATCGAGGCGACGGTGGCCGCGATGTTGTAGAGGGTGTAGAGCGCCAAAGCGAGGGTGGTGGCGGTGTCAGTGCCGTGGCCTGGGGTGAGCAGCTGGGTGGCTTGCAGGATCAGCAAAGTCGCGGCGACGTTGCCGACCTCGAACGCTGTGACCGCGCCCATGAGCCGCCCGAGGTCGCCGCGCAGGACGGGCTTGATCCGGATGCGCAGTGGTACCCGGGCTTTCGCGGAGGGTGCCGGGGTGTGGCGGATGGCGTAGACGATCGCGACGGCGGCGAGGATGCCAGGGATAACGGACAGGCCAATCGCCCAGCGCACGCCGACCGCGGCCACCAGGCCCAGCGCGAGCAGCGGACCGAAGATCGCGCCGAGGTTGTCCATCATGCGTTCGAAGCCGTAGGCGCGTCCGTAGGCCTTGGGGTGAACCACGTCGGCGAGCAGGGCGTTGCGGGCGGGAACGCGCAGGCCGCGAGCGGCCCAGGCGCCGGCTCGGAGGATGCCGACCTGCCAGACGGTGGTGGCGGCGCCGGTGAGCGAGGCGAGCGCGGCGGTGCTGGTGTAGCCGCCGACGGCGACATTGCGGCGGCGTGCGGGGTCATCTGCCAGTGCGCCACCCGCGAGACGGGCGGCGCCGGCCAGACCGTCGGAGATGCCCTCGATCAGTCCGAGCGCGGCGGCGGGTGCGCCGAGCGTGCTGGTGAGCAGGCTCGGCAGCAGCGCGGTGGGTACCTCGTGGCCGACATCGGCCAGCAGGCTGGCAGTGCCGATTCCGGCGACGCCTCGTGTCAGCCACCGCTTCTCGTCGGTCGTGGCGTCGGGCGGCTCGGCAGGGGCGGTCATGGTCATCAGTCTGACCGATCCCGCATCGAGCCCCTCGTCGCAGACTCCCGGCTAGGCCGTCACGGCTTCGGTTCACTGACGGTGACCGTGCGTCACGATGGTCGACAGTCCGTCGGGAATCCTGACAAACGGTCGGGTACTGCTCGCGGTCGCCGGAACCCACGCCTGCCCGCGAGTAGGCGTGACCAGCGCTTCTGCCGCCTGAGCGAACCCGTATGTGTTCTGACAGACGCCTAACCGAAGAGGGGAGAAACCATGTCACTGCTGGAAAAACCGGATGCGGTGACCGTCGGCGACTTCACCGACGGCCCGGACATCATGCTGTGGAACCCCGCCGTCACAACAAAACAGTGGCGCGGGCAGGTCCTCCGCGTATTCCTCACGCGATCCGTCTCGACTCGCTGCGCAGCAGGGCTTCTGGTGCTCGCCCTGGTAATGAGTACGGGCACCACGGAGACCGTCGGCGGCGCGCTGGCGGTGGGTGGCGCCATCGCGCTGCTGCTGAGCGGCCTCTCCGACGCGGGCATCACCGCAGCCTGCCTCGCGACCGATCACCAGCATCAGCACGGACATCGCTGCCGGCTGGAAAGGTCTCCCGGCCAGTTCTTCCTCCGAAGTGACGACTTCGCCGACCTCGGCACGACGGCGCACCACACGGCCGGGCTCCTGATCGACCTCACCGGCGAACTCCACACCACCCCGGTACGCGACTGGCTCGACCCCGAGCTGCCCGGCCGTGCCCACCAGGCGGTCTGGGACGCGCTGACCCGCTTGAACCGGACAGCGCCTGCTCGCCGGCACGCCGCACGGCTCGCCGAACTGCCGGGCGAGACCGACCTCGCGGCCGCGACCGCCGCGGCGATCGCCGACTTCGACGCTCTGCTCGGTGAACTGGTGTTCCACCTCCAAGGCTGCGTCACGCTCACCCGGGAATGGGAAGCCAGGCTTCGTCACGCCGAGCTCGTCGAGCGCACCAGCGCCGTTCAGGCCGAGCTGCACGCCGCGCTGATTCGCCCGATGGTCGATGTCGCCGAAGAGCTGCCGAGATCCGTCTTCGCGTACGTCACCGCAGCTCGCGACCTGACAGGCGCTGGACGGTTCCCGTGGGAACTGCCGGTCGCGGAGCCGGTTCCGTGACCGCGGCAGAGAGGTGCTGGCGCGCCGAGGGTGGCGCGGTGACCGTCGAGGCGGTCCTGCTCGCGCCGGTACTGGTCATGCTGCTGGTGTTTGTCGCCGTGGTCGTTCACCGCGGCGTCGACGCCCGGCTGCGGCTCGACGACGCCGCGCATCAAGCCGCGCGCGCCGCAAGCTTCCAGCGCACCCCAGCCGCAGCCGTCGCCGCGGCGCAAGCGACCGCCACCGCGGCGCTGACGCACGCCGGACTGGTCTGCCGCGACGCCGCGACAAGCGCAACGACCTCGGCGAACCCCGGCAGCACCGTCGTCGTGACCGTCCGCTGCACGGTCGACTTCGGCCAGGCTCTCATCCTCGGCGTCCCCGGCAACCGGACGCTCAGCGCCCAGGCCAGCGAGGTCGTCGACACCTATCGATCCCAGCCGACTGCCGGAGGCGCGTAATGGACGCCCGCCGCGCAGCGTGCTGGCGTGCAGACGCCGGGCAGATCTCGGCGTTCGTCGTCGTGCTGGTGCTCGGGCTGCTGGCCTTGGCCGGCCTGGGGCTCGACGGCGGCCTCGCGCTCGCCGCGAAGGTCCGAGCCACTGGCCAGGCCGAGTCCGCCGCACGCGCCGGCGCGCAAGCGATCGACCTCGCCGCCTACCGGGCCACCGGCACGCTCCGACTACTACCCGCGGAAGCCGACGGTCTCGCCCGCCGCTACCTCGCCAGCGTCGGCGCCACCGGCACGGTGACAGCCACGGCCGACACCGTGACCGTCATCGTCACGACCAGCCAGCGCGCCCAGTTGCTGTCGCTCGTCGGCATCCCGTCGATCGGCGCCCACGGCAGCGGCGCAGCCCACCCGCGGCGCGGAGTTGTGGGGGAAGACTGAGATGTTTAGCGCGTTGAGGAGTACATCTGCGGCTTCGGGTTCAGGATCCGGGGGCCGGCAGAGGGCTCTGTTGGCCGGCTTCGGTTCAGGTGGTGGGCAGGTCCAGTTCATGCCGTGCTGCTGCCAGGAATCGTTGGACGGCGAGCCAGAGTTCGTCGAAAAGCTCTCGGGGGATCTCGTGTGCCGAATGGGTAGCTCGTGCGGCGGCGACGCGTCGGGCGTGATCGACGAGGTTCTTGGCGGTGTCGGGTGTTTCGCGTCGCGCCGAGACGAGCCTGATGGCCATCATCGCGCCTTCGAGTTTTTCGCGGTACGGGCGACCGGTTTCATCGAAGAACGGCACGACATAGTCGCGCCCGCGAGGATGGGGTGCTGCGGTGATATGGGCATCCGGGTCTTGCGCATACGCGATGTATTCGCGGTAGGCGGAGAGGAAGTCGGTGTAGGCCGACAGCCGGACGTCACGCCATCGGCGAGCATGGTCTCGTCGCCACAGCCGCTCTTGGTTGCGGGTGGTCAGCCAGCCGCCCAGCGCAACGCCCAGCAAGGTGACCACCGGTGTAAAGACGCTCAGCGCGACGTTCATCGTCACCGTCCTCGTCTGGTTTTCAGTGCCGTTTCGAGGATCCAGCGACCGTCAAGGGCTGCTGGCGCAGCGATAGGCGGCTGTGCACAGTTCAGGCGCTGAAGTTTGCGTAGTGGAGGAGAACCATGATCACGATCGACGAAATTGAACGGCGCGTCGAGAAGGCTGACGCGGAGAAGTGCGCGAGGAGGCGGCGGCAGCCCGGGAGGTCGGTGAGCTCGCACGTCGTCGAGCTGCGCTGGCCGAGGAGCTGGCGGAGGTCGAGCGCAAGCTCGGTACCGTGCTCGTCGCGGCGGCGGACGTCATAGGCATCGACGAGCTGACCGAGTTCACCGACGTCCCGGCCGCCGACCTCACCAGGTGGTTTACCGCTGGCAAACCCCGCGCCCGGCGAGGTCGACCGCCTGGCAGCCGTCGGCCGAAATCGGAGGCTCAGTCCGGGACTTCGTCGGCAGTTGCGCCGCTGGAACCTCGACCTGGGCCGCCAGCAGCCGGGATTCAGCCGTCGGTTGTCCAGGGCCAGCGAAGCTAAGCCAGGGACGCTGTTGTGCCTGCAGAACGGCAGACCGGAACCGGATCGCGGCGGGCTTATCGTGCGCTGGTGCGTGGCGTAGGGCGGCTCCTTCGGGTCGGCGTGGCGTTCGCGCTGCTTTCCGGGTTGTGTGTCGGGCTGCCGTGGGCGCTGGTGCGGTTCATCGGCTGGCCCCTCCCGGATCACCTGCCCACTGTGGCGGAGCTTGGCGAGGTGCTGACGGCTCGGCTGTCGACAAGCCTGTTGCTGGATGTGCTCGCGTGCGGCGCGTGGCTGCTGTGGGGCGCGTTCCTCGTCGAGCTGGCCAGGTGCGGCCGCGACCTCGTCCTGACAGCCGGCCGGCCGGACTCGACCGGGCGCGGCGGCCCGCTCCGCCGGATCGCTGCGGTACTCATCACCACCATGGTCGTGTCCTTCGTCAGCCGTACCGCGCTCGCTGCCTCCGGCGGAAGCGGCGTGGTCCAGGCCGGTATGAGCTCGTCGGTGACCGCGCCGTTGGCTGTTGACGGTCGATCGGAGGATGTCGAGCTGGTGCGTCCGCCCCGCGGCGGTGTCCACGATTCGTTGTACCGGATCGCGCAGCGCCGCCTCGGTGACGGCAACCGGTGGCCGGAGCTCTGGCGCCTGAACGCCGGAAGCATCCAGCCCGGCGGTCGCACACTGACGTCGCCCAGCCTGATCCATCCGGGCGATCGCATCCGCCTTCCGCCGACCCCGAGGCCTGTTGCCCTCACACCACCACCGCAGCGGCAGCCGCCACCAGTGAAGCCCACGGCGACCTCTCCGCCGAGCTCGTCGCCACCTCCCACCGCTGCTCCGGGCCCAAGCTCGTCGTGGGAGCCCGGCGTGTACGTCGGCCTCGGGCTGGCTGGCGCGATCAGCGCAATGCTGCTGATCGCCCGACGACGTCACCGCGCCGCTTACCGCCCCGGCAGCGGTCGGCGCGACGACGTCCTGCCCGTTGCCCCGGTCGTCTACCAGCTGCACCTGGCACACCAGTACGCCCAGATCGGACCCGAGGAGGCCGATGCCGCCGAGCCCGAGACGATGCTCGAGCTGGGGAAGCCCGCCGATGAGGCCGCCGCGGACCTGGCGCTGGACCTCGCGGCGACGCGCGGCCTCGGGCTCATCGGCCCCGGCAGCCACGCCGCCGCCCGCGCGCTGCTGCTCACAGCCATGACCACCACCCGCCACCCGCTGATCGTCGCGCCGGCCGCGGATCTGCGTGACTTGCTCGGCGTCCCGGAGTACGACGCCGACCTGCCCGAGTGCGTCCACGCCGTCGACGACCTCACCGCCGCGCTCACGCACCTCGACAGCCAGACACCACACGACAGCGCCGACCGGATCTTGCTGGTGAGTGCGCCGGCAAGCGAACCCGATCACATCCGGCTGCAGCACGCCTTCGCCGGAGGCGACGCGAGCGCAATCGTGCTGCTGCTCGGCCAGTGGCATCCCGGCGTCACGGTCTACGTGGACGCCACTGGCACCATCACGGCTACCTCCCCGGGGCCTGGGGAGCGGTTACGCGGCCGGCGAGCCTTCTCCCTTCCCGAATCCGCGACCCGCGAGCTGTTCGCCCTCTTCGACGCCGCACACGGCGCCCGGAACGACCACCCCGAGCCTGACGCCGAGTCCGGCCACGGGCTGGAGATCGCAGGCCCACCGGACCAAGCCGAAGCAGTACCCGAGCCAGACTCGACGAATACCGTCGAAGACCAGCGTGACGTCGCCGCGCCGCTGGTGCTGAGACTGTTCGGTCAGCCGAGGTTGTCGTGGCGACCGGACCTCACTCGCCCAGACCACGCGGTCGAAGTCACCGGCAGCCTGTCGCGACGGCTGTGGGAGCTGCTGATCTACCTCGCCCTGCACCCGGACGGAGTTCCGCGGGCCGTGATCATCGACAGCCTCTGGGCCAACCGCCCAGCGCAGGACCCGGCCGCCGTGCTACGCACCGTCCTGTCCCGTCTCCGCAGCACCGTCCACAAAGCCACCTCACCCGACATCGGCGACCTCGTGGTCGCGCAGCACGGCCGATATCGGCTCGACCCCGCGCTCGTCGAGGTCGACTACTGGACGTTCGTCGGCGCGCTCGCCCGACGCCGCACCACGACCAACGACCAGCACCGCACCGCGGCCTACGCCGCGATCGTCGCGAGCTACGGCGGCGAGCTCGCCGCCGGCATCGAAGCCGACTGGCTCACCGCGCTGCGGGAAGGTGTCCGCCGCGACGCCCTTGACGCCGTCGCCGCCCTGGCCCGCGCACGAGTCCGAAGCGATCCCGAGTCCACACTGGAGTTGCTGGAATCGGCGCGGGACTTCGACCCGCACAACGAGCTGCTCTACCGCGACATCATGCGCCTGGAACACAACCTCGGCCGGCACGACGCGATAGCCCGAACGCTACGGCTGCTCGAAGCACGCCTCGCCGAGATCGACGAAACACCGACGGCTGCGACAATCGAGCTCGCCGAACGACTCCGAGAACCCCACGCCGGAATCGCAGTCCGCAAGGTCTGAACCGACATGGGGTGCGCCATAAAGTACCTCTACGCTGAAATGGCTGGTCCGTCGCGATGGATGTTAGTGTCGACGCACTGATAGTTGTCGCGCAGAAAAGCATCCCGTGTTTCCGTTCAGAGTAGCCATGTGTTGTGGCGCCACCAACGTGCCGCAACGCGTCGCATGGACGGACGCACCCCTGCGACTGTCCGAGCGGCCCGCTCGCCGGAGCCGATCGTCCACGGGCACCTCCCCTCGGATGCCCGCCGGCCATCGGGGGTGCCACCGCACGCGCCGATCGCTCCGGCGTTCCGTCGACCGTCTAAGCCGGATCCTCTGTCTGCGCTCATCCTTGCAGTTCAAGGCCTGCATGCGGGGATCCGTCGGTGTCCCAGACTCGCTTGGCGACAAGCAGGTAAGCACATCAGGCCTGCCCCGTCGGTCCCGCTGCTGTGATCATATCCCCACGGTCTGGCTCTCCTGGTCATCTTACCTCGTGTCGACAGTCATCCGCCCATTTCTATTTTCTTCAAATTTCCACTCGTCCATTTCCTTTGTTGTGGCTGTCGTCTACTGCTTGACGTCTGCGACCTGCGCAAACGGTTCGACGAAACGCTTCGAATTCTTTTGGCTGAGCACCGGAATTCGTCACCCGAATGGGGTGCGGAAAAGTATTGTGCGTCCGGCCTTGTCGAGTTACGTTTGTTGTGTCGCCCGGGAAATCCGGAAATCACATTCAAGGGCCGCAACGAATCGTTCTGATTCGCCGAACCGCCCGCGTCACGCACTGGGAAAGGAATACCTGCGATGACCACGTCCACCCCGCCCGTCACGGCACATGCCACCGGGCCGACCACCCCGGCGGGTGGGACGGCGACCCGGCTCCGCAACGGCGAACTCCGCGCGATGGTCGCCAAAGTCCTGGCCGATGACCCCGCAACCACCCACACCCCGGGCGGCATCGCGCACATCCTGAACCGCTCATCCGGTGCGGTCGGCAACGCCTGCAAAGCGCTGGCCGACAGGGGAGAAGCCGAACTCGCCACCAACGCGCCACTGGGCTACCGGGCCACCGCGACAACGGCGGCCGCCGCCGCATCCGCCATCACCCCGGCCCCGCCATGCACACCCCGCCGCAAGCCACCCGCGACGGCACCCGCCGCAACCTCGCCCACGCCCGCCCCGTCCGATACAGGCAGCACCACCACCAGCCGACCGGCGCGGAAGGTCACCGGCCCGGTGAAACGCCCGAACGGGACGGACTACCACCCCCGACTCCTGTCCGGCATGCCCGACGTGACCGCCCTGGCGCGGCTGCGCGACGCGGGGGTCGCCGCCCTCTTGTACGGGCCACCCGGAACCGGGAAAACCTCGGTGGTCGAGGCGGCGTTCAACGACTGCCTCACCGTGCAGGGCGACGGCGACACCGTGGTCGCCGACCTCGTGGGCGACTACACCAAAACCCCCGACGGCGACTTCGTGTTCGTCCACGGCCCGCTGGTCCGCGCGATGCGCGCCGGGGTGCCGCTGTTCATCGACGACGCGACCCTGATCCCGCCGACCGTGCTCGCCGTGGTCTACCCCGCGATGGACGGACGCCGCGAAATCATCGTCAAGGCCAACGGCGGCGAAGTCGTCAAGGCCGAGCCGGGGTTCTACGTCGTCGCCGGGCACAACCCCGGCGTGCACGGCGCCATCCTCACCGACGCGCTGTCCTCCCGGTTCTCCGTGCACATCCAGGTCTCCAGCGACTACGCCCTCGCCGAACAGCTCGGGGTCGACAAGAAGGCCGTGCGGGTGGCACGCAACCTCGCGACCCGGCAGGAAAAAGGCGAGATCGGGTGGGCCCCGCAGCTACGCGAGCTGCTGGCGTTCAAGAAGCTCGCCGACGCGTGGGACCTCGACGCCGCCGCCGGAAACCTGGTCGGGATCGCACCGGAAGAGGACCGCGTCACCGTCGCCGCCGTGGTGCGCGACGTCTTCGGCAAGACCGTCACCCCGCTCGCCCTCGGCGCTCGCATCACCACCAAACCCTGAACCCGCCCCGCGTACCCGTCGCGAAAGGACCCGCGCCATGAGCGCCCACTTCACCGCCGACCCGACCGCCACCGGTGCCGCCGTGTTCCCCGCCCGTCCGGAATGGCTGACCCTGTCCGCCGCGTTCGCCGACGAGGTTCCCGTGATCGCCGACCGCGACGACCTCGTTGTCAGCGTCGCCCCCGGCGCGGGCGGCGGGGCACCCGCCTGCTTTTACCCGCACCGCGCGCTGATCGAAGTCGACGGCGACCACCTCGGCGTAGACCCCGCGACCGTGGATCCCGCCAACCTGTCCGACCGGGCCCGCTACGCCCCGGCATGGGGTGCCCTCACCCACGAGTGCGGACACGCCAAACACACCGCGTGGGAACCGCCGGACGGCGCCCCGCCCGCCGTGGTCGCCGCCGCGATGCTGCTGGAAGAGCCCCGGATGGAAGCGGCGCACATCCGCCGCCGCCCGGACGACCGGCACTGGCTCCGGGCGTGCGTCAAGGGCATCGTCGCCACCGACCTGCACCTATACGCCGACCCCGCGACGGCCCCGAAGATGACTCCGGCCGACGCCGCGCACACCGCTGCCCTTGTGCTGGGACGGGCCGACGGCGGCGTACTGAGCCACGCCGAGGTCTACCCCGTGGCCCGGGTCGTCGAGGGCGTGCTCGGCGAGGAGGTCCTCGGCAAGCTGCGAGCGGTGTGGCGGCAGGCGCTGCTGACTGCCGATGACGCGGGTGAGGAGATGCTCGACCTCGGGCGGCGGTGGTGCGAGATCCTCGGCACCGACACCGCGAGTTCGGACTCGACCTCGCCGCCGGCCTCGCCCGGGACCTCGGACCCGTCGGACGACTCGCCCGGCCCCGGCGCACCTGCCACCCCGTCACCGCTTGCGGATGCCATCGCCGCCGTGCTGGGCAGCGTTGCGGCGAACGTCGCGGGCGAGAAGGCGCCCGAGGACCCGGCTGCCGTCGCCGCTGCCGCGAAGGAATGCGAAGACGCCGCCGAGAGGACAGCCGCACGGGTGGCGCGGAGGGTGTTCAGCACCGGCGGTTCCCCCGACGGAGACATCCTGACGGCGGGCACTCGGCCGCCCACGCCGGAGGAGCACACCGCTGCGCGAGTGCTCGCGCGGGCTCTGGACACCGCGGGAACCCGGGAACGGGTGGCCGTGCGCTCCACCTCGCAGGTGCCGCCGGGACGATTGCGGATGCGCGGGGTGCGTGCCGCTGAAGCCCAGCACGCCGCCGGGGCCGTGGTGACGGCCGAGCCGTTCACCCGGACCATCCGCAAGCCGGTCCCCGTACCGCCGCTGCGGGTCGGGATCGCGTGTGACGTGTCCGGCTCGATGGGCTGGGCGCGCGCTCACGTGGCTTCGGCTGCCTGGATCCTGGCCAACGCCGCTCGCCACACTCGCGTGCCCGCCGACACCGCGAGCGTGATCTTCGGGCGCCACGTGCGCCCGCTGACCCATCCGGGCAAGCCGCCCGTCGAGGTCACCGAATTTTGCTCCCGCGACAACTACGAGGACATTCCCCGAGCGCTGGACGCCCTCGACGGCGCGCTGGGCCTGTCCCGCCCCGGCGCGGCCCGGCTCGTGGTCATCGTGTCCGACGGCGAATACCGTGCGACACCCCGCCGCAACGGGCAGAAGAAGCTTGACCGCCTGCGCTCGTCCGGGTGCGCGGTGCTGTGGCTGACCATCAGCGCCACCGACACCCCGCTCGCCGGGGCCACCGTGCACGTTCTGACCGACCCCACCATGGCCGCCCGCGCCATCGGCCACGCGGCTACCACCGCGCTCCGTGCGGCCGCTCGCCGGTAGGCGCGTCGGGCGCGGCACCTCTGTATCTCCATACCCCCGAACAACAACGGAAAGGTGAACCGACATGGCTACCCGCGACGAGCGAATCATCGGCGCAGTACTCGATTTGACCTCCGAGCTGTCCGGGTCGTGGGGCCTGGCGACCTACGTGCGCACCTACGGCTACATGACCAGCTTGTACGGCTGCATGGTGCTGATCGGCCCAGCAGGCGATGCCCTTCGCATCGATCCGGTGAGGAACCGGCGGCCGTGGGCATACACCATCGAACCCGTCTTGCCGGACGACGAGGACGAATTCACGACCGGGTGGGTCGAGCCTGCCGGATACGTCCACCACCCTCGTCTGAAGTACCCGCCGGGCTGGTTCATGCCCAGGGATTACCGCCCGCGCCCGCTGATCGTGGAGACTCGCACGCCGATCAAGGAAGTCGCCCACCGCCTCGAAGAGGACGTACTTCCCTCATACCGCCTCTGGGCCGACCGTATCCGGGAACGCAACGCCCGACGCCGTGAGCGACTGGCGCAGGAACGCGCAGCCGCGCTCGACCTGGCGCAAGAGTTCGGCGGTCCAGTGCGTCTCGTGCCCGGCCCGCCGAGTGTCACCTCGTGTCGACTCGACGACGGGCAATCGCGCATCCAGCTGGACACTCGCTCGCCGTACGTGGAGATGTCGTTCTTCGTCCTTTGTGACCGCGCTGCCGTGATCGCGCCGGAGTTGGCTCGGCTGCTGGGATTCGTTTCGACCACAACGAACTGAAAGTACTTCGACGGAACAGCGCAAGCCCACACTAGAAGTGAAGGAGATCATGATGAATGCCTCGATGACCGAACGCGATGAAGCCACCGGCGCTACCGCCACCAGTTACCACCACACCCGCGTCGTCGAGTTCGCCGGACGCACGCTCCGAGCGCGCGTCGAGCGCGACTACTACATCAACCAGAGCTTCGCTGTCGCGGAGGTGCTCAGCGACCAGATGACGTGGACAAGCCTCGCCGCCGACGCTCCCAGCAACTGGTGGCACGACACACCGCGACCGAGCGCGGACGTCCACGCTGCCACCGCTCTCGGCCCGCTGACCGAGCGTCTTCTTCGTAGGGCCGCCGAAATCCTCGCCACACCGCCGACCACTCAAACCATCTCACCCCATGTCCACGGCGCGATCAGCGCGCTGCTGGCCACGACTTACTGCTTCGATGGCGAGAGGCGCATCGACCCGGACGACATCATGTGGGCCTACCGCCACGGCGGCGCACTGCACATCCTCGAGCACCCTGACGGCAGCGTCACGTTCACCAAGGCCCACCGAGACGACTGTCCGTTCATCGCCACCGCTGGCGAGCACGACTGCGACGACAAGTGCGTCTTTCCGCATCCGGCTGATGTGAGCCAGCAGGCGACACAGTGACCTCATTGCCGGGGTACAGATCCAACAGGGGCGAATCGCCGCGACGGCGATCCGCCCCTGTTGAATGTGTCGCGGTCAGCTGGAAGTGAAGCGCTTCGGCGCCTCGCACGTTTTCGTTGCCAGGCCGTTGGTGACCAGCTTCTCCAAGGCGTTGTTCACTGCGCCACTGGACCGGACCAGCTCCGCACCGATCTTGGCGGGTCCGAACTCCTCACCGGGATGTGCCTTCAGGAATGCCAGCACCATGTCGTACAGCGCGCCCTTGGGCAACCGTTCCTTCTTCGGCGCGTCAGCCGTTGCGGCTCCTGACGGTGCAGCGAGGCGGGCAGTGTCGACGGCGGGTTCGTGTGCGGGCAAAGGAGTGTCCTCGCCCGCATTGGTTTCGGCGGCCTCGTCGTTCCGGTCCTCGTCGGGCAACGTCCACGTGACAGGGACGGACTGATCCTTGCCGGTGGTTCGAGTGACCATTCCGTCGGCGGCCCAGCGGGAGAGGATCTTCGTGGCCGTGGAGCGTCCGACCCCGGCCCCTTCGGCCAACTGCGCAGCCGTCGCACCAGGATTGGCTTCCAAGGCACGGCGTACTTTCGACTCGGCGGTTTCGGGCTGGGCTTTCGTGGAGGTGTTCTTGGTTTCGGGCATGGCAAGCTCCGTTTCGGGAGAAGCGGTGGATGGTCATGCCCCGGCCGGGGCGTTCGCCCGCCGGTGCGCATCCGGTGGTTTCGGGCTTACACGTCTATGGACGCTCCGTACGTCGCTCCATGTCAAGCGTTCGTCCACACAAGACACATGTATCGCCCGGAAGTGCCTGCCCGATGCGGTGTCAGTGCTGGGTCGTCGGCCTGGTTGCGCCGACGTAGTCGTCACCAGGGTGACGGTACGGTTCCACTTTCACGGCCTGCCCGAAGTCAGGGGCGTCGATCATGTTGCCGCCGCCGATGTACAGCCCGACGTGGTGGACGCGCCCGGCGGTTGCGTAGAAGACGAGGTCGCCGGGCAGGAGCGACGCGCCGGCGGGTACGCGCGGTCCGGCGGCGTACTGCTCGCGCGAGGTCCGCGGCAACGAGACGCCGGCCGCGCCGTAGGCGGCTCGGGTCAGGCCACTGCAGTCGAAGCCGGCGTCGCCGCCCTCGGGGCCGTTGCCGCCCCAGACGTAGGGCAGGCCGCGTTGCCCGCAGGCGTAGTTGATGGCGGTGAGCGCGGCGGGCGTCGGTGCGGTGATGTTCGAGCAGTCACCGCCGGAGTTCTCGCAGCTCACTCCGGCGACCGCGGCGACGATCGCTTCGGCGGTCTGCTGGTGACGTCCGTAGGCGGCGGGGGTGCCGGAGTGCTGGACGGCTTGTGCGGCGTCGTTGAGGCTCATCTGCTGCCAGCCGGGCACCGCTTGGAGGTGCCGGTAGAACTGGGTCGCGGCGTAGGTGGGGTTCATGAGCTGCTCGGGTGTGCCCCAGCCTTGGGAGGGGCGTTGCTGGAAGAGGCCGAGGCTGTCGCGGTCGCCGTGGTCGAGGTTGCGCAGCGTGGATTCCTGGATGGCGACCGCGACCGCGATGACCCAGCCGGGCGGGGGCACTTGGAGCTGCTCGCCGACTGCGGTGATGGTCTGCGCGTTGGCGAGCTGGTCAGGCCCGTACCCAGGTACTTCGCCGGCATCGGACTCGCTGGTTGTGCAGCTCATGCCGCCGAGGCCGGCGAGCGAGGTGACGACGGCTTGCGGCACCGCGCCGAGCAGAAACGGAACCATCGCGAGCACTGCAGCGACGCCGACTGCGATCTTCGTACCCATGGCTGCCGACACCTCCTTTCGACCGGTCAGAGACCGGGATGACCAGCTCGGCGGGAACTCGCGCAAGGCGGCATGGGCCATGGCGGCGGCAGCCGGTAGGCCGTGGCCTGGCTGGCTGCACGGTCGGAAGGTTCGTCGAGGTCGGAGGTGGCGGGAGGCGGTAGGGACGGCCAGGCGTTTGCCAGCTCGCCGAGTTCGTGTCGCGGCGATCTCGGCTTCGGTGTCCTCACGCTGAGCGGGAGCCAGACGTCGTCGGCGGGACTCGGGCACACGGCGCCTGGGTCGAGGAGGTCGGCGGCGGCGGTGGCCACGGGGACGCCGGTTGGCTGTTCGAGGTCGGCGTGGAGGCGGGCGAGCGCGGTGCGGGCGCCGGCCTCGCGGCGGCTGGTCGGCAGCCAGAAGAGCACCGGAGTGGCGATGCCGGTGGAGTCGGCGAGCCGGGCGTAGGCGAGCAGCTTGCGGGCGATCTTGGCGAGTGACTCGCTGCCGGTGTCGTACTCGAGGAAGAATTCGAGCTCGCCGGCTGCGCTCCGCCAGCGGCCGTAGGCGTCGGGAATGACGAGGTCGCCGAAGTGACGGGCACAGCGGGCCTCCGACCACCATGCGGTGACTTCGTGATGGTCCCGGCGTCCGCGTGCGATGAGAGAGGTGAAGAAGTCGCCGACGCCGACGGTGTGGGCGAGGCGCTGGTTGTGGGCGATGGCCATCGCACGGTCGTGGCGGTAGCCGAGGTCTTTGACGTCGAGGCCGTGTTCGGCGGCCAGCACGGCGGCGCCGGCAGGTCCGAGCACGTAGTGCATGGGTGCCGAGCCGAGCTGGCGGAAGGGCTGGAAGCGGCTGACCGCGCGCCACAGGTACAGCTCGCGCAGGCGCTGCCGAGTGGAGCGAGCGGACGGGAATGCGGCGTCCTGGAGCTGGGCCGAGGTGAGGACGCGGTGCTCGTGGAGCATGCTCAGTAGCCACTTGTCCCGCGGGGTGAGCCGCGTGGCGAGCGCGGCTTGGTGTTCTATGGAGCTGGCGGCGCGTGGGGTGGTGCGGCCGGGGAGGTGTTGGCGCAACTGGTGCTGCCGGGTCGTGGTGGTGATCACCGTGAACCTCCGTGCTGGGCGCGGCGCGGATCGGCCTTGCGACCGTGGGGTGCCGGGTGTTTGCCGTCGCGCCTTGTGCGGTTCGGGGGAGCCGTCCTGCCATTGGGTGTCGATTGCCGGCGGATGGCGGCGCGGATCTCTTTGGCGCGGCCGGGGACGGCGGGGCGCATCGGGGTGGTGGTCATGGTGAACGGCTCGGTCTCGGCGCCGTGGGCGACGAGCCGGGCGGCGACGTGGTAGACGCCGAGGTGGGCGAGGTCGTGTTCGGTCAGCCGTGGCGCGGTGTGGCGGGCGAGTTCGCGGGCGTCCTCGGGGGAGGCGTTGAAGAAGATCTTCGATCGGGCGTTGGTGGAGATGCCTTCCTTGAGCTCGCGGGGCAGTTGGCCGAGGTGCTGATGCGCGAGCGTCATCGCGAGCCGGAAGCCGCGGGCTTCGGCGAGCATGTCCTCGATCGGGTAGGGCAGGTTGAGGAAGTTGTGGCACTCGTCGATCACCAGCGACGCGTCGGGCCGCTCGCGCTGCGGTACGCGGGCCCGGCCGGTGGTGGCCTGCCAGGTCCGGGCCACGACGAGGGACCCGACGAGCCGGGTCGTCTCGTCGCCGAGCGAGCCTTTCGGGATGCGGACCAGGCAGATGCCGCCCTGGTCGAGAACGTGGTGCATGTCGACGGTGGACCGGCCGCCGGCGATGGCGTCTTTGACGAAGGGACGCAGCAGGAAGGCGCGGAGTTTGTTCATCAGCGGGGAGATGACCTGGCTGCGGCTGGAGTCGGTGAGCTCGTCGTACCACTCCCAGAACCCGGCCAGGACTGGGTCGGTGAGCCCGCTGGTGATCCGGGTTCGGAAGGCTTCGCTGGTCAGGAGCTTGGGGAGGTCGGCGAGGGTGGGCACGCCGTCTTGGGCGCGGAGGGTGAGGCAGGCGGCGCGCATGAGGTCGTCGGTGCGCGGTCCCCAGAACGCGGAGTAGACGCGGCGGAAGACGGAGACGAGGTTGTCGACCTCGCGGTCGGTCTCTCCACCTTCGAGCGGGTTGAGGCAGGGCGGGCGTTGCCGGGAGTCGGCGTCGAAGAGCACGACCCGGTCCGCGGCTTGCTTCGGGAGTCGGGAGAGGACGTCGGTGACGAGGTCGCCTTTGGGGTCGATGAGCACGACGCCGCGGCCGGTGTCGGCGTCGTCGAGGATCAGGTTGCCCAGCAGGGTCGACTTCCCGGAGCCGGTGGCGCCGAGGACGTGCAGGTGGTGGCGGGCGTCGGGGACGCGTAGCCCGATGGGGCGGGCGTGGCCGGTGTCGGCAGCGCCGAGCGGTTTGACCTCGGGGCCGGGGACGGCGATGCCCGGGGGCGGCGCGACGGCTTTCGCGCCGGCGCGCTCGATGCCGGGGATCTCGGCGTCGACCGGTAGGTGCGCGATCGCGGCCAGCTCGGGGACGGAGAGCAGGTCGCCGCGGTCGAGGCGCCGAGACGAGAGCGCCTGTATGGGGTGGCGGAGGCGGGTTCGGGTGTAGTGGTTGTGCT
The DNA here is from genome assembly GCF_013364075.1 of Amycolatopsis sp. Hca4. GTDB lineage: Bacteria > Actinomycetota > Actinomycetes > Mycobacteriales > Pseudonocardiaceae > Amycolatopsis. The sequence continues at coordinate 10,649,289 of NZ_CP054925.1, forward strand.
CGGTGTAGGCGGCGAAGCTGGCGGCCAGCGCATGGGCGCGGCCGCGTGCGGTCTCCCGAGCTCGCCGTACCTCAGTGTCGGTGGCGTTCGCCGGGAGATGGGTGGTGACGGCGTAGCGGACGAGGGTCTCGTACTGGGAGCCGCGCTGCTTGCCGACGATCGCCCGGTTCTGTGCGGAGTACTCCAGTGACAGCCGCGGGTCCTGGCTGATCCGGCGGGCATCTCGTGTTCGCCCAGGCCGGGTCGCAGCGCCACCGGGCGTGATCAGGTCGAGGATACGGCTGCCGAGCCGCCCGGACGCTCCGGCGTGCACCCGCCGGGCGGCCCGCCGAGCCCGGGCGAGTCGGCGACCGGTCGCTGGCCGGGCGAGGATCTGCACGGTGGCGTGCTCGTCGCGGCCGAGGCCGACCGGCGCGCCGAGCAGCCCGCGGATGGGGTCGGCGTCGAACCCGGTTCGGATCGGCAGCGCCTCGGAGCGAGCGAGTCTCAGCTGACCGCCTACCGCGATGATCCGCCGGTCTTCCGGCTCTGGCAGCGGTGCATCGGCGGGGACCGCGCGGGTGTGGGTGCCGGGCCACGCGGCTTCGATCGCGCGCTCGACCAGGCCCGGCGGGATCACGCCCGGGACCCACAGCCGCAAGGTGACGCCATGTTCGGAGAACCGGTACTCCCAGGCCAGATGCGGCTGACCGGTGAGCCAGCGTCGCCAGCTCGGCCGCAGCAGGCCGACCAGGTTGGACCACAGCAGGACGCCGCCGGCGGGATCGACGGTGGGTGGTGCGAGCACGGTGACGCACCGCGCGTCGGCGAGCCGCGCGGCGTGGCACCGACCTCGCCACCAACGCCGGCCGACAGCGTGGCCTGCGATGACAAAGGCCAACACCGGAAGGACGATCGGGCCCCAGCGCAACGCCGCATCGAAGACTTCCGCGACCAGCTGGTGCACCGCGCTCCACGGATCGGTCAGGTAGCCGCCGACCCACCCCGCACGCCAGCTCATGATTCGACCTTCGCGTCGGCCGGGCCGAGGTCAACGACGTCGTCCGAGGCGCTGTCGCCGAAGTCTCGAACGATCTCGGCGAGCTCGGCCGGGTCGGTGGTGACGAGGACGTTCTCCGTCGGCGACGCGAGGGCTTGGAAGGCGACCCATTCGGTGCCGGAGCCGAGCAGGCCTTGGCCGCGGTCGGCGGTGAGCAGGAATTGGCGCTGCCCTTCGGAGAGGTTGAAGGTGGCCGCGATCTGGTCGATTGCCTGTGGGGATTGGCGTAGCAGCACGCTGGTGGCGGCGTTGGCGACGATCGCGCGGCCGAGTTCGCTGCCCAGGACGTCGTCGATGTCCTGGGTGGCGATCGTGAGCCCGGCCCAGTGCTTGCGGAACGTTTTCGCCATCCGGTGCAGGAACTTCGCGCCCTCCGGGGACTGCATCAGCAGCCACGCTTCATCGACGACCACCAGCCGCCGGCGCCGGTCGGCGGGGTTGGAGACCCGTCTCCAGATCGCGTCGAGGGTGAGCAGCGTGCCGATCGCCTTGAGCTCGTCGGGGAGGTCCCTCAGGGAAAATACGACGAGGTGTCCATCCGGCGCGGTGGTGGTCGGTCCGGAGAAGAGGTCGGCGAAGGCGCCGTCGACGAACGGGTGCAGCCGAGCCGCGAGGTCCGCGGCTACGGCGTCGCCGCTGGCGGCGAGGACGTCGTGCAGGTCCCGCATCAAGGGAGCTGGCCGAATCCAGGTCCGCGGGTCGGTGGTGACGCCGGCGTTGGCGTAGGTCGTGGTGAGGGCGGTGTCGAGGACGGCGCGTTCGCCGGCGGTCAGCTCGGCGCCGAGGCACACCGCGAGCACGGTCTGCAGGAACAGCGCGCGCCGGGTCAGTGCGTCCTGCGGCGCGGTCCGGCGTCCGCTGGCGGTGGTGTGGATGGGCAAGTCGAAGGGGTTGAGCCGGACGCCACCGGCGCCGAGGTGAACGTAGGCGCCGCCGACCTGGGCGGCGAGGCGGGCGTATTCGTCTTCGGGATCGATGACGAACGCCTGGATGTCCCGATACAGGCTGCGCAGGGTCTCGAGCTTGACCAGATAGGACTTGCCCGAGCCGGACCGGCCGAGGACGACGGCGTTGTGGTTGTCGCAGGCGAACCGGTCCCAGTGCACCAGCCCTTGGGAGCCGACGTTGTAGCCGTACAGCACACCGCTGGGCGAGGTCGACGTCGGATCGGTCGCAGGCAGGTCGGGAGATGTGAAAGGAAACGCCGCGGACGCGGCAGCAGTGTCAAACGTCCTCTTCAGACCCAGTGAGTCCAGCCCCAGCGGCAACGTGGTGACCCAGCCTTGCAGCGACCGGTAGGTCGCTGGTTTGGCGTCGAGCAGCAGCGACGCGCACAGCGATCGCAGCGCCGACACCTCTTCGGCGAGAGCCTGCTCGTCTGGGGCGTGGATGGTGAGGTAGAGGCCGAACTTGAACAGTCGGCCTTCGCCGCGGGCGATCCGCCGCGAGAGGTCGGCGGCGTCGTCGGCGGCTGCGTCGAGGTCTGGGTCGTCGAGCTGGTCGTGCCGTGCGTGGTGGCGGCGAGAGGACTCCAGCCGGGCACGCTGCTTCTTCAGGCCGCTGGCCGCGGTGACTGGGTCGACGGGCTGGATGTGCACGGAGACGTCGATGCGGGCCGGGTAGGTGAGCAGTGGCGAGAGCCAGCCGGGGTAGACCTCCTGTGGGTAGCCGGTGATCCCGAACGAGGCGACCCATTCGTTGCCGACTTCGAGGTGGCGGCTGCCGATCGACAGCGCATCCGGCGTGAACGCCTCGGCCGCCGAGCTGCCGTGCTGGTTCCTGGGCATCGCGGTCACCGGCCTTCGAGTTCGTCGTCGTAGAGGTCGGTGCTCGAGACGGCGGTGACGATGTCGTCGGCGCCGGCGAGCATCGCGGAGGGCGGGAGGAAGGTGTCGGGGTTGCAGGCGGCGGCCAGCACTCCGGTCGCCGTCGCGGCGTCCAGCGCGGTGACGGCGATCCCGGCCGCGGTGAGCAGCTCGACCGCTTCGGTGAGGCGGCGGACGAGCCTCTGCTCGGCGGCCTGGCGCGCGGTGGAGTCGATCACGTCGGCTGCCGAGCTGCGTCGGAAGCGTCCCAGTGCCGAGGTGACGGCCGGCCGGGTGGGTTCGCGCAGGACGAGCAGGATCTGACGGCGCAGCAGGTCGGCGTGCTCGGCGAGCTGGGTGAGGTAGTCGGCGTGGTCGTGCGCTGCGGCTTCGAGCGCGGGGTGGGGGAGTCCGCCGGCGCGAGCGCGCAGCTCGGCGATCTGCGGGGCGAGGTCGAGCCGCTCGGCGCGGACGAGGAACTGCACGGGCGCGGTCAGCGAGTGCAGGTAGCGGGCGAACGAGCTGACGAGGGCTTCCTGCTCGGCGGGGGTGCGCAGCGAGAAGTTGACCGTCGAGCAGGCGGCGATCACCGCAAGCCCGTCCGGCCCCAAGTCCACGACACCCGCGGCCGACCCGCCGTCGACGCCGCGAGCGGGCAGCTCCAGTGGCGTCGGCGCCACGTCGTCTCGCGTGCGGCTGCCGGCGAGCCACTCCGGAGCTTCCTGAATGCCTTCGGGCGCCGATACCTGGTGGCGCGGGGTGAACCGCTGGCGGACCGCGGCCACCAGCAGACGGTCGAGGGGGACGCCATCACGGCGGCCGAGCGCGACGACCGTGACCGCGAGCGCGACCGGCGCCGCGAAGATCAGGAACACCGGGACTGGGATCACGTTGTGGGTCGCGTTGTAGGCGGCGTAGAGCAGCAGGCCGGTGACGCCGAGGATCGCGAGCTGTCGCGCGGTCAGCGGACCGAGCACCCGATCGGGTCGATCGACGTCGGCGGGAATGCGCACGGGATGGGACATGAGCTTCGCGACCTCACTTCGACTTCGGACGGCGCCGCCGTGGCGGCAGGCTCAGCGGCAACGGCAGCTGATCGCCCGCCGGGTTCCGCTTCGGCGCAGGCGGTGCGGGCGGTGTGGGTTTCGCCCGGCGGCGGAGGCCGAGCGGAAGGGGGTATTGCCCGGATGCGAGTGGCCGGTTGCCGCTGAAGGCGTCGGGGGCGGGGCGTCGGCGAGCGCGGGCCGCGCGGTTGATCTGCCCGGACGGCGTGATCAGCCCCGGCCCGGTCTGCGACACCCGGTCGGTTCGCGCGGGAGCGCCGAGTTCGTCGGCGAGGCTGCGCCGCGCCGGCCGCGGGGTCTGCGGCGGGAGGTGGATCGGCAGCATGCCCGGGCTCGGTGGGATCAACGCGTTCGCAGTGTTGCGGGTGGCCGGGCGTTGCGGTTGATCCGCCCGTCTGGCATGAGCAGACCCGGCTGGCGCGGCGGCCGGACAGGTGCCGGGTAGGCGAGGTCGTCGGCGAGGGTGCGCCGCAGCATCCGGTCGGGTTCGCGCCGGACCGTTATCGGCAACCCGAGCTGGTCTGCCGGCAGCGCGTTCGGCAGGTCTTTCAGCGGCAATGCGCGCGGGTTGGCGCGCAGAGCCGGTTTGCCGTCGTGGGTGTGCGAGCTGAACAACGACAGCTGGCCGGCGACCGGCGGCCCGTCGAGCGCACCGATGCGTGGCCGTTCGTCCCAGCGGCGGCGCGCGTTCCGGGGCGAGCTGGTGGTGCGACGCAGCCGCATGGGCAGCATGAACTGTCCCGACCGCGTCGCCGGAGGATCGGGTGGTGCGCTCGGCCTGTCGATGCGTGGGCGTCCCGATGCCCGAGCACCCGCGGCGCCGGCGAGCAGGCCCATCGTCTTATAGGCGATGACGCCGCGCGTGATCCGTCCGAGCAGGGAGGGACGGCCGGAGCGCAGCGGGGCGAGGAACCAGAACGGGATCTTGATCAGCACGTACATCAGCGCGATGCACAGCAGCAGGTTCATCAGCGATGAGAGCGACGGGCCGAAGATGGTGAACCCGCCGGGGGCGAAGAACACCCGTACGGTGACTACGAGCGTCAACGACTGGCCGACCTGGATGAGCAGCACGCCGCCGCTGCCTTTCCACCAGAGGTAGGCGATGCCTTCGGTGTGGGGGAGGGCGTGGAACATGAGCGTGATGGGGGCGGCGGCGATCAGCAGGATCGTCACCATCACCCGCACGACGAACACGACCAGCAGGATCAGGAGCATCGCGACCAGGGCCAGCCCGAGGATGCCGAGGAAGATGCCGCCGCCGTGCAGGGAGCCCTGCACCATCGTGATCAAGCTGCGCGTCATCTGGCCCTGGTCGACGCCCTCGCCGAGCACCGCGGCTGACAGGGCGTTGGCGACCTGGATGCCCTTGGTCATGAGGAACAGCGAGAGCGTCCCGGCGAGAAAGCCCACGACGAGCCGCGGGGCGAGTTCCTTGATGGTGTAGCGGGCGTGCAGTGTCTGGTAGCCCATGATGATCAGCCCGGCCAGCAGCACGAGGATCACGTAGGCGGTGAGCAGGATGTGCCACGACCCGGTCCACATGGCGCCGAGGCCGGGCAGTTGATCCGGCTCGGGCGTGGTGAGCAGTGTCTTGCCGAGCAGGTCGAGTAACGGGTTCATCCCGGCGGCGACGACTGCGGCGAGCAGCGCGCTGGCGGCGGCGACCATGCAGCCGGTGAGGTCGGTCAGGCCGCATTCCGCGGCGTCGCCGCCAGAGTCGCCTGGCCCCTGGGTCGGCGGCGGTGTGCCGGGCGCGAGTGTGGACGGCTGCGGGATGCAGTTCGGCCCCTGACACGGCGTGGTGGTGCAGCCGGGATCGAGCGATCCGGGAAAGCATGACGGCGGAGTGGGCAGCGCGGTGATCGGCGGTGGGGGAGTCGCCGGAATCGACGGGGGCGAGCTGGTGCTCGGAAGGCGGCAGGCCGGTTCCGCAGAATCTGGCTGGCATCCCGGGTTCGGTGGTAGCGGCAACGGTGGCTGTGCTGGAGCAGGCTGGACCGCGGCTGCCGGTCGCGGCCCGGCGGTTGCTGCACTGGAAGCGATGCCGGCAAGCACGGCCGTGAGCAGCGCTGCCAGGGCGGCGACCCAGAGCGTGCGGTGGCGACGCCACCGGAGTGGACTGCCGGGCGCGAGCAGGTGGCGAGGTGTAGGGGCGGGCATCGGTTACACCCCGCCGACGATCGTCTTGAGGATTTCGACGACCAGTGGTGCGAGGGCGGCGAGGCCGAATCCGATCCCGGCGGCTTTGAACGCGCCTTTTGCCTTTTCGATTTCGCCCGGATCGCCGGAGGCGAGGAGATAGCGGAGCCCGCCGATGGTCAGGAAGACGAGCGCGACGCCGGCGAGGATGCCCATGATCCAGGAGCGGATGTTCGACAGGACCTGGTCGACGGACTGGGCGAGGGCGACGTACTGCACGGTCTCCGCGTGCGCTGCAGAGCCGCCGAGCATCACTGCAGAGGCCGCCAGCATGCAGCCGAGCACCACGGCCGGGCGACGCCCCGATCGGGCTCGAGAGATCAGAGCTTTCGGCACAGAACCGGGGCGGCGCCAGCCCGTCGTGTGGTGGTTCGACGGCCGGCTGGCCGGCGCGGTGTGCGAGATCAGTCGCATGAGGACGCCTCCTGAACGGCGCCCGGTTCCGAGGTGGACCGGGATGGGCGAGGGCGGGCGAACACTCGCGTCCCGCGCTCACCAACTCCGGATTTCGCCGGCCGGGGAGACACCGGTCGCCGCGTCTTCTCCGGCGCCTCGGCGAAATTGCGCCGCCTCTGTCGGCGCGTTCCCGAGTCGCTCTTGCTGGAGGGGCTGAGGTAATCGGCCAGCTTGCGTTCAGCGCGGTGCCGGGCCTGCTGAGTCGCCTTGTACGTCTGGCCCCGGGCTTGCGCCGCCTCGGCCAGCGACAATTCGCCGAACCTGGTGTCGCCGATGAGCGCGGCGTCGGTGGCGGTCAGGACACCGGCGTCGACGGCGGCGAGCAGAACGAAATCGGGGTGTCCGTCGGCGTGCTCCGGCCCGGGTGCGCGAGTGCCGAGGTCGGCGACCGGAGCTGCGGCGTCGAGCGCCTCGCGCAGGGCGCGGTGGCCGGCGCGGTAGGCGGCCCAGCGCAGCCGGACGAGGATGGCCGGTCGGGTGAGGTCGACGTCGACCAGGGCTTCGAGGAAGCCGGTCAGGACCGCGGCGTGGATGTCGTGGACCTCGCCGCGGAACCGGTTGGTCAGCTTGGCCGCGACCGGCAGCAGCACCGGCAGGGCCAGCCCGACGCAGGCGACCGTCCACGTGCCGCCTTCGGTCCGCGACCGCGTTACGAGTGCTGTCCACACCGCGTCCCGGGTCTGCTGTGGACATCCTTTCGCGACAGTCAGCCGGACGACTTCGTCCAGCGATACCAGCCTCGGCGGTAGTCCGCGGACTTGGCGGCCGTCGAGGGCGACAGGGTGCGGTCCGGTGACCAGCCAGGCGAACGCGGCGCGCGCGGTGTCGAACACGCCGCGCGGATGCACGGTCGGACTGGCGGGGGCGTTCGGTGATGAGGGGTGGTCCATGACGACACTCCTGAGCGAGCGGAAGGTGACGTCGTCAGGAAGCCCGCCGGGGCGCCTCAAAACCGCTTCAAGCCCAGGTCAGAGGCGTGACAAAGCCGCTTCAGAGCCGTTTCGTGCCTGCAAGATCGGCCTCGAAATAGCAGAAGCATTCCGTCGGCAGAACAGGTCGGAATTCGCCACGGCGATGCGGCCAGGCGGCGCACGGATTCGACGTGACGATGTCTCTTGCCGACCTCGACGACGGAGTTAGGCGGCGACCGCGCAGAAGCTGCCGAATGAGTCGGTGGCCCGCCTCCGGAGGTTCAGCTCGTGACTCGACGCCCACCGTCGTCGGCCCCCCGGCCGTCCAACCGAGACGACTCGACCCGCCCACAACGCACTCGATCCGTCAACGGCATCCCGTACCCGGGCGCACCCGATCCCCGCCGCCCGAGCACGCGCACCCGCCGCTCCCCGAAGCGACCGGCCGGCACCCACGAGCCGGCACCGATTCCCCCGACGGTCTGGACGGCCGGATGCGACCCCATCGACCCGGCAGCCGCCTGGCCGGTGCCGATCATCGAAACCATCACGACCAGCTTCTCGGCACCCGGCGCGCGAGTCCTGCTCGCGCCATGGCCTGCCATCAAAGAGGCGGCCTGCCGCACAGCTGTTGCCGCTGAACTAGATGCTGCGCTCGACGCTGTGCACGCGCTTGGCCGCCACCCAGCGATCACCAAGCTCGAACCGCGGACCGCGGAGCGGCTGGCTATGAGCGACGAGCCAGCGTCGGCCTCGGCGGTTTTCGACGAGCGAGTCGACTTGGTCATCACGTCGCTGCCGCCGGAACGCGGAGCGGACAGGTCGACGGAAGCGGCGGCAATCGCAGCAGCTCAGGTGCTCGCGTTCGGCGGCATTTTCGCGGTCTACACCCACAGCGACTGGTCGAGCGGCGGGCTGACCGATCCGTCCGGTCCGATGATCACGGCCGCGCAGAACGCCGACCTACTCTATCTCCAGCACATCGTCACCCTCCACGTCCCCATCCGGAACGGCTGCCTGCAGCCACCCACCGCGACAGACCGAACCGACCTGGCACTCGGAAGTCGAGAACTCACCCCGCGGATGACGCACGCGCGAGCGCACGGCGACGTCCTCGTCTTCGCCCAGGCCCACGCCGACAACGCGCAACCGAAAGACCTCCGATGACCAGCCGACCGAAAGGCGCGGGCACCGCCATGACCACCACGCCGCCGACCACGACGTCCTCCTCGGCCGACGAGCCGACCATGCCGCTGTCCCGCGCGTTCATCGACGCCCTCGACACCACCCCGCCCGCCGACGCCCGGACCGATTTCGGTGAGCTGCCGGTCTCGGTGTGGGCGACGGCGCAGACCTCGCCGGCCGCGCAACGCAAGGGCCGGTACGTGCCGGAGTCGACCGCGCATCCGGCCAAGATGCTGCCTGCCGTCGCCGCGCATGCCATCGAGCACTACACGAAGCCGGGCGAGGTGGTGCTGGACCCGATGTGCGGGATCGGAACCACGCTGATCGAGGCGATCGACCTCGGCCGCCGCGCCGTCGGCATCGAGTACGAGCCGCACTGGGCCGACATCGCCCGCGCGAACCTCGGCGTCGCGCGCAAGCGTGGTTACGACCACGACGGCCGAATCGTCCGCGGCGACGCCCGCCAGCTTGAGGCTCTCCTGCCCGGCGAGTACGCCGGCCAGGTCGCGCTGGTCGTCACCTCGCCGCCGTACGGGCCGTCGGTGCACGGCCTGGTCAGCACGAACCGGGAGTCCGGCGTCGACAAGGTCAGCAAGCGCCACTACCGCTACGGCAGCGCCCTCGACCGCGGCAATCTCGCCAACATCGGCCACCACCGCCTGCTGGCCGGCTTCACCCGCATCCTCGCCGCGTGCGCCCGTGTCCTGCGCCCGGCCGGCCACGTCGCGATCACCGTCCGGCCGTGGCGTGAGCACGCCGAGCTGATCGACCTCCCGTCGCAGGTCATCGCCTGCGGCGTCGCGGCCGGACTGGTGCCGGTCGAGCGGTGCGTCGCCCTGCTCGCCCGCGCCGCGGACACCGAGCTGGTTTCCCGCGGCAGCTTCTTCCAGCGCGATTTCATCCGCAAACAGCGCGAGGCCGGCCTTCCGCTGCACCTGATCGCGCACGAAGACGTCATTATCTTCCGGGCCGAGGGCGAACACACGAACCGGCGTATCGCGGTGCATGACGAGTACGGGGCGATCGGACCGGGGCATTGGGTCGCGTGACCGGCGGGTCGAACGGGGGCTCCTCGGGCGGAAACCGTCACTGCGCACGACGGCTGACTATTCGGGGCCCGGCAGATAAGTCGTACCGTCTGTGCCTACGCCGGGCAGTCTGACTGCCGACGAGGCAGCAGGTCCACGTCATGATGTCGGCGGCGAGGGTGCGCCCTCGCCGCCGACATGGCAGCGTCCCCTGAGAAGCTGGCTTGAGCCTGCTCGAACGCGGTGACGACCTCCGAGGACAGGGCGTCCCCGTTCCGAGACTTCGTAGCCGTTGGCGTTCGCCCACGAGCGGATCTGCTGGTTGCGTTCGCGATCGGTCGCGCTGATCGTGGTCGATTGGCCGGTGGCGACGCGAACTTTGCGACTACCGGTGCGGCGGTCGGCCGCGATGTACCGCGCGAGTACCCCGGAAGCCCGGCAAGCCGCGCAGCTCCTCCTGCTCATCCCGTCGGATTCCGCGGCCAGGCTTGAGGGGAGCTGGTCACCCGTCCCGTGGCGGGAGCCGGGAACGGCTTCCGCCACGGGCTCATTTCCGGAGGTCGATGACGACTTTCCCGGTTACCCCGGCCTCGACGGCCTGGTGGGCCTCGGCGATTCGCGAGAGGCTGTAGGAGTGGATCGGCAGTGAGGTCAGGGCGCCGCGCGCTGCCGCGGCCGTGACCTCCTGCGCGGCTTGAACGACCGCGTTGCGGGGGGCGCGGTAGATCAGCAGGAAGCGGATCGTGACGAGGGAAGTCAGGCTCGGCAGCAGCGGTAGTTCGAGGGTGGGGCGGTCCACCGAGTACGCGACGATGCGCGCGCCGGTCGCGCACACGGCCCTGTTGAGCTCCCAGTTCGCGGCGGGTGCCACCTCCACGACCCGATCGATACCGTCACTGAAGGCACGGATTTCGGCGACCGCGTCCTGGCTGCGGTAGTCGACGACGAGGTCAGCGCCGGCTTGCGAAGCGAGTTCGGCTTTCGCGGGGCCGCTCACCGTGGTCGCCACGCGGGCCCCGGCCCACTTGGCGAGTTCGACCGCGAAATGGCCCACCGCTCCTGCGCCGCCGGCCACGAGTACGTCGGTGCCCTGGAGCGGCCCGTCCGGGAACAGGCACTGGTGCGCAGTCAGCGCGGGGACCCCGAGCGACGCGCCCAGCTCGTCGGGCACATGGTCCGGAAGCGGGACCGCCTGTTCCTGCGGGACGACGCAGAATTCGGCCGCCGTGCCCCACGAAGAGGACAACGCTGCCATCCACAGCCACACCCGCTGCCCCACCCGCTCGGCCGGCACCCCGGGACCGACGGCGTCGATCCGCCCCACTCCGTCCATGTGCGGCACCTGGAACCCGTCGATCCGGCTCGGTGTCTGCCCGTCACGTCGCTTGACGTCGCTGGGGTTGATCCCGGACAAGGAGATCTGCACGCGCACCTCGCCGTGTCCGGGATCGGGCCGAGCGAGATCGAGGACCCGGAGGACGTCGCCGGCCTTGCCGGTCCGGGTGTAGAGAGCGGCACGCATGTGAACCATGGTGCTCAGGGTGACGGAATCGACCTGGGACAGTGCCCGTCAAATGACCGGAGCGGTGACGGTCGCCGGCAGGCACCGGGCCGGAAGCCGTGTTCGGCCACCGGCCCGGCGGACGTCGGTCAGCTGCCCGGGGTCACCGGTGTTTTCGACACTCCCTTGCCGCCGGTGGCGGTGTTGGACGCGCCGATCACGTTCGGGGACTTCTGGGAGATACAGCTGCTCTGGTTGGTCGAGTTGATGCCGTATCCCTGTGAATTGGTCAGGGTGAAGTTGTTGCCCGTGAAGGTGTTGCCACAGCCGGTTTTGGCCCAGACGTTGTGTGTCTGGAAGCCGTCGAGGTAGGGGTTGGTCACCTTGTTGCCGGTGATCCGGTAGCCGTCACCCTTGACGTCGATGGTGGAGTCGCCCGAGTTCTGGTTCCTCTCGCCCGTTCCGTCGAGGGTGTTGCCCGAGATGATGCCGTCGTGGGTGCCTTCCTTGATGTCGATGCCTTCGGCCGCGACGCCGGGGCCGATCTTGTTGTCCAGGACCTGGACGTAGTTGCTCGCGTCGGGCGCGGTGCCGCCGCCGGTTCCGTAGCATTCCCAGTTGCTGTTGGCCGAGCCGAGGTAGATGCCTTCGCCGTAGCCGGGCTGCTCTTTGCCGGTGTTGTAGACCGCCGAGTTCTTGATGACGCCGTAGGCGCTGCTCTTGCGGAAGTGCACGCCTTCGTAGCCGATGTCGTGGACGGTGACGCCGTCGATGGTGACGTGGGAGGCGCCGTCGAGGACGATGCCCTTCTTCGAGTCCTTGACGGTGAAGCCCTTGAGGTTCCAGTAGCTCGCGCCCTGCAGCCACAGGCCGTAGCCGGTTTGCCCGGAGGGGCAGTCGGTGTCGCCGGGGTTGAACAGCGGGTCGTGCAGGACGGCCTTCGCGCTGCCGGTGAGGGTGATCGGCGCGGACGCGGTGCCGGGCTTGGTCGCCACGAACGCGCCGCTGTAGTCGCCGTCGGCCAGCACGATCGTGTCACCCGCCTTCGCCGCGGACAGCGCCGAGGTGAGCTGCGCGGCCGTCGAGACGGTGATCGTGGTGGCCGCGGGGTGCATGAGCTGCCCGGCCAGGGACAGCGCCGTGAGGAGCTTGATCATCGGGGTGTCCTTTCAGCTGATGTTCTTCAGGAACAGAGATTTCGCGGTGCTGGTCTTCGTGTCGTCGACGCCGTGGCCGTGGCTGTAGTCGCGTTGTTCGTTGTGGGCCCAGTCGGTGATCGGCTTGCCGGCGGCGTCGAGGTGGTGGAACGCCGTGCCGTCCCAGCCGAACTGGTAGATCTTCGTGTGGTCGGCGTAGTACGGCGTGTAGGCCGCGTTCGCGGTGATCTGCTTGGTCATGGTGTTGTTGAAGAAGACGTTGCGGGGGCCGGACGAGCCGGACCACTTGACCGCCTTCTGCCCGGTCGACCAGTAGATCGGGAACCAGCTCGAGTCGTCCGGGGCATCACCGCCTTCGTCGCCGCAGTGCGCGGTGCAGTTGCCCGAGCGGTGGGCGTAGGAGACCTTGTTCGTGTTGTTCTCGAACAGGTTGTTGCGTTCGTAGCCGCCGTGGATGTTGAAGTCGGAGTCGATGTCGTTGCCGATCACGACGTTGCCCGACGCCGACCACTGGAAGGTGAAGTGGCGCAGGTCGCGAGTGGTGTTGCCGGCGTAGAGCGAGTCCCACACGCGGGAGCCGCGGAAGTAGCCGTTACCGCCCTTGCCCTTGTTCCACGAGCCGTCCAGCTCGTTGTCGACGATCTGGAGGTTCTTGGCTTCCTCGGTGACGATCGGGTGCGAGCCGGTCATGCTCGCGTGGATGCCGCGGACCCAGGAGTTGGCTGCCCACTTGAAGACGATGCCGTGCATGGCCAGGCTCGGCGCGAGGTTGCCGTAGTTGTCCTTGGCCTGTTCCGGCGTCACGCCGGGCGGTGGCGCCTGGGTGAAGGAGAAGTCCTCGAACCCGACGCCGACGATCGGGTCCACGATCGGCGAGGCCTTCGACGCGTACGTCGTCCCGTCGATGGGAGTGGAACCATCCGAAGTGGAGTCGACGGGAACGTCGTACTCGAGCGGCTTGTCGATCGACACCGTGTGGTTCTTGGTGTCGATCGCGGTGATGGTGAACCACTGCTGCCGCATGTGCAGGTTCTGCAGCGGCCACGTCGTGGGCACGGCGTTCATCGACTGGTAGAACTTCATGGTGTTCGCGGCCCGGATGTTGATGAAGCCGCCGACCTTCATGTTCGAAGTCTTGCCGCTGGTGGCGAGGTAGACGGTCTTGTCGCCGGTGCGGGCCGCGAACCCCTTGTCACCCGGCTTCTCCCGCAGCTTCGCGCCCGCTTTCCAGTGCGCGTTGATCGTGCCTTCGAAGATGTCCTTGCGGTTGGCGGGAGCGGACTGGTACTCGCCGGCGTAGCCGGGGTCGACGCCGCGGGACTGGACGCGGAAGAGGCCGCGGCCCGGCCACAGCCAGCCGCCCGAGCCGTCCTCGTAGGTCATCTCGTGCTGGTCCCACTGGTCGCCGTCGGGGGTGACGACGTCGTATTCGGTGTTCTTGTCGGGCTGGTAGACGAACTTCGTCTTGTCTGTGCCCGCGCCGCGCAGGATCAGGTAGTTCGCGTCGACGTGGATTTCGCGGCTGACGTTCAGCGTGCCGGCCGGCAGTGTGATCAGGCTCAGCTTGGTGTAGCTCGCCGAGGGCGAGCACGACGAGTGGATCTTGTCGATGGCCGCCTGGATGCCGGTGGTGTCGTCGACACCGTCGTCGGGCTTTACCTGGTAGGCGGTGGCGAGCTGAGCCGCGGTGATCCGGCAGCCCGCGCTCGGGTTCACCGCGCCGGCGCCGGGCAGGTCCTGTCCGCCGCGGAAACCGGCCTTGCTCCAGTCGTAGAGGCCCGGCACCGGCGCCGCGCGGTTGCCGGCCGAGGTGTCGATAGTGGTCAGCGCGCCCGGGCCGGGCGAGGCGGTGGCGGACCCCGATGGCCCGGCGACGCCGATGGTGGCGCAGACGAGCACCGCGATGGTCGCGGCTGTTTTGTGGCGTGACAAAGAGACCTCCGGAAGATGAGGAACGCGGGCCACCCCACGGTGGCCAGTGCTGCCCGGATGATGGGCAAGGAACGGGCTGAGACGTCAGCGTCTGCTGGATTTCCTGCCCGCGACGAGTGCGGGGGCGAAGGCCGGTCTGCTCAAAGCTCCTCCATGGCTTGCTGGTTCACACCAGGACTGCGTGAAGG